>NZ_JAIQDF010000010.1:0-421953 GCF_020037055.1 Myxococcus sp. AS-1-15 | reverse complement strand
CTCCCGAAGTCCTCAGCGCCGCCCAGTGGCTTCCGCTGCTTTCTTCCGGAGGGGCGCGGCTTCTACCTCTTCGCCGCATCCCGTGTCAACCGCTGCTTCGTTGACCGCCCCGCCGCTCCTGCCCGCCTACCGCTCGGGTTTCTTCGTCGGGGGCGCGGCTTCTATCACCGCCGCGTCTCCTGTCAACTCGCTTCGTTGACCGCTGTATTCCGTCGATGTTCCTGCTCCCACCACGAAGTGCTCCGCGCCAGTGCGCGGCTTCGTTGCGGGGGAGCGGCATGTACCACTGATCCTGGAAACGCATCAACTTTTCGTGACAGGGCGCGTCGGATTTCTCCACCCCACCCCGTCCCCCGGCGGATCTCACCCGGGCACGGCTCCAGCCAACCTGCTGGAGGAACTCCCGCTGCGACCGTGAACCACCGGGCGCCGTCCTTGAATCCACGCCTCGGAAAAACGCTCGACCCTGGGAGCTCGGCGTGAGCCCAACCAAGAGAACGAGCCTTGGGTCGTCTACTTGTCCCACTGGCTCGGACGCCCGTTCCAGCTGCTCCATGCACCTACATGGAGACTGGGAGCCTCCGCTCCCTATCGATGCATCACCGCACGCGCTGGAGCTGTGAGCCCGTCACGCCGTCCCCGCTCACCGTGAGCGTCAGCTCTCCCACCTGCGCCGCCTGGAAATAGAACGTCGCTTCCTGCTGCGTCCTCTCCAGCACCAGCGACCACCCGTCTCCCGAGGTCGCCAGCGGCGTCGTACAGGTCGCATCCGCGAAGAGGGACACCCCCGCCGCCGCCGGTCCCGTCCCTTCCAGCGTCAGCGAGGGGGCCGCCAGTGCGGACAGGTTGCCTCGACTGTCCTGGCTCTGCACCACCAGCCCCTCCGAGCATCGGCCCACCGCGGTCTCTCGCGCCGGGCTCATGAAGAAGAGCTGGGAAGCCGCGCCCGCCACCACGTCCACATCGAAGGTGGCCCCAGGCTGCGTGCCTCGGTCATACCCGGGCCCGCTCACCTTGTTCTGGCTGATGGCGTTGGCGCCCCCCAGGTCGGAGATGCCCGCCTGGTACGGATAGCCGTTCGTCACCGGCCCGCGGTGGGTCACGGTGTTTCGCGACACCTGGAGCCGGGTCGATACCGCCAGTGGCCCTCCGCCCGCCTCTCCCTGAGACAGATTGATGCCGACGTCGTTGTCCTCCACCGTGTTCTCGAAGAGGACGATGTCTTCGCACAGCGCGAACCCGTAGTACGCCCCGCCCGCGACCAGGATGCCCGAGGCCACCGCGGAGTCTCCCGTGTAGGCGTGCCCCGTCACGCGGTTGCCCGTGGCCCGCCCCGTGGCCCCGTCGCTGAACTGGATGCCGTTCCTCGCGATGAAGGGCACGGGCCCACCGCCCTCGACACGGTTGTCCTCCAGGTTCAGCTCCACCTTGCCCGTGCCGACGATGCCCGCCTTCTGGTAACCCACCACGTGGTTGCGCAGCACCTCCACGTGCGTCACCGACTCGGCGTCGCGCGCGTTGCGCACCTCGATGGCCACACCCTCCTGACAGCCCCCCTCCCCTTCCTTCTGGTTCACGTCCCGGACCACGCTGTCGAGGATGGAGCCGCTCGCGCCGTCGAACAGGATGCCGCGCAGCCGGGCCGAGCCCGCGTCACACGTCAGCTCCGACAACCCTCGCGCCGCCACCGTCACGTCCCTCACATGCGCCGTCGTCCCCAGGCTGCTCAACACCGCGCCTCGGAAGCGGCCGTCGCGAGGGTCCACCGCCGTGAGCACGTGACCGCCACCGTCGAGCGTGTACCCGTCCGGAATCCACACCGTCTGCGCCGTGGTGCAGTCCGCCGTCAACGTCACCGTCGAGGCTCCCAACACCGCCGGACACGGCGCATGCTCGTCACACCACAGGTCTTCCCACTCCACCACCAGGACTCGCGTCACACTCAACCCGGAGGCATTCGTGACGGTCAGCGTGATGGTGGGCGTCACATCCCTCGGGGCGCAGGACAGCATCACCCAGTCCGCCGAGCCCGTTCCGGCCCCTCGCACCATGTTCCCCAGGAGCCCCGTGTTCGCCGTCCACGCGAAGGTCAGCGGCTCCCCCTGCGGGTCCGTCGCGGACGCGGACAGCCGCACCAGCTGCCCCGCGAAGGCGTCCTCGGAGGACTGCGTCACCTCCGTGAGCGTCGGCGGCTGGGGGTTCGTCACGCACAGATTCAACGAGCGCACCTGCGAGGCCCTCGTCGCGTTGTCGGAAATCCTCACGCTCAACTGGCAATTGTCACACGCGACCTGGGGCGCCTCCATCGGCGTGAAGCGCGTCGTCGGTGAGGTCGCGTCCTCGAACTCGCCCTCGCAGGTGGACGTCCACGCGTAGGAGAGCAGGTCCCCATCGTCATCCACCGCCGTCACCTCCAGCTCCACCGGCGTGCCCACTCGCACCTGGGAGCCCGGCCGGGCGCCCAGCTCCGTCACCACCGGGTCGCGCTCCAGCGAGGCCTCGTGCGCAGCTCCCCACCCACCCCCGAGCGCCACGTCCACGGAGAACCGCAGCGTGGACACCGCCCCCTGCGCCCCCACGACCTTCAAGGTCAACGCATCCGGCCCGCGGCGCAGCGGCGCCGTCCACTCCGCATCCGAGCCCCCCTTGTCGGCGAACTGTCCCTCCACCGCCTCCCACGCATACGTCAGCGTCTCCGAGGTCTCCGCGCCCCGCGCCACCACCCGGAACCGGATGGACTCTCCCGGAGACACCGCGGCGCGTGAGCCCACCACCGCATCGATGATGGGCGCCGTGCTCCCCAACGAAGGATTCACCCGATGGGGAACCAGCACGAGCAGCGCGGGACGGTGCTTCTCCAGCTCCACGTCCGCCACGCTCACCTCTCCCACCACCCCGTCCGCGGCGTCCAGCACCCGCGCCCTCACCGTGCCCACGCGGCCCGGGGGCAGGCTCCTCATCAGTCCGCCCCAGGAGTCACCCGCGCCCTCGAGGACCATCGAGACCGGCTCGCCCTGCGTCGGCGTCACCGTCACCTCCACCTTCGCCACCTGGTCCAATGGCAGCGAGCGCGGCAACACCGTCACCACGCGCAGCGAGCCCGTGGCCTCCGGGCTCACCCCCAAGGGCTCCTCGAGATGGCACCCCACGGACAGCACCAGCGCGCCAGCGAGCAGGGCCAGGCGCATCGAGTTCGCTCGGTTCATGGTGACGTCCTCTCAGCGATGTCGGGTGCCACACGATATCGACAAGCACGCGGCCTCCCAAGCAACCGGCCACGCTCCCCGCCAGGACCGCCTGCCCGGCTCCTGCCCCACACCTCCCCACGAGGCAGGTCCTCGTCAGGCCGATGACACACACATCCCATGGGGAGCGTCCTCCCAGCGTCCATCCATGGGTGCTGGGAGGAAGGTGCGACAGGTGATGCGCCGGGCTCGGGCCCTCGCGCCTCAGACCTTGCCGCCGATGAAGCCACCGCCGAACGGAGACGGGCCCCGCTGACGCAAGGCCTCGCGCTCGGCCTTCAGCGCGGCGAGCGCCTCGTCTCGCGTCAGGTAGTGGTTCACCGCCGCGCCGTTGATGGCGCCACTGGTGAGCACGAACATGCGCGTCATCTCGTCACCACCGAAGCGGTACGAGCGGTGTGTGTAGCGCTCAAGCACCTCGCGGCGCTCCTTGCCGAAGACCCGGCCCGCGGTGAACTTCACCACCAACCCATCCAGGTTGATGAGCAGGTCCACCTTGCCCGAGCCCGCGTAGCGCGCGAGGTGCACCTCCACCTCACGCCGCCATCGCAGGACATCCTCCTCATTCACCAGGACGCAGTCCGTGAAGTTCGCCGTCACGACATCGTTCGGCGCGTCGTAGTCGAAGGACATGCTCCAGGCCATCGTGATGCCTCCCTCGAAGCCGGAATCAGGCGGGCGCGGAGCCGGCCAGGAAGGCGGACAACACCGCCGCGGTCTCCTGGGGGTGCTCCACGTGCGGATAGTGACCCGGGCCCGGAATGTGAGCCATGCGCGCGCGCCGGATGGGCGCCACCACGGCCTCCCTCAAGAAGGCCGGCGGCAGGAAGGCGTCATCCGTGGACACCACCAACGTCGGCGCCGCGATGCGCGCCAGCCGCTCCTGGATGCCACCCTTCGTCCACGCATCGAAGGCGCCCTCAATCGACGCCGCGCTCACCGCGCCCGCGTCCTTCAACAAGACCTCCAACTGCTCCGGCAGCAGCTTCTTGCACGCGAGCCCCAGGATGGTCTTCTGCTTCTCGCGGTCTCCCGCCGACGTGCGGAACAGCCCCGCCGCGTCCGGAGGCAGCGGCAACCCCGACGCCGGCACCGTGTTGAGCAGCAGCAGCGCGTCCACCCGCGCGGGGACCTCCGACGCGACCCACTGCGCCAGCTGCCCACCCATGCTGTGCCCCACCACCGTGAAGCGCTCCGCACCGACCGCGTCCACCACCGTCAGCACATCCCTCGCCAGGCCCTCCAGCGTGTAGCCGCCGGCCGCCTTGCCCGACTGCCCCGTGCCTCGCGCGTCCGGAATCACCAGCCGCAACCCCGTCAGGTCCAGCCGCTCCACCAGCCCGTCCCACACCGCACCCGACACCATCCACCCGTGCACCAACACCACCGTGCGCGGCCCGTCACCGATGACTCGGTAGTGAAGTGAAGTCCCGTCAGTTGCGGAAATCGTGGGCATGTCGTCTCTCCGGACGAAAAGGATAAAGCGGCATTGAATTAATGTACGGGAGCGAAAGCAAGTCAGGACACCCGGGAGCGGCTCAAGATTCCCATGTAGGCATTCGCCGCCGGTACGTGTGAGGTTGGCTCGTGGAGTGATAACGAGAGGGGATGCTCCACACCACGGCCGGGCGAACGGTGCACTGCGAGGACGCGCTCACGTGGCTCGCGGCGCAACCCATCCTGACGGGCTGCTCGGCGGTGGCCTCGCTACCGGATGCGTCCGAGTTCCCCACGCTGTCCCTCACCGAGTGGAAGGCGTGGTTCATCCGCGCGGCCGCGCTCGTCATGTCGCGCGTGCCCGATGACGGCGTGGCCATCTTCTACCAGACCGATGTGAAGGACGAGGGGCTCTGGGTCGACAAGGGTTACCTCGTCTCGCGCGCCGCCGAGGAGTCGGGACTGGGGCTGCTCTGGCACAAGGTCGTCTGCCGCCGCGCCCCCGGCACCGTGACCTTCGGTCGGCCCGCGTACTCCCACATGCTGTGCTTCTCTCGCGGCATCCGCGTCGACCTGGGGAAGTCCACCGCCGATGTGCTCCCCGACGCGGGCGAGGTCACGTGGACCCGCGGCATGGGCGTGGAGGCGTGTCAGCTCGCGTGCCGCTTCATCCTCGAGCACACCCCCACGCGCACCGTCGTGGACCCCTTCTGTGGCCATGGCACCGCGCTCGCCGTGGCCAACGCGATGGGCCTCGAGGCCATCGGCGTGGAGCTCAGTCGCAAGCGCGCGCGCAAGGCTCGGAACCTGCGCGCGCGGTGGCACGAGCAGAAGCTCGTGCTCACCCAGGACGACGCGGCGGCTCAGGCCTCGGATTCGGAGTAGGTCCAAGGTGCGCCAGTGGCGCTCAGGGCCACGGGCAGGGCGGACAGCTCGCTCGCCACCACGGACTCCAGCTCCTCGATGAAGGCCCCGAACAACCGCTCCTCCAGCGCCAGCGCGTCGTCCAGTGACGCGCCCACCGCGGAGAGCCGGGCCACGCACGCGTCCTCGATGGTGCGCCGGTGGCCCTGCTCCTCCGTGACGACGCGCCCCAGCTCCTCCTTCACGCTCGGGCTGCGCGTGGCCGCCTTGTAGAGCGGATAGAGCACCATCGCGCGACGCTCGATGGCCGTCGTCGTGAGCAGGTAGTGCAGGTACACGTCCGGCGCGCCCGTGTACGACGTGGCCCACTTCGCCAGCTCGTGGTCCAGCGCCTGGAAATAGCGGCCCGCGCCCTCCGGACACAGGAACGTGGTGATTTCGCTTCCCGCCAGCTCGACGGACAGGCGCTTGAACGCGAAGGCGTGGCGCGTCTCGTCCGCCAGGTGCTCGAGCACGCTCAACGACGGATGCCGGTCCGCCACCGTGCGCGAAATCTTCCTCGCGCCGATGAACTCCATCAGGGACAGGGTGTGCAGCCAGCGAGCCTCGAGCTCGGACGACTGGGCCAGCTGGCGAAGCACCGCCTGGATTCGGTCACGCATGCCGCGCCCTCTAGCGCGTGCACGCTCCGCGCGCGAGCACCAACACACTCGCCCCTCCGCTTCGACTCAGGCCACGGGCGCTTGCGTGCCCCAGAGCTCCTCCGCCACCGTGCGCACCTGGGCATGGTTCACCGGAGAGGCGCCCTCGATGAAACGGAAGAGCTCCATCGCCACCGTGTGCGGCGCGTCCCACATCACGAAGTGCCCCGCGTCCGGCACCTGCATCCACCGCGCACCCGGGATGTCCCAGACCAGGCGCTCGCCGTACTTCGCGGGCAGCAGTCCATCCTCCGCGCCCCACATCACCAGCGTCGGCACCGCGAGCTGGCCCAGCTTCGGCGCCAGCTCCTGGGTCTGGTTCGTGTTCAGCGCCACCGCGTTGCGCGACAGCGAGACCCAGCCGACCTCCGTCGTGTAGGGCGCGAGCAGTCCCTCCAGCAGCTCCGCTGACTGCGCCTTCACGAAGCCCTTCTTCTTCAGCCCCAATCGCAGCAGCTTCGTCATCCGCTCGGGTGACAGCTTCCTCGCCATCCCCGGCGTGCCGAGCTGCGACATCAGGGCGAGCGGCCACGCGTCGTAACAGACGCTGTCCATCAAACACAGCCGACTCACGCGCCGCGGGTAGCGCACCGCGAGCTGCTGCGCCACGCCGCCTCCCACGTCGTGACCCACCACCGCCGCGTCCACCACGCCCAGGCGCTCCATCCAGGCCTCCAGCACCTCCGCCTGTCGCGTCACCGAGCGGTCGAACCTGTCTCTCCGGTCGGAGAAGCCGTACCCCAACAGGTCCGGCACCAACACCCGGTGCGACGCGGCCAGCGCTCGCGCCAGCCCGCTCCACAGATAGCTCCACGTCGGGATGCCGTGCAGCAACACCACCGGCGGCCCCTTGCCCCAGTCCACGTAGCTCACGAAGTGGCCACCCGACTCCATCACCTCTTGCCGCCCCTGCCACTCGCGCCAGTTCATCGCTGCTCCCCCGTCGCCATCGGCTCCGTCATGCACCTCGTCGCGGCTTGCGCCATCCAGAGGCACGACCATCCCTTCATCGCACCACGACAGCCCATCGCGGTGCTTCCGCCACCACCGGGTCCGTCACTCGCCGCGTCACCAGGCGGCGCGGCCAGTGCCCATGCCATCACCGCGTCTCCTGAAGGCAGGGGTGGACCCTCGCCGCGGCACCGCGCGTGTCAGCAAGAGACGCCACCTCCGCCGCGCATCGCGCAGGTTCATCGCAGCTCCTCCGCCGCGACCCAGTCCGGCACCAGCCTCGCGGCGCCCGGCATCGGCTGGCGCAGCATGTCCGGCACGTCCTGCACCAGCTGCGAGAGGTTCAGCAGCAACACCGTGCCTCGTCGCTCCAGCGCCTCCGTCACCTTCAGCACCGCGTCCGCGTCCTCGCCCAGCGCCGTCACCCGCTGGCGGCTCAGCGTCACCACGTACGGCAGCTCCCGCGCGCGCCGCCTCGCGGACTCACGCAGCACCTCCGCCGCCTGCTGGTACGACGCGTCCCCGATTCGAGGCTTCAGCCGACGCCACGCCGCTTCCAGGTATCCCGGCCAGCACGCCAGCGCCCGGTACTCCCCCGGCACCCCCGGCGGGCCCACCGTCTTCACGATGTCCGCGAACACCGCCTTCACTCCCGGCTCCGTCGGCTTCTCCGCCACCCACTCCATCGCCGCCATCCGCGAGGGCGCGCCCCGCTCCAGCCGCTCACCGACTCCCGGCGACTCCCCGCGCCCCACCCGCTGCCCCTCCAACGCGAGCCGCACCGCCGCCACCATCAACGTCACCCTCGGCAGCATCGTCTCGTAGAGTTCCAGCACGCCGCGCACGTGGAAGCGCTGGCTCGGCCCCAGCTTCGCCGCCTCCCACGCCCCCAGCTCGTCCCACGCCACCGTCGTGTCGAGCGTCTGCTGCCACAGCTCCAACGCCGACTCCTCGAAGGCCCGCGTCTCCACGTTCGGCCCCATCGCCTCCCACATCGCCACGAAGAAGCGCGGCCAGGCCGCCCACGTCCGCAACGACACGTCCACCCCCGTCACCCGCATCGTCCTGCGCAGCTCGTGGTAGACGCGCTCGACGTCGCCCCGCGCCTCCTGCTCGCTCACCTGCTTCACCCTGGCCATGACGACACCCCCGCCGGCAACGGTGCGGATGGCTCGACGCCCAGCACACCTCCACCCCACGCCCGGCCGCCCGGATGTCCCCGCTCCCCAGGCCCACCCACCCGTCCTCCCCTCGTCACACCGCCGCCCCTCGGGGTGGGGCCCTCGCGGACTACAGAACACTCCCGACGGGCCTCGTTTGACCCCTCGGCGACGGCTCGCTTTGCTGCCTGTCGCGCGACGCCGGATGGCCGCGCGCCTGACTGGTTCGCGGGGGGCAACCAGCATGAGGTCTCGACAGCCGTCGACGCGCACCACCGGAGACCCGTGCGTCTCCATGCCTTCGCGCGACCTCATCGAAACAGCCCCCACGTGCGCCTCCGCCCCGCTTCCCGCGGCGACGGATGCGAGGCCCCGTGCTCCTTCGCGTGCACCGGGCCCAGGCGGACGCCCCACCCGCGGCGCCTTCCGCCCCAGTCCCACCATCGCAGCGAGGACGCCACCACGCGCCCGGGGGAGAGCGACATGCAGGCAGACCACGACACCTGGGCACCACGGCGCGTCGACGTGCCGCTCGCCAGCGCGGTGAACGACTACCTGCTGCGCATCCAACAGCTCGGCGCCGTGGAAGGACCCGGCGGCGCGGTGGGGCTCAACCCCGCGCTCGAGCCCGTCCTCGAGGCGCTGCATCACCTGCTCGCCGGCGGCGAGGTGGAGGTGCGCGTCACGCGCCGCGGACACGCCTCGCTCGTCCACGAGCTGCGCCAGCGCGTCGAGGACGCCACGCGCGAGGTCAACCTGCTCCAGCGAGTGGCGGGCTCGTCCCTGACCACCACCGTATGAGCCCTCGCCCCACCGGTGGCGCCGTCACGGCCGCCTTCCGCCGCTGGACGCTCGCCCAGGACCCTCGCGAGGTGCTGGCCGCCGCCGGCGTGGGCCCCTGGTGGGTGCTCACCACCGTGGTGCTCGCCGTGCTCGCCGTCGTCGCGTGGGCCCCCGGCGCCCAGCGCACCTTCGGCATCCCCTTCGCGCAGGGCCTCCTGTGCGCCGCCCCCATGCTCGTCAGCGGCCTGCTCTTCTCCGCCGTCCACCGCCGACGCAGCCACCTCGAGACGTGGGGTTGGGTGTGGCTGGTGCTCGGCGTGACGAGCCTGCACTTCTTCCTCGCCGCGCTGATGGCCATGTCGGAGCTGCAGGGCGCCACCGTCATCGCCTCGCTCTTCCTCTTCACCACCGCGTTCCATGGCCGGCTCCACCGCGTGACGCCCCGACAGCCCTTCCTCGCGCTGGGCACCACCGTGGCCCTGCTCGCGGCCCTGCCCCTGCGCGACAGCGACGAGCACCTGGGCCTGTTCGGCGTCATCGGCCCCGCCGCCCTCACCGCGGAGCTGTACCTGGGCACCTTCGCCGTGCAGCACGACCGCGCCCGCGCGGAGGCCGAGCGTCTGCGCGCCGCCGTGCAGGCCCAGCTCCTGGAGCAACAGGAGCAGGACGTGGGCCGGCTGTCGCGCGCGCTGGGGGAAATCCTCGGTCACCACCACGAGCTCGACAGCGCCCTCATGTCCGCGGCCACCGCGGCGGACATGCTGTCGTTCATGGGCACCCAGCGCGGCGGCCACGGCCGCGCCGACCATGAGGACCTGCTCAGGACCCTCAACGAGAGCCTCCGCCAGATTCGGGAGATGGTCGCGGAGATTCGCGCCAAGGGCCGGCGCTACGTCGGCTCGGAGCCGGAGCCGGTGGAGCTGCCTGCGCTGCTCGAGGGCGTGCGCGCCAGCGTGGGGCTGCGCTTCCCCGACGTGGACATCCAGCTGTCGGTGGAGCCCGGCCAGCCCCTGCGCGCGATGATGCGCGGCGGCGCCACGACGCTCCGCCGCGTGGTGGAGAACCTGGTGCTCAACGCGTGTGAAGGCGACGGCAAGCGCGGCGCCAGCCGGGTGAGCATCCAGGCCCGCGTGGAGCCGCTCAGCGGACGGCTGGAGGTCGTCATCGCCGACGACGGGCCGGGCTTCCCCAGCGCGCTGCTCGATGTGCCCGCCGAGCAGCTCTACACGTCCAAGCCCGAGGGCACCGGCCTGGGCCTGTACACCAGCGAGTGCCTGCTGCGCGCCAGCGGCGGGACGCTGCACCGACGCAATGCCCCCGACGGCGGAGCCCTGCTGCGCCTGTTCCTACCCAGGGAGTACCGATGAGCGGAGGAGCCCTGTACCAGGAGGCCCTGCGGGTGCTGCGGCGGCTGGAGCTGCCCGACGCGTCGGAGCGCGATGTGCTCGCCGCGCTCGAGGCCGCGCAGCCCGGTCCCCTCCCCCTGTTCTACGAGGCCGGCGCCGAGGCGGGCCTGGAGCGCTCCATGCTCACCGCGCGCGGCGTGGGCCTGTTCCTCAGCTTCTGCGCGGGCAACCTCGCCGATGACCTCATCGACGGCGACTGCACCTACTACGACGAGCCGCTGCGCGTGGGCCCCTGCGCGCAGTTCCTCCTGCAGAACCTGGCGTGGGCCACGCTCGCCGAGCCCCATGCCGGCGTGCCCGTGAATGCACTGGAGGAGGGCGCGCGGATGCTGGCCCTCGCCGCGGGACCCCAGGCGCTCGAGGTGCGCGCGCGGGAGTGGACGGCGCCGCTGTTCCGCCGCGTGGCGGAGGGCATCGCGGGAAGGCAGTGGGCCGCGTACCTGCGCGTGCTGTGGGCGGGCACTCGCTTGGAGGAGCGCGCGGTGCAGGTGGGGCTCGCGCTGGGCGTGGCGGCGCATGTCGCCGAGGACATCCGCTCCAAGGACACGCGCTTCACCTCCATGCCCGTGGAGGACCGGCTCACGGTGGTGACGTGGGCACGACAGGCCGCCGAGTCGCTGCGCGCCCAGGACCTGCGCTGCCTGGACGCGGCGCTGCGACGCATCGAACCCATTCTTCCGGAGGTGGAGCCATGAGGGTCGAACCCCCACGGTCCGAAGCCCGCCACGACGCCGTGGCCGCCTACTACGAAGAGAAGACCGAGCGAATCCTCCGCCGCTATGGCCCCGGTCCGCGCGTGCACTTCCACGTGGGCCTGGTGGATGACGTGCCCCCACCCGGCGAGCCCGAGCCGCTGGTGCGCGAGCGCGTGCATGCGTCCCAGGAGGCGCTGCTCGCGGAGCTGGCGCGCGCGGTGGGGCGCTTCCCCGACGGCGGCGACGTGCTGGACGTGGGCTGCGGCCTGGGCGGCGGCGCGCTGTACTGGGCCTCCGCGCATCGGGCGTGGGTGACGGCGGTGACGAACGTGCCCTCGCACGTGGAGCTGGTGCGCACGTTCGCCGAAATCGAGGGCGTGGGCGCGCGGGTGAAGCCGATGCACTGTGACGCGCTGGCGGTGCCGGGGCGCGCGTGTTTCGACGCGGTGGTGGCGGTGGAGAGCAGCAGCTACCTGCCTCGCGCGGAGTGGTTCCGCCGGGTGCGCGCGCTCTTGCGTCCCGGCGGCGTGCTGGCCATCGCGGACTGCTTCCTGGGGCGACCGGAGCTGGCCGCGCCGTTCGACCGGTACTGGCGCACGCGCATCGGAGCCGTGGATGAGTACCTGTCCGCCGCGCACGCGGCCGGGCTGGAGCTGGAGGTGCGCGACGACGTGTCCGGGCGCGCGGTGGGGTTCTGGTCGCTCACGCTGGAGCTGCTCGCGCATGAGCGCTACTCGACACCGGGACAGCCGCCCTCGCGCGTGCTCGCCCGGAGCGAGTCGCGCCGCGAGCACCTGCGGCTCCAGCAGGCGTTGATGGATGGCGGACTCGAGTACGGCCTGCTCGTGCTGCGTCGCGAGGACTGAGCAACGGTTCTCGCGACGTGGAGACACCCCAGGCGGCCTCCGGGTCCGGGGCGGTCGTGGGGCCGAGCGTCCGCGTCCATCGTGCGCCCCGCCAGGTGCGCCCCCAGCCTTGGGCGAGCCTGAAAGGAGGCACGAAATGAAGACCTTCACGCGATGGATGACGGTGGTGGCGGTGGCGGCGACGCTGATGGCGACGGGCTGCCGGGAGCGCAGCCGTGAGGACAACTCGGGAGCCATGGGCGGCTCGGGTCGCAACCGGGATGCCCTGCAGCACCAGGAGGGCACCGGCGGCAGCGGCAACTACGGCAACGGCCAGCAGATGCAGGGCACCGACGCGGGCAGCGGCCAGATGCGGTAGCGCCTTCCGCGCAAGAGGGCTCCGGCTGCTATCCTGACGCCGCGACGTCGGTCAGCCGGAGTCTTCATGCGCGGGTGGATTGTGGGGGCGTGCATCGCGGTCTTGTTGGTGCTCCTCGCCTGGGGCCGGTGGCGCGCCGAGGAGTCCTCTCCCACGCGTGAGCGCGCCTCCGCGTCGCGCACCCGCTCCGAGCGCGCCAGGCGGGTTCGGACGTCCGCGCCCCTGCCGCCCTCGAGCGCGGGCCTGTCCATCCGCGGCACCGTGGTGGACCGGCTCGGTCGTCCCGTGTCGGGCGCTCGCGTCTCCGCGTCGTGGCCCGAGGACGGGCAGACGCTGTCCACGCTGCCGTGCCCCTGGGAGGGTGGCGCCCACCCGGAGCTCCTCGTGGAGACCACGCGCCAGGACAACGTCACGGACTGTCTGCCGAGGACCCGGGACACCGTCCTCTCGCTGCTCCTGGCGCGCGAGGGCGAGTCCCCCGTCCATGCGGAGACCGTCTCCGCCGAGGACGGCACCTTCGTGTTGGAGGGACTGCCCGCGGGGCCGCAGACGCTGCTCGCGCTCTCCGAGCAGGGCGCGGCCTCGCGACCCGGCGTGCCCGCAGGGAGCGAGGACGTGGAGCTGTTGGTCGAGCATCGCCCGCGGGTGTCAGGGCAGGTGGTGGACGAGGACGGCGCGCCCCTGGCCGAGGTCTCCATCCTGGTGGTGAGCCACCAGCACACGCGCTTCTTCGATACGAGCACCAATGCGCAGGGACGCTTCGAGGTGGGACCGCTCCCCGCGGACAGCCACGTCGTGCTCGCGACGAAGGAGGGCTGGCCTCCCGTGCTCGCCGACCAGCTCTATCTGGACAAGCACCTGGAGATTCGGATGTCGCGGCCACGCGCGCTCACCGGTCGGGTGCTGTCCTCGGGCGCCCCCGCGAAGGACGTGGAGGTGGTCGCGACCCGTGAGGAGGGGGAGCTTCCGCTGAAGCTGCGCACGGACCCGGAGGGGCGCTTCGCGTTCGAGCTGGACCCGGGCGTGTATGTGCTCACCGCGGAGCGGGAAGGGCGCCATGCGCTCGCGCGCGTGACGGTGGAGAAGACGCCTCCTGCCGAGGTGGTGTTGAACCTGGGAGAGGCCTTCCATGTCGAGGGCTCGGTCTTCGGCGCGACTCAACGCGAACCGGTGGCAGGGGCTGTCGTGACAGCGACCTCCCAGCTGCTTCCCCATCGCGAGCTGAAGGCCACCACGGGCACCGATGGACACTATCGACTGGGTCCCGTGGAGCCGGGCCCGTGGGACTTTCTCGTCGAGGCTCGCGGATACCTCGACCTGCCCCATGGACAGGAGCTCAAGCTGACTCCGGGTTCGAGCCGTCATGACTTCACGCTGGAGCGCGCCGCCTCCATCTCCGGACGCGTGGTGGACGAAGCGGGCCATCCCATCGCGGGCATCCACTTGAACCTGGAGCAGGCCGGGCTCGAGGACCCGGTGGACTACGTGACGCAGGAGACCGCGCTCACCGACCCAGACGGTGCGTTCGTGTTGGATGCATCGGCCCCCGGTGAGTACGAGCTCATCCCGCAGACCTATCGCTTCGTCACCCAGCGATTGAAGATGACGGCTCCCGCTCGGGATGTGCTCGTCATGTTGCGCGCCGGTGGCGAAGTGGAGGGGACGCTGTCCGATGCCCGGGGCCTGCCGCTCTCCGGGTTCACCGTGTACGTCGCTCCGCTGGAGACCGAAGAGCCGGGTGAGATACTGACCGCGCGGGGCCTGACGTCCGAGGGACGCTTCTCGCGCAAGGGCGTTCCTCCGGGGCGCTATCGCATCGTGGCCCAGCAGGTGACGGACGGCGTGAACCAGGAGGTCTCCACCGAGGTGGAGGTCCGTCAGGGCGAGGTGACGAAGGTGGACCTGCGGCTCGCCGAGCAGCGCAACCTGGAGGGCATCGTCGTCGATGGCGCGGGAGCCCCCATCCGCAGGGCCTTCGTCCGGGCCCACTCGCTCGCGCCGAACCCCCAGGGCGGCCTGGTGCTCGTCCATCCGCGCCATCGCCATGGGCCACCGAACGGGGTCGAGACCGACGCGGACGGACGCTTCCTGATTCGAGGGATGGGGCTGGAGAAGCACTCGCTCACCGCCCTGCACCTGGCCTACGCGCTGAGCCCGGAGCAATCCACGGGGGTGCTCCTCGAGAACGGCCTGGTCGTCGCCCCTGTCGACGTGAAGCAGGTGCGGCTGGTGATGAAGCGGTATGCCCACGTGCGGGGACGCGTCGTCGGGCCGGAGGGCGCACCCGTCACCGAGTTCAACGTCGATTCCATTCGGGTGACGTCCGAGGATGGCACCTTCTCGGTGCCCAATCGTGAGGGTCCCGGTATCACCACCTTCGCCTTCGAGGCGGAGGGCTTGCTCTCGGTGCTGCGCGACGTGAAGGGCGGCTTGGACGGGCCGGATGTCGACCTGGGGGAGATTCGGCTGGGGGCGGGACGGAGGCTGCGGGGCGTGGTGGTCGATGCACGGACGGGAGCGCCCCTGCCTCGCGCCAACGTGCAGGTGCACGTCAACGAGCGGACCGCCATCCACAGCCTGACGGACGAAGCGGGGCGCTTCGCGCTGGGGCCCGTCACCACGGGGACGCTCACGCTCCTCGTGAGCCAGCGCGGAAACTACCGCGAGGAGCGCGTGACGGTGGAGGCCTCGCAGCAGGAGGTGACGGTGCGGCTGCAGCCCGGCGCGCGCCTGCTCACGAAGGCGGTGGACCTCCGAGGTGCGCCGCTCGACGGAACCGTCACCGTCCAGGGGCCCGAGGGATTTTCGGACTGGGCGACCCTGGACAAGGGCCGCATGGAGATGGGAGGGCTCACGCCGGGTCGCTACCTGCTGAAGGCGGAAGGGGCGCGCAAGAAGGACAGCGCCCTCAACTACCTGCCGCAAGCCGTGGAGGTCCCCGACAGTGGGGAGGTGTCCGTGCTCCTCCAACCCGTGACCGGGGGCTCCACGCTGACGGTCCGCGTCGCCTTCCACGAGAACACGTACCTGCGATTGGTCCACGGCACCCCGCCGCTGCCCGAGCGTTCCGAGGACCTCCAGCGGTGGATGAGCCTGGGACAGGAAGGGCAGCTTGGAGGGGACGACACGGAGCACGTCTTCACCTTCACCCATGTGCCCACGGGGAAGACGACCCTCTTCTTCATGGGGCCCGAGGACGACCGGTACCACGCGGAGGTGCTGGACGTTCCCGCGAGCGGCACGATGTCTCACTCGGTGCGGCCCGTCTGGCGGACGTTCGGGGTCGCCGCGAGCCAGCCGTGAGGAAGTCATGAAGGAGTCGTGAGGAAGTCGCGGGGGCACCGGTCGTAATCCTGACGCCTCGACGTCGGACCACCGGAGCCCGTCATGCGTGGATGGATTGTGGGAGGCATCACCGCCGGGGTGCTCGTGCTCCTCTGCTGGGTGCTGTGGGGGGAGGACGCGCCGTCGGAGACTCGGCGGGAAGAGGACGTTGCCCAACGCGTGTCCGCACCGGAGTCAGGTGCCCTTGCACGCAGGTCTCCTCCCTTGCCCCGCCCGCGCACCGGGCTTTCCATCCGGGGCATCGTCGTGGACATTTCGGGCAGGCCCATCGCGGGGGCGCGCGTGTCTGCGTCGTGGCCCGAGGAGGGAGAGACGCTCTCGGCGTTCTCCTGCTCGGCGGAGTCCCTGTCACGCAAGAGGGCCTTGTCGCGCGAGCCCTCGCACGGACAGGGCTTCCTGGGCTGCAGTTCCGCCTCCGACGACGACCTCCTCGACATGCTCCTCGCGCGGCAAGGCGAGTCACCCGTCCACGCAGAGACGTTGTCGGCCGAGGATGGCACCTTCGTCCTGGAGGGATTGCCCTCGGGCCCCCAAGCGGTGCTCGCGATCTCGGAGCAAGGGGCCGCTCTGCGTACGGGCGTGCCCGCGGGCAGTCAAGGCGTGGAGCTGGCCCTCGAGTCCCGGGAGAAGCTCTCAGGACAGGTCGTGGGTGATGACGACCAGCCCCTGGAAGGAGTCTCCGTGCTGATGGTGAGCGCACAGACCACCCGATTCTTCGACGCGCGCACCGATGCGCGGGGACGATTCGAGATGGGTCCCCTGCCAGACGGCAAGTACCACTTGCTCGCCACGAAAGAGGGCTGGCGCCCCAGGTTCATCTCGGAGTTCTTTCCCTCCCCGGGCCTCGAGCTCCGGATGTACCCACCGCGCACGCTCACGGGCCGCGTGGTGTTGCAGGGCGTGCCCGTGGAGGGTGTGGAGGTCATCGCGAGCCCGAAGGACTGGAGACGGGACGGGGGCCGCTCGGAGGCGCGAACGGATGCGGAGGGGCGCTTCGCGTTCGAGCTGAGCGCGGACACGTATGTGCTCACCGCGGAGCAGGCGGGACTCGCCGCGCTCGCTCGGGTGAGCCTGGACGCGGAGTCGCCGCCCGAGGTTGTCCTGAACCTGGGCGACGCCCTGTACGTGGAGGGAACCATCGTCGGCGAGGCTCGGGGAGAGCCCGTGGTGGGCGCACGCGTGAAGGCGACACCTGAACAGAGCCCCCAACAGACGTTGGAGATCACCACCGGCGCGGATGGACGCTACCGCCTGGGCCCCGTGGAGCCGGGCCGCTGGCGCTTCGCCATCGATGCCCCCGGATACATCGACTCGTACAACAGCGACCCGAGCGTCGAGCTGGCGCACGGCATGGGCCCCATGAACTTCGCGCTAATGGACGCCATCTCCATCGCGGGACGCGTGGTGGACAAGGAAGGACGTCCCCTGGCGGGAGCCTATCTCTCCCTGGAGGACTCACCGGACTACCTGTTACACATGGATTGGAGCACGTACACGGACTCCGAGGGCGCTTTCGTCCTGGATGTGGCCGCGCCCCATGACTTCGTGCTGACCGCACGCAGCGACCACTTCGTCACGCAGCATCTGAAGACGAGAGCGCCCGCGAAGGACCTGCTCGTGACGATGAGCACGGGGGGCTCGGTGCAAGGAACCCTGACCGATGCGCGTGGGCTCCCGCTCGCCCAGTACACCGTCTACCTGGTCCCCCTCGAATTCAGCGACCCCGCTCAACCTCTGGCGAATGAAGACACGGACCCGCTCGGCCGCTTCTCACATGAGGCGGTCGCACCTGGACGCTACCAGTTGCGGGCAGAGGCGCTGACACCGAGCGCGGACCTGGCGACCTGGACCGAAGTGGAGGTGCGAGAGGGCGAGGTGACGAAGGTGGAGCTACGACTCCCTGAGCCTCGCACCCTGGAAGGAGTCGTCGTCGATTCCAGCGGGACTCCGTTGCGCGGCGTCTTCGTGCGCGCCGAGGCACCCGCCGGGCGAGGCCTCAACAAGATGAATCTCAAGTGGGGTTGCGGCGTGAGCATCCCGGAGGGAGTCGCCTCCGATGCAGATGGACGCTTCATCCTCCGAGGACTGGGCCTCGAGACCTACTCTCTCAGCGCAACCCTCGCGGGCCATGAACTGCGCGCTGAGCGTTCGACAGGGGTCACCGCGAAAGACAACGAGGCCCATGTCGGAGCAGACGCGACGCAGGTGCGGCTGGTGATGAAGCGGCGCACCCATGTCCGAGGCCGGCTCGTCGGTCCCGAAGGTGCGCCGATTCGTGAGTTCGAGGTCAATCGCATGCCCGTGACTTCACCCGATGGAACCTTCTCCCTGGAGAATCATGAGCACGTGAAGGTCGCGCCCTTCATCTTCAGCGTGAAGGGCCTGCCCTCCGTGGAGCGCGGTGTGCTGGGTGGCTGGGACGGGCCGGACGTCGACCTCGGGGAGATACGGCTGGAGACCGGCCGAGCGCTTCGGGGCGTGGTGCTCGACGCGGAGACAGGAGCGCCCGTCAAGGGCGTTGAGGTCATGCTCTTGAGTGAATGGCTCGAGGACGATGAATACTCTCGCCATTCCAGGATGCTCGCCCACTCCAGGTCGGACAAGGACGGACGCTTCAATCTGGACCATGTCCCCGCCGGGCCGCTGACGCTCCGATTGAGCGTTCACGACAAGGTCCTCACGCAGGCCGTGCAGGTGGATGCCTCGCAGCATGAAGTGACGGTCCGCATCTCCCCCGGCGGGTGACGGCCACGCGCGACTTGCCCAGAGGCTCGTGGGGCTCCGGCTGCTATCCTGAGGCTTCGACGTCAGCAGCCGGAGCTCGTGCATGCGCAGGTGGTTCTTGGGGGGCAGCATCCTCGTCATCGGAGTCCTCGTGCTCCTCGTGTGGCGGCCGTGGAGCGGTGAGCCCTCGGCTCCTCCTCGCGCGCCCACGGGACAGGCTCGCGCCGCACACGACGCGCTGCCTCGCACGTCCGCTCCCCTGCCCCCGTCCAGCGCCGGGCTCATCATCCGCGGCACCGTCTTGGACACATCGGGCAAGCCCGTCGCCGGTGCGCGTGTCTCCGCGTCCTGGCCCGAGGACGGTGAGACGCTGTCCGCGACGCTCTGCCCCAAGGAGCTGCTCTCCCGTCACGATGCGCTGAGCCCGGAGCCCTGGGCGACCCGGATGCTCGTCGACTGCATGCCCGCCTCGGAGAGCATCCTCGTCTCCCTGCTGCTCGCTCGTCAGGGCGAGGCCCCCGTGCACGCGGAGACGCTGTCCTCCGAGGATGGCTCCTTCGTCCTCGAGGGTCTGCCCGAAGGCCCCCAGACACTGCTCGCGCTCTCCTCCCAGGGCGCGGGGACTCGCATGGGGGTACCCGCCGGGAGCAGCGGCGTCCCACTGATGCTCGACGACCCGCTGTTCATGTCCGGTCGCGTCCTCGATGAGGACAGCGCCCCCGTGCCCGGCGTCGCCATCACGCTCGCCAGCTGGCGCAACACGCGCTTCTTCGACACGACCACCGATGCCCGGGGCCACTTCAAGCTCGGCCCCCTTCCCTTCGACTCCTACGTCGTCCTCGCCGCGAAGCAGGACTGGAGTCCGACACTCGATTGGCTCCAGCTCCGCGAGGAGCCTCACGAAATCCGCCTGAGCCGTCGACATACGCTCACCGGGCGAGTCCTCTCGAATGGCGCTCCCGTGAAGGATGTGGAGGTGCTCGCCTCCCGCGAGAAGGTCATGGAGGACAGGCCGCCGCTGCGCGCGAAGACGGACGCGCAAGGCCGCTTCACCTTCGAGCCCGGCAGCGGTCACTACCGGCTCACCGCCGAACACGAAGGCCAGTACGCACGCGCCCTGGTGGAGCTGGGCAAGACGCCTTCGTCCCCCGTGACACTGAACCTCGGTGAGGCGCTCGGTGTCGAGGGACGCGTCACTGACGACCAGGGCGCCCCCGTGGCCAAGGCCCGCGTGAAGCTCCGCTCCACGGACCGCTCACGCGTCGAGGAGCTGGAGACGCTCACCGGCCCGGACGGCCGCTACCGCGCGGGGCCCGTCGCTCCCGGAGGCTGGGACTTCACCATCGAGGCCGACGGCTACGTGGACATGTTCCAGGCCGAGGAGCGCGTCATGTCCTCCAACATGCGCTCCCAGGACTTCACCCTCACGCTCGCCACGTCCGTCACCGGCCGCGTCGTCGACGGCTCGGGACGTCCGCTCGCGGGCATCAAGCTCGACCTGCACCGCATCGTCGAGCACGCCGGGGACTTCGAGCCCCAGGAGAGCACCTTCTCGGCCGAGGACGGCTCCTTCGTGCTCGATGCCACCGAGCCCGGTGACTACAAGGTGCTCACCTTCAGCGAGCGCTTCGTCCCATTCAACCTGTCGACGCCCGCCCCCGCCAAGGACGTGCTCCTGACGCTGAGCGCCGGTGGCACCGTCGAAGGCACCGTGACGGACTCACGAGGGCAACCCATGCCGCGCTTCCATGTGGTCCTGGGGCGGGTGGACGCGGGCGATGAGGCCCAAGAACCGCTGGAGACGATGGGCACGGATGACCAGGGCGTCTTCCGTCGCCAGGGCATCGCCCCCGGGCGCTACCGCATCTTCGCGAGGCGGTCGTCCCCCAGCGTGGACCGCAAGGCCGAGGCCGAGGTGGAGGTGCGCGACGGCGCCGTGGCGAAGGTGACGATGCGACTGCCCGAGGAGCGCTCCGTGGAGGTGCTCGTCGTCGACACCTCCGGACAGCCCGTGGAGAAGGCCCTGGTGCAAGCCAAGCCGCTGGTCCCCACTTCCGAGGAGCAATACTCGGAGATGCATCGGCTCGCCTCGGGCGTCGGCACGGACGCGAACGGACGCGCGATGCTCCGACACCTGGAGGCCACCGGGTACAGGCTCGCCGCCACGAAGCACGGCTACACCCTGCTGCCGGAGCGCTCCACGCCCTCCTCCAGCCCGGCGGCGACGGGCTCCGAGGACCTCTTCATCCAGGCCGACACGCAGCAGGCCCGGTTCGTGATGAAGCGGCACTCGCATGTCAAAGGTCGCCTCCTCGGACCCGACGGCGCGCCCATCCCCCGCTTCCGCGTGAACGCGGAGCAGTTGGAGTCCGAGGACGGGACCTTCTCGCTCCCCAACCACTCCACGGAGGGACGCGCCCAGTTCGTCTTCAGCGCGGAGGGGCTGCCCACCGTGTCTCGCGCCGTGCAAGGCGGCGAGGCGTCTGCCGACGTCGACCTGGGAGACATCCGGCTCGAAGCGGGCCGCTCGCTCACGGGCGTCGTGCTGGACGCGACGACGGGCGAGCCCGCGGAGAACGTCCTGGTGGCGCTCGACAGCGAGCTGCGCGACGAGGGCCGCGACTTCCCGCGACAGCTCGTCCTGAAGACCACGGACCGCGACGGCCGCTTCGACCTGGGCAAGCTGGAAGCCCGCCCCCTCACGCTCCGGCTATTCCTGCACGAGCGCTACCGGGAGCAGCTCGTCCCCATCAACGCCACGCAGACCGAGGTGACGGTGCGCATGGACCCCGGCGCTCGGCTGAACGTGACGGCGCGCGATGCGCAGGGGAAGAAGATCGACGGCTTCGTCAGCTATCAGGGCCCGGGCGCCGAGGGCGCCATCGTCCTGGAGAACGGCGCCGGGAAGGCGAGCGCGCTCAACCCCGGGAAGTACACGCTGCGGATGGAGCCTCGCGGTCGGCAGAGCCGTTCCCTGGCCTACCTGCCACAACAGGTGAACGTGCCCTCGAGCGGCGAAGTGTCCGTGCAGTTCAAGCCCGCAGCGGGCGGCGCCACGGTGCGGCTGAGCGTGCCCACGGACCAAGGCGTGGACATGGCGCTGGTGCCCGGCAGCGTGCCTCCGCCCACGAGCCCCGCCGCGCTCCGCCAGGTCATGTTCCAGGGCATCTCCGGCACCTACGAGGTGGGGGACACCGAAGTGGTGTTCGCCCATGTCCCGCAGGGCAGGGTCACCGTCTTCTTCCTCACGCCCGACGCGCTCGGTCGCTTCCACACCGAGGAACTGGACATCCCCGCGAGTGGCACGATGTCTCGCACGCTACAGCTCGCGTGGCGGAGGCTCGACGTCACCCAGGAGTAGTCGCCTCGCGACTGTCGGACATCACGCGTGCGTCTGCGGGCTGGAAACGAGAGCCGCGCCGTGCTTCAGGTACGGTGCGGGGCCCGCCATGCACTTCAAGTTCGTCCACGCCGCAGACCTGCACCTGGACACTCCCTTCCGCGGCATCGCCGCCCACGGCCCGCTGCTGACCCGGTTCCAGGAGTCAACCTTCCGCGCCCTGGCGCGCATCGTCGACTTGTGCCTGCGCGAGCGCGTCACCTTCCTCCTGCTCGCCGGAGACTTGTTCGAGGTGAAGGACCGCTCCGTGCGCGCGCGGCTCGTCCTG
This sequence comes from Myxococcus sp. AS-1-15, assembly GCF_020037055.1. Classification (NCBI taxonomy): domain Bacteria; kingdom Pseudomonadati; phylum Myxococcota; class Myxococcia; order Myxococcales; family Myxococcaceae; genus Myxococcus; species Myxococcus sp. AS-1-15. The sequence goes on along the minus strand of NZ_JAIQDF010000010.1, from coordinate 399,750 downwards.
CGCCGGGAGCTGGAGCGGCTGCACGTCGCGGGCATCGAGGCGTTCATCGTCCACGGGAATCATGATCCGCTCAGCGGCGACACGGGGACGCTCGGGCTGCCGTCCTCGGTGAAGGTCTTCGGCCCGGACTGGGAGGAGGCGGAGGTGCGGCGCGAGGGCCGCCGGCTGTGCCGCGTGCAGGGTGTCTCGTATCCCGACGTGGAGGTGCGTGATGATTTGTCCTCGCGCTTCCGTCGCACCGGCGAGGGCTTCAGCGTGGGCCTGCTGCACGCGAACCTGGGCGGCGCCGAGGGCCATGCGAACTACGCCCCCTGCACTCCCGCGGGGCTGGGCTCGCGCGGGCTGGACTACTGGGCGCTGGGACACGTGCACACGCGCGGCGAGCTGACGCTCCCCGGCGGCGGGCTCGCGGTGTACCCGGGCAATCCGCAGGGCCGGCACGTGCTGGAGACCGGTGAGCGCGGCTGCGTGCTGGTGGAGGTGGAGGACGGCGGGACGCGGCGGCGCTTCGTGCCCGTGGACACGGTGCGCTGGCATCGGGTGGAGGTGCCGCTCACGGGCGTGGCCACGCTGGATGGGTTGATGGGTACGCTGAGCGAGGCCGTGGACGCGGCATGTACCCAGGAGCTGGACGGGCACGCGGTGCGCGTGGTGCTCACGGGACGCGGGCCGCTGCACCGGGAGCTGGCGCGTCCGGGGGCGCTCTCGCAGTTGGAGGAGGGGCTTCGCGCGAAGCTGGCGGCGGGACATCCTCCGGTGCTGCTGGAGTCGCTGCGGGATTCGAGCCGTCCCGAGCTGGACTGGGATGCGCTCACGGCGGAGGGCGGCTTCGCTCGGACGCTGCTGGAGGAGGCTCGCGCGCTGGAGGAGGACCCGGGGGCGTTGACGCGCCTGTGGGAGGAGGAGGCGCTCGGCAGCCTGGGACAGAAGCTGAAGCGCCTGGGCGTGGAGGTGCTGGAGACGCCTCGCAAGGAGTGGGTGTCCCGCGCGAGCCTGCTGGGCGTCGAGGCGCTGCACGAGGAGGACGGGGCATGAAGCCAGGCTTGCGCATCGACTCGCTGCGGGTGCGACGCTTCGGGCACTTCTCCGAGCTGTCGCTGGAGCTGGGCCCCGGGCTGCACCTGATGTACGGGCCCAACGAGGCCGGCAAGAGCACGCTGCTCGCCTTCCTTCGCGCCATGCTGTTCGGCTTCGAGAAGCGCGGGCATCCGGAGCGGTATGCGCCCTCGGAGGAGGACACGCCCTTCGGCGGTGAGCTGCGGCTCCTCACGGCGACGGGGCCGTTGACGGTGCGGCGCATGGCGACGCCTCGCGGACGGAAGGCCGAGAGCCTGACGGTGCTCGGGGCCGATGGCGAGCCGGTGTCCGAGGAGCGCCTGAAGGACGCGCGGGGACATGTCACGCGGGAGCTGTACTTCGATGTCTTCGCCTTCCGGCTGGAGGAGCTCGCGGGCTTCGAGCAGCTCACGGAGGCTCGGGGTGCCTCCGATGCGCTGGTGGCCGCGAGCATGCGCGGGGCCCGGCGACTGCCGGAGGCGATGTCCGCGCTGAGCAAGAGCGCCGAGCGGCTCTACAAGGCGAGCGGGACGAACCCCGAGCTGAACGTGAAGCTCCGTGAGCTGGAGGAGGTCCAGGAGCAGCTTCGCGAGCAGGGGAACCGGCCCGCGCTCTACTTCGCGAAGCGCGAGCGATTGGAGGCGCTGGGCGGGGAGCTGCTCGGGCTGGAGACTCGGGTCCTGGAGGACGGGCGTGAGCTGGAGCGGCTGGAGCGCCTGTCCTCGGCGCTGAGTGAAGTCACGGCGCTGGCGGAGGCCCGGGCGGAGCTGGAGGGCCTGCCGTCCCTGGAGACCTTCCCCGAGGGTGGCGAGGCGCGGCTGGAGGATGCGCTCCAGCGCAGTCGCAGCTATCGCGGTGAGGTGGCCCGGCTCGCGGAGAAGCTGTCGTCCACCGAGGCGGAGTTGACGCGGTTGTCCGCGCCTTCGCCGGTGCATGGGCGGGAGGAGGCGCTGCGCTCGGCGCTGGCTTCGTATGCGGAGCACTCGGAGCGGATTCGCGCGCTGCCGGCCCGGCGTGCGGCGCTGCGGGTGAAGCGGCGTCAGGTGGAGATGTCGCTGGAGGAGCTGGGGCTCGACGTCGATGGCGTGGGGTTGATGGGGCTCGACTTGAGCGCGGGGGCTCGCGCGGGGCTGGAGTCGCTGTCGACGCGACTGGAGGCGGAGGAGACGGGACGGCGGGAGTCGTTCGCCGCCTGGGGGCGGGCTCGCTCCGAGCGGGAGCGGTTGGATGGGGTGCTCGCGCGGTTGGAGGCGGAGCTCGCGGAGCTGCCGGATGTGCGGCCCTCGCATGTGCGGCAACAGCAGGCGGGCTCACGTCGGATGCGCGATGTGCGCGGTGAGCTGGAGCGGCTGGGGGAGAAGAAGGAGGAGACCCGGCGACAGCTCGAGGGCTCTCGCAGTTCCGGCGTGGGGCCTGGGGCGCCGAACGTCGCGGTGATTCCGGTGTGGTGGGTGCCGGCGGCCGCGGCCATCGTGGTGGCGCTGGCCGTGGGCGCGTGGTTGATGGGTGGCTCGGCGGCGGGGGCGATGTGCCTCGCGGGTGGGCTGCTGCTCACGGGATTGGTGGAGCTGGCTCGGCGGCGCGTGGAGTCGGCTCGCGATGTGGAGCGCGCGGCGCAGGCGGCGCGGCTGCGGGAGCGACAGCAGACGGAGGAGCGGCTCCGCGCGACGCTCGCGGGACTGGCGGCTCGCGAGGAGGTGCTGCATCGGGAGCTGCTCACGGCGTCGATGGAAGCGGGGCTCGCGCCGCTGGCGACGCTCGCGGACATCACCGTGCGCGAGGGCATGCTGGCGGATCTGCTGGAGAAGGCGGGACGGCGCGAGGTGCTGCTGCGCGAGCGGGACGTGCTGCGTGCCAGCCATGATGTGGCCTCGCGTGATGAGCGACAGGCGGGCGAGACACTGCGTGGACATGAGGGGCGGCTCGCGACGCTGAACGCCGAGCTCGCGGTGTGCCTGGCGTCACGGAAGTTCCCCTCGGGATTGCCCGCGCCCGCGGCGCTGACACTGTGGCGGGAGGCCTCCGCGCTCCGACAGCGCTGGCAGGACGTGAGCGCCGAGGAGGCCGCCGTCAACGCGGATGAGGACACCTGCGCGGCGGTGGTGACGCGGCTCCATGAGCTGACGAGGGGACTGTTCACGAACGCGTCCGGGCGCACCCAGGCGGGGTCCGTCTCGTCGGGCCTCGATGCGCCGACCGGGTCCTTGTCCCTGAATACGCCCGTGGCACTCGCCGCGAGCGGCACGGAGCGCACCCACGCGCTGACGGGTCCGGCGTCGCCAGACGGAACTCCGACCCACGAAGGCGCCCTTCACTTCACCAGGACGGCGGACTCACACACGTCCTTGCGAAACGCTTCGGGCTCGCCGAACCGCGATGCGTCGACCGAGGCCTCGTCGCCCGTGACCCTCACGGCGTCCAGCACGACGGGCCTCCGCGGGGCTCGCGTCCCTCCGGCGCTCGACGGAGGTGCTTCGTTCCACGACGAGGACCTCCTCTCCTCCAGGACCACGGAGGCACTCGTCGCGAGCGTGAACTCGGCCCTCGACGCGGACCGTGAACGCGAGACCGAGCGGCGCGCCGTGGACGAGCGTCGTCGCGAGCTGCGCGAGGAGAAGGCGCGCCTCGACACACTCTGTCAGTCCGAGGACGCAGCCCTCGCCGCCCTGCTCCACGAAGGTGGCGGTGGTGACGAGGAGACCTTCCGTCGTCGGGCCGTGCAGGCCCGCCGCCACGCCGGGCTCGTCCGGCAGACCCGCGAGCTGGCCCAGCGCATCGAGGCGCGCACCGGGCTCTCCGACGCGCAGGTCCGCGAGGCCCTCCGCTCCCTCGGCGGCGCGGACGGGCTGCGCGTCACGCTGGAACAGGTGCGCTCGCGTCACTCGGAGGCACAGTCGAAGCTCAAGGACGTCCTCACCGAGCAGGGCGCCACGCAGAACCAGCTCGAACAGTGGGAGAACGACGACCTGCTCTCACGCCTGCGCATCCAGGAGGAGACCCTCCGCGCCAAGGTCGCCGAGCTCGCCACCCGCTACGCCGAGGACAAGCTGGCCCTCGCCCTGCTCAACCGCGCCCGCCATCGCTTCGAGGAGGAGCAGCAGCCCCGCGTGGTGCAGCTCGCCTCCGAGCACTTCGCGCTGCTCACCGAGGGCCGCTACCGCCGCGTGTTCATCCCCGCCGGTGACGAGCGCGAGCTGCGCGTCAGCGACGGTCAGCGCGACTGGCCCGCCGCCCAGCTCTCGCGCGGCACCCGTGAGCAGCTCTACCTCGCCTTCCGGCTCGCCGTGGTCCGCGACTTCGGGGAGACCCGGGGGGCGCTGCCGCTCATCGTGGATGACATCCTGGTGAACTTCGACCCCACGCGGGCCCGAGGCGCCATCCACCTGCTCGCCCGGCTCGCCGAGCAACAACAGGTCATTGCCTTCACCTGTCACCCCTGGCTGCGCGCCCTTTTCGAGGCCGAGGGCGCGCGCCTGCTCGTGCTCGAGGCCCACGAAGCCTCCACCACGCGCAGAGCGGGATGACGGGCGCGCCCAACTCCCTGCTTTCCCCCTCGCGAGCCTGTGGCACACTGCGCGCCATTCGACTCCTGTTCTCCATCGTCTTCTGGACGTTCCTCGGAATCTCCAGCCTGCTGCTCTTCCTCGGGGCCGTCGTGGTGTGGGCGCTCACCACGCCCTTCGACCGGAACGGGCTCGTGCTGCACCTGTATTCGTGCTTCTGGGCGCAGCTCTACTTCTACGTGAATCCGCTGTGGCACCTGAAGGTGGACGGCCGCGAGCACCTGCCGTGGAAGGGCGCCGCGGTGCTCGTGTCCAACCACGAGTCGCTCGGCGACATCCTGGTGCTCTTCGGCCTGTACCGCCCCTTCAAGTGGGTCTCCAAGGCCGCCAACTTCAAGCTGCCCCTCATCGGCTGGAACATGCACCTCAACCGCTACGTGCCGCTGGTGCGTGGCGACAAGGCGAGCATCCTGAAGATGCTGGCCCAGTCCGAGGCATGGCTCGCGCGCGGCGTCCCCATCCTCATGTTCCCCGAGGGCACGCGCTCCGAGGACGGCCAGCTCAAGCCCTTCAAGGACGGCGCCTTCGCGCTCGCCCTCAAGACGCAGTGCCCCGTCATCCCCATCGTCCTCACCGGCACCGCGCGCACCCTGCCCAAGCACGGCCTGGTGCTGGAGACCTCCGCGCACTGCCACGTGCAGGTGATGCCTCCGGTGGACCCCTCGGGCTTCCAGGACGTCGCCGCGCTGCGTGACCACGTCCGCGACCTCATCGTCGCCGAGAAGGCCCGCCTGGAAGCGCTCTCCACCCGCGCCTGAGCCCCTGGCGACTTCCTGCCGGAAGCCCTGCTACCGTGGGCCTCCGACGGGGAGGGAACCATGCGAAGGCCCTTGGTGCTGGCGCTCACGCTCGCGGTGCTCGCCCTGGGCGCGGCCTTCGTCCTCGTCCAGGAGTCACCCCCCGAGCCCTCCACCTCGCCGGCCTCCGTCACCCCCTCCTACAGCGCGCCGCTGGCCCAGGTGCGCGGGACGCTGAGCCTCCGGGGCCGCGTGCTCGCCGCCGACAAGAGCCCCGCCCCAGGCGTGGAGCTCTCCGTCTCGCGCGCCCTCCCCGGCGAGTCGCTCTCGCTGCGCCCCTGTGGAACCGACGTCGACACCCCGCTCTCCGCGGCGGAGTGCGAGGACCCGGGCATGCTCGCCACCCTGCGCGACCTCATCCAGGCGGGCCGCGGCGACACGCCCGTGGTGGCGCGCGTCACCACGGACGCGGAGGGCGCCTTCGAGGTGCGGAACCTTCCCGAGGGCACCGTCGCGCTGTGGGCCGTGGGCGCGAAGGGCGCCGCGTTGGCGACGGAGGTGACGACAGGGACGGAGGACGTGGAGCTGGTGCTCGAGCCGAGCGTCGTCTTCACCGGCCGCGTCGTGGACGAGGCCCTGCGCCCCGTGGCGGGCTCGAAGCTGACGCTCTTCCACACCGCACACTCGCGCTTCTTCCAGACGACCAGCAACGGCGACGGCCGCTTCACGCTGGGCCCGCTGCCCGCGAGCACCTACGGACTCCAGGTGGACGACGACCAGCGGGTCGGTCCGTGCATGCGGGCGATTTCGCCCGATGAGCTGGAGGCGGAGGACATCGTGCTCCACCGGCCCCGCAACATCGTGGGCCAGGTGCTCCTCGACGAGCAGCCCGTCGCCAACGTCCAGGTGGAGGTCGTCGACACCCGCGTCACCGCCGAGACGGACGCGCGCGGGCGCTTCGTCCTGGAGGGATTGCCTCCGGGCGACTACGTGCTGAAGGCCCGTCACGGACAGCACCAGGGCCAGGCGGAGACGACCCTCGACGAGGAGCAGACCGAGGCGGAGGTGACGGTGCGCCTGGGCACGCTCGTGCGGGTGACGGGCGTGGTGCGCGACACCGCGGGCCAGCCCATCGAGGGCGCCACGGTGCTCGCCAACTCACGCGGCACCGTCTACACCGACACGGAAGCCGTCACGGGAGCCGACGGGCGCTTCGAGCTGGAAGAGGCGACGCTGGGAATCCACCACTTCACGGTGTCGGCCAAGGGCTTCCTTCCCACCGAGACCACCGAGGTGGAGGTCACGCATCGCACGCCCCCCGTGGAGCTCACGATGGAGCGGGCCTTCGTCATCGAGGGCATCGTGGTCGACCCGGCGGGCACACCGCTGCCGGACATCACCCTCTCCGCCATGAAGTGGCTGCGTCAGCCCAAGGGCCGACGCGACGGCAAGCCCCATGACCTGGAGCATGGAGACCCGGACGCGCCCTTCGCGGATGGGCCGGTCATCGACGCGCTGACGGATGACGCGGGGCGCTTCGTGCTCAACCTCCCCTCGCCCGGCCTCCACCGGCTCACGCCCGATGTGCCGGGGTTCCTCGCGACCACCCTGGAAGTGGAGGCGCCCGCCCAGGACGTCCGCGTCGTGATGCAGCCGGGCGCGCGCGTGGTGGGCGCCGTGGTGGACCTGAAGGACACCCCGATTCCGAACGTGGCCATCACGCTGACGCCCGCGGGCCAGGAGGAGCCCGTGCCCATCTGGGTGCGCAGCGACGCGCAGGGCGCCTTCCGACTGGAGGGCGCGCCAGCGGGCCGGTTCGTCCTGCGCGCCTCGCTCGAGCACAGCGGCGTGGGGGAGGCCACCGTCGACGTGACGCTGACGGCCACCGAGACGAAGACGGTGACGGTGCGGATGGACGGAGGCCTGTCCATCTCCGGGCTCGTCGTGAACGAGGCCGGCACGCCCCAGCCCGGCGCGAGCGTCTTCGCCTATCCGCTGACCGAGCCCGACTCGGGCCGGCGACGGTTCGGACACCACGCGCCCCTGCCCCCTCCCGCGCAGGCCCAGTCCAACGAGCACGGGCGCTTCACGCTCGAGCACCTGTCGCCGGGGCGCTACCGCGTGGACCTGACGATGGCGGGCTACACGCTGCGCGGCGCGGACGAGGCGACAGACGTCGACGACCCCCGGCGCATCTCGGGCGTGCAGGCGCAGGCGGGCGTGACGGACCTGAGGCTGGTGGTGCGCTACGTGGGCGGAGTCCGCGGGCGCCTGGTGCGAGAGGACGGCACACCCGTCACCCGCTTCAACATCGACGACGTGCCCTACCGTGACGCCAACGGCGCCTTCCAGGTGTCCCTGGAGCAGCCGGGCACCACCTGGCTGACCCTCGATGCCCCGGGGCTCACGCGCGTGGTGCGCCAGGTGGAGGTCCCCCGGGGCCAGGACCTGGACCTGGGCGACGTGGTGCTCAAGGCCGGACGTCGGCTGCGCGGCCGCGTGCTGGACGCGCGGACCTCCGCGCCGGTGGTGGGCGTGGAGGTGGACGTGAAGTCGCCTGGCGCCGGGGCGCGCCGGGACGAGGATTCGGAGGACCTGGACGAGGGACCGCCCTCGCTCGCGTCGGCCATCACCCGCGCGGATGGCACCTTCGAGCTCCCACCCCTCGAGCCCGGGCCGCTCGTGTTGACGCTCACCCATCCGGACTACCTGCCGCTCAGCGAGCAGGTGGGCGACAGCAGCGCGCCGCTGGAGCTGCGCATGTCCTCCGGCGCGCGCCTGGAGGGCACCGTGAAGGACCGCGAGGGCCGCCCCGTGGACACCCACGTCCAGGTGGTGAACCTGCTCTCCCCCGAGGACGCCCTGGACGTGGAGCGGGGCAACGGGACGTTCCGCGTCTCGGGCCTGCCGCCCGGCGAGTACACCGTCGCGCCCGGGGAGGACATGAGCTTCCAGGGCGACTCCGTGCGCTTCCTCCCCCAGCGCGTGCGCCTGGGCCCGAGCGAGCGCAAGGTGCTCCACTTCCAGGAGATGGCGGGCGCGACGACGCTGAAGCTCAACCTCCCCGCGCGGGGGACGATGATGATGAACGAGCGCGTGGCCATCCTGAACACCTACCTGTTCCCCGGCGACGTGCCGTTGCCCAAGTCCCTGCTGGAGCTGGAGCAGCTGGGCCGGAGGCTGGCGGTCCAGTCCTGGCCCCACACCGACACCACGTTCGAGGAGCTGCCCGCCGGGCACTACACGTTCTTCTTCAGCAGCCTGAACTTCGACACGCGCCGGGAGCAGGTGCATCGGGGCGAGGTGGACCTGCCCGCGAGCGGCGCCGTCACGCTCGACATCCAGCCCACCTGGCACCCCCTGGAGCCCATCGAGGTGGCGGAGGATTCGGAGTCCGAGTGAGGCGTTTGCGTCCGCGCGGGATGCCGCTTAAGCCCTGCTTCCATGGGTGACAAGCCAGGGTGGGGCACCGACTCGGAGCTGGAGCTGGACTGGGGCGCGCGCAAGGCACGCTCCGAGCCCCGGGACGCGCCGTCCACCGCTCCCGAGGAGCCCGCGCAGGCGCTCGCGGGCAAGGGGGCACCCGGAGACCCGCGCTACATGAGCCTGGAGCTGCGGCTGTCGCTGGAGGCCGTGCTGACGTCGGCCACGCTGCGCATGCGCCAGTTCCGCGAGACGCTGGAGATCCTCATCGGCTGGGAGGGGAAGAACAAGTACGAGGTCTGTGGCGAGGACGGCCGTGGCACCGTGTACGTGGGCGAGACGGGCGAGGGCTGGATGTCGCGGCTGGCGCGGAACTTCTGGCCCTTCTACCGCGCCCGACTGGAGTGCATGACGGTGGGCGGCACGCTGGCGATGGCGGTGGAGCTGCCCTGGCACCTCTTCTTCGCCCGCGCGGAGGTGACGGCGTGGGATGGCCGGCCCATGGGGGACATCGTCCAGCGCTTCCGCTTGTTCGGCCGGGGCTTCGACATCGTGTCGCCCACCGGCGCGGTGCTGGCCACGGTGGAGGGGCCCTTCTGGAAGCCGTGGACGTTCCGCATCCTCCAGCGCGGCGGGCAGGTGGCCGTCATCCGCAAGAAGTGGAGCGGCCTGCTGCAGGAGACCTTCAGCGACGCGGACAACTTCAGCCTGGAGTTCCAGCCCTCGTGCGCCGACGGCCGGCTGCGTCAACTGGTGCTGGCCGCCGCGCTGCTGGTGGACCTGACCTACTTCGACAACCGCAAGAATCGCTCGCTGTTCGGCACCGGCGTGGACATCGTGGATTGAGGGCTTCCTGCGAGTCGCGGAACATCCGAAAGCGAGAAGACCTGGACGCGGGCGTGCGCACACTGCCAGCAGTGGCGGCATGTGCTAAGTCCCCTGGCCCATGTCGACGAGCGACGCGCTGAACGCAGCAGACCTCGAGCGGTTGGCCCAGGCGGAGTCACCGGACCTGGCCGATGCCGTGCTTGCCCTCCTGGAGCAGGAGGAGCCGGAGCCGGAGGAAGGCAAGGCCCCGCCGAAGGACGCCTTCACCTTCGAGAAGCTGCTGCGCTCGCTCGCCCAGGCGCAGGCCCGCTACGACAGCGACTCACGGCGTGAGGCCTCCGCGGACGCGTGGCAGCGCTTCCTGGCCCAGAAGGACGTGCCCCAGCCCGCGCGGCTGGCGCTGGCGGATCTGCTGGTGTCGCTGTACCGCAAGAACACCCACGCGTCGCGGGCGGTGCTGCTCAAGCTGGCGGCCACCGCGGACCTGAAGTTCGGCCTGTGGGGCGGGCTCAAGCGCATCTACAAGCTGGCCGAGGCCGACCACGACGCGGAGCTGTTCGGCGTGCTCGCGTGGCGCTTCGACGTGGAGCGCCGGCAGTCCTACAAGCACGAGGTCTCCGGCGGGACGCTCCAGTACCTGCGCCGCCGCGCGTGGCGCTACCTGCGTCACCTGGGCGCCGCCGTCCCGGAGCTGTACCCGCAGTTCGCCGTGGAGGTGCTGCGCCACTACCAGGAGGACACGTCCTGGTACTCGGTCTGGGTGGCGAACCACATCTGGGCGCACGGCACGGGCAACTACACGGGCGGCTCGTTCGGCATCCAGCCGCCGGGCGACATGGTGAAGCAGCGCGCGTTCACGGAGGCGTGGAAGCGCTCGCCGGACGCGCTGATGCGGCTGCTCGACACGTGCATGTCGGACCCCGCCGCGCGCTTCGCCATCCAGGGCCTGCGCAAGGACTTCCCGGAGAGCCTGCGCAAGGTGACGCCCGCGTGGCTGGACCGGCTGGCGCGTCGCCCCCTGGCCAGCGCCCACGACTTCCTGGTGGAGACGCTGCAGGGCTCCCCTGAGTTCCACCAGAGCAAGCTGCGCGAGCTGGGCCTGCACGACGCGGTCATCGCGCTGCTGATGTCACCCAGTGGCAAGGCGCGCACGTACGCCATCGAGTACGCCCGGGCGCACGCGCAGGACCTGGCCGCCGAGCGGCTGGTGGAGCTGGTGGCCAAGGGCGAGAACGACGTGAAGTCCTTCGCGGCCGCCACGTTGGAGAAGCGAAACCCGCGCGAGCTGGGGATGGAGCTGCTGGGGCGGCTGTTGCCCTACAAGGCCACGGCGGCGTTCGCGGCGAAGTCGCTGGAGCAGTCGTTCGACCGGGCGGAGCTGACGTCGGGCTTCCTGCGGGACATGTACCTGGGCACGTCCGAGCAGCTCAACTGGGCCAAGGGGTACGTGCAGTCCAAGTACGCGGCCGGGGAGATGCCGGTGGCGTTCTGGAAGGAGCTGTTGGAGGACCCGCGGCTGACGAAGAAGCCGTACCCGGTGGAGGGCCTGGTGGTGAAGGCGCTGTCGTCGTACGCGCCGGCGGCCATCGGTCCGGAGTGGCTCCTGGACAAGGCGGCGCACCCGCGCATCGGCTCGCAGGTGGCCACGTGGCTGCAGCGCGCGGACAGCCTGCCGGGGCTGGACGTGGAGAAGGTGAAGGGCCTGGTCTTCAGCGCGAAGCACCGGCACGTGGCGCTGGCGCTCCTGGGCAACCGCAAGCTGTTCACCGCGCGGCAGCTCACGGTGCCCTGGCTCCTGGCGCTGGCGCGGCGCGCGGACCCGACGCTGCACGACTTCGCGCACCGCTACCTGCTCGAGTACGTGGTGCCCGCGGACTTCAGCGACACGGGGGACGCGGCGGCGGGCCTGGAGCGCCTGTTCGAGCTGGCGCTGGGCGCCAAGCAGCCGGTGCCCGTGCGCGCGTTCGCCCAGACGTACCTGCGCTGCCACCACCCCCTCATCGGGCCGGAGCAGCCGGAGTCGAAGTCCTACGAAATCAAGCCGAAGGCGCCTCGCAAGGCGTACACGCCGGAGAAGCTGTGGCCGGCGCTGTTCGACGCGCGCGACGACGTGCGCCGCTTCGCGCTCGCGGTCACCCGCGCGGAGTTGCGCGCGTGGGGCTGGCACACGCGGGTGTACGAGCTGGCGGACGCCGAGGCGAAGGAGATCCGCAACCTGGCCTACGACGCGCTGTTGCGCGCGGGTGAGGAGGGCGCGGACGCCCGCTACGTGCTGCACCCCGAGGAGCTGGACCCGGTGAAGGTCTTCTCCCTCACGGAGAGCACCAAGCGCAGCACGCGCGAGGTGGCGGTGGAGCTCATCCGCCGGCACTACGCCAGGCTGGGCGGCGCCGAGCGGCTGACGTGGCTGATGCAGAGCGCGGACCGCGAGGTGGGCCTGTTCGCGGTGCGCCTGCTCTGGGAGAAGCACCGCCCCACGCACCTGCCGGAGGGGTGGAAGCCCGCGGGCGCGAAGGAGGCCCCCGCCACGGGGGGCGGCGCGCCGTTCGCGGACGTGCCGGCCCTGCGCGAGTTCCTGCGCAAGATGCTCTTCGGCCTGCCCCCGGGCCGCGCCAAGGAGGCGCGCGAGGGCGAGGTGCAGAAGCGCCTGTCGGCCAGCGTCGCCAAGCGCCGGGTCATCGAGCTGGTGCGCGATTTGGGCCTGGAGGACGAGAGCTTCGCCCGGGTCATCGCGCCGGTGCTCGGGGAGTTCACCGGCTCCATGGCGAAGGGTGAGTGGCAGAGCTGCCTGGCGTCCCTGGTCCAGCTGCGCACCGCGCATCCGAGCGCGCAGCTCGGGGGCTTCTGAGCGTCGGCATTCCCAGCGTAACGGGTGCCCGACGGGCGCCCCGGAAAGAACTTCATGTCCGTCCTCGCCATCGGCAACATCGAAAAGCTCCGCGCGCTCGCGGCGAACCCCCGCGTGCTGCTGCTCGGCGGCGCCCGCGCGTCCGCGCCCAGCCGCCTCACCGCGTACGAGCTGGCCTCCAACAAGGTGCTGTGGAGCAGTGAGCTGCCCTCCGCCGTGAGCGCCCTGGCCCTGTCGGGCGAGCGCTTCGCCGCGGCCCTGTCCGACGGCACCCTGTGCCTGGGCACCGTCTCCGACGGGCAGGTGCAGACGCGCCTCACCGACGCGCACCTGGGCGGCGTCACCGCGCTGGCCTCCAGCCCCGACGGCAAGGTGCTGTTCAGCGTGGGCGCGGACGGCGTGGTGCGCGGCTGGGAGTGGGACGGCGCGCGCAAGGTGCACGAGTGGAAGGCGTCGCCGCAGCCCCTGCGCGCGGTGGCGGTGGACCCGTCCGGGACGTTCGTCGCGTGCGGCGGTGATGACGGCGTGGTGCGCTCGTTCACCAAGGCCACCGGTGAGCGCCGCGACATGGCGGGCCACGAGGGCGCGGTGCGCGCGCTGGCCTTCACGCCGCGCGACGGCCGGCTCGCCTCCGGTGGCGACGACGGCAAGGTGCGCTTCTGGTACCTGGTGGGCGCGGTGGAGTTCGAGGTGCGCGGCGACAAGGACTCCGGTCACGCCGGAGCGGTGCTCGCGCTCGTGTTCCCGCCCACGCCCGCCGCGCAGGACGACGAGGAGCCCGGCGACCGCGTCTGGTCCGCGGGCAGCGACGGCAAGGTGAAGGTGTGGCGGCTGGATGAGCGCCGCAAGCCGCGCACGCTGGACTGCGGCTCCAAGCCGGTGAACGCGCTGGTGTTCGTGGCGCCCGGCAACCCGCGCGAGGCGCGCACGTCGCTGGGCGCCATCTTCACGGCGGGCGAGGACCGGCGCGTCTTCCGCTTCGGCATCGAGACGGACGGCAAGCCGGCCAACGGGCAGGCCGTGTCGCGGCACGGGCTCGACTTGCTGACGGAGTCGCTGAAGGCGGGGCGCCCCAAGCGCGAGGCCGCCGTGCGCGAGGCCGTGGCGCTGGAGGAGACGGAGGCGCTCGACTTCGTGCTGCAGGTCCTCTCCACGGACAAGGAGGCGGAGGTGCGCCGCCTCGCCGCCCGCGAGCTGGGCGAGAAGGGCCGCGTCGCCGCCCGTCCGAAGCTGCGCGAGCGGCTGGACGACGACCATCCCCAGGTGCGCGAGGAGGCCCTCAAGGCCCTCGACACGCTGGAGACGGAGTCGCCGCTGGCCGCGCCCCGCGCCGCGCTGGAGTCACGCTTCGTGGACATGCGCGTGGCGGGTCTCAAGCGCCTGGCGAAGCTGGGCCGCGCGTCCCCGCTGGTCCCCGCGCTCATCGCCAGCAAGCTGGGTGAGTCGGACGCCACCGTGGGGCTGGCCGCGCTGGACGCCCTCTCCGAGGTCTCCGCGCCCGCCGACACCGAGCCCCTGCGCGCCGCCTTCGAGCGGGGCCAGCCGCGCCTGCGCGTGGAGGTGCTGGTGCGCATCGCCGGGGCGGGCCTGTTGGGCCACGCCCAGCTGCAGCCACTGGTCGCCCGCGCGCTGGATGACGCCGACGCGGACGTGCGCCGCGTGGCCTTCACCATCCGCGTGCTGGAGCGCCGCGCCCTGGCGCACGCGCTAGAGGGCCGCGACGAGGACTTCGCGCGCTCCACCAAGGACGTGGCCCGCCGGCTCGCGCAGCGCTCGCGGCAGGGACAGACGGCCGCGCTCACGGACGCCGACGTGCAGGCCGCGCGCGACGCGATGCCCGCTCAGGGCGCCGTGGGGGCCTCGCTGACGGAGAGCGACCTGGAGCCGCTGGTGGCCGCCATGGCCTGCCGCACGCCGGACACCGCCGTCCGGGGCGCCCGGGGCCTCGCGCAGTTGGGCGATGCCCGGGCGCTGGGCGCGCTCCTGCAGCTCTCCCGTGAGCCGGACCCGGCCATCCGCCGTCAGGCCGCCGCCGCCCTCCAGGCGCTCCAGGACGCTCGCGCCCGCGAGCGGCTGGTGTGGATGCTGGACGACGAGAACGCGGACGTGCGCGCGGCCTCGCTCGACGCCGTGGTGGCGCTGGACGCGGAGGCGCCGCTGGCCTCCGCCGAGGCGGCCCTGCGCTCCGGTCACGAGGACGTGCGCGTGCGCGGCCTGGACCGGCTGGTGAAGCTGGGCGCCACGGCGCAAGGTGCCGAGCCGCTGCTCGGTGACGCGCTCGAGGACGAGTCCGCCAAGGTGCGCGGCGAGGCGTTCCGCACGCTGTGGGCGTGGAACGAGAAGGTGCCGGAGAAGGCGCTGGACCGCGCGCTCGCGGGCCGCTTCCCGGACCTGCGTGGCCGCGCGGTGGAGGTGCTCGCGCAGCGCGGCGCCGAGGGCTGGGCCCAGGAGCGGCTGAAGAAGTCCGTGGAGGACCGCGACGTGGGCGTCGCCACCGCCGCGTACGAGGCGTGGGTGAAGCTGGTGGGCAAGGAGAAGCCCGAGCCGCACCTGGCCGCGCTCGCGTCGACGCACCCCGCCCTGCGCGTGCTGGCCGCGAAGGGCTCCGTGCACGCGCCCGCCGAGCCCCTGCGCTCGCCGCTGCTCAAGCGCGTGCAGGATGAGGAACTGGACGTCGCCGTCGCCGCGCTGGAGGCGCTCGACAAGCTGATTCCGGGCGAGAACGGGCCGCTGCTCGCGGGCCTGTCCTCCGCCTCGCTGCCGGTGCGCGTGCGCGCGTCCGAGCTGCTCGCGCCCCGTGGCGCCGAGGACATCATCGAGCCGATGCGCAACCTGATGGACAAGGAGCTGGAGCGGCAGTACCCGCCCGCGTTCCTCATCCCGCTGCGCATCCGGGGTGCCCGCGCGCTCGCGACGCTGGGCTCGCGCCGGCTCCTGTCCTGGTTCGCCACCACGCTGCTGACGAGCGAGCTGGGGGACTTGCAGGAGCAGGGCGCGCGCGGCCTCGCCACCGCCAGCCGTCGGGGCGACGAGGGCTACCTGCTGGACGCGCTCAGCCACGCCAACGTGGCGGTGCGCTCGTGGGGCGCGGACGGCCTGTCGCGCCTGGGTGATGCGCGTGCGCTGCCGGTGCTCACCGGCAACCTGCGCCATGACCACCTGCCCATCCGGCTGGGCGCCATCCTCTCCTTCGCGGCCCTGGGCTCCGAGGGCGACGGTGGCCTGCTGCACGGATTGGAGGACCGCGCGCGCGAGGTGCAGGAGATGGTGTTCGCCATCGTCCTCGCGCGGGACCTGCGCGCCACCCGTCGCGGTGAGCCGCCCGACCTGCTCGCCAGCGCGCTGTCCAGCGGACGGCCCGAGGTGCGCTACGCCGCGGCCCGCGCGCTGGAGCTGCGCACGGAGACGGACGCGTACCGCGCGAACCTGGTCGAGGGACTGCTGCCGCCGAAGCCGGACAAGGTCGGCGACATGAAGGACTGGCCCTCCGAGGAGGACCGCGCCAAGCGCATGGTCGGGCTTGCCGAGGCCCTCTCCAGCGGTCAGCCCGAGCAGCGCTACGCGGCGGCCCAGGTGCTGCTGCTTCGCAACAAGCCGCTCGACTACTTCCGCGAGGCCTTGAAGGTCGCCCGGCCGAGCTCGCTGGACGCCCCGTGGAAGCCGGAGACGGCGCCCAACGTGTCGCCCGTGCAGGCCACGCCCGCGAAGAGCTGGCTGCGCCGGCTGTTCTCCGCCACGAAGCCCGGTACGCCGGAGACCTCCTCGCCCGAGGCGGCCACGAACGCCGAGCGTCAGCACCTGCGCCGGCTGGCCTTCGGCGCGTACGTGGGTCTGCTGCGCCAGGTGTCCGCCGGTGACGACGAGGGCCACCGCGTCCGTCGCGACGCCGTGGACCGCGTGGTGAAGCTCACCCAGGAGGGCTACGCGGGCACGCCCGCCGCCGTGGCCGCGCTGCTGCGCGCCCTGGAGGACCCGCACCAGCTGGTGCGCAAGGCCGCGCTCACCGGCCTCAAGGAGCTGTTCCCCGCGGGCAGCGACGAGCCGCTCTCGCTGGCCCTGGCCTCGCTGTCGCCCGACGTGGCGCGCATCGCGCTGGACGAGCTGGCCGAGCGTGGGGACGCCGCGAAGCCGCGCATCACCGCCGCGCTCAACTCGCCGCTGTCGGACGTGCGCCGCTACGCGTTCGAGCTGCTCGAGAAGCTCAGCCCTCCCGGCAGCCTGGAGCCGCTGCTGGCCGCGCTGGGCAGCGAGCACGCGGACCTGCGCGTCGGCGTCATCGAGCGGCTGGCCGGCGCCAACGATTCGCGCGTCACCGAGGCGCTGGGTCGGGCCATGTCCAGCGAGCACGAGGACCTGCGCCTGCGCGCGTCCGAGCTGCTCGCGTGGCGCGGCGACGAGCGCGCGGTGGAGGTGCTCGCCTCGTTCCTGCGCTCGGAGACGCCCGCCGTCGCCAGGCGCGCGGTGGAGGCGCTCGCCCGACTGGCCACGCCCTCCGCCGTGAGCGCCCTGGCCGCGCGGCTGAATGTGTCCACGGA
Organism: Myxococcus sp. AS-1-15; assembly: GCF_020037055.1. Lineage (NCBI taxonomy): Bacteria > Pseudomonadati > Myxococcota > Myxococcia > Myxococcales > Myxococcaceae > Myxococcus > Myxococcus sp. AS-1-15. The sequence continues at coordinate 382,760 of NZ_JAIQDF010000010.1, read as the reverse complement.
CCCGCACGAGCGGCTGCGGCTGGTGGACGCGCTGGGACAGACGCGCCGCCCCGAGGCGCTGGACGTGCTCGCGCGCCGCGTGCTGGAGGACGACACCAGCGCGGTGCGCGTCGCGTGTGTCCCCGCGGCGATGCAGGTGGCGGGCGCGGACGTGAAGAAGCGCGACGCGACGCTGGCGCTGCGCTTCCTGCGGCAGGCGGTGAAGAGCCTGGACGTGGCGGTGCGACAGGTGGCCCTGCGCCAGCTGGAGCACGGCGCCGAGGCCGGCCAGTCCGAGGTCCTGGTGAGCCTCTTCAACGACCGGGACGTCACGGTGCGCGCCGAGGCCGTGTCGCTGTACTCCAAGCGCGTCATCGAGCACGCCGCCCCCGTGGGCCCGCTCGAGGACGTGCTGCGCGGTGGGGCTCGCGAGCTGATGCTGCCCGCCGCCGAGGGTGTCGCGCACCTGCGCGGCGTGAGCGCGCTGCGCCCCCTGCTGCTGTACTCGCGCGCCGGTGAGGACGGTCAGCGCGAGCGCGCCCTGCTCGCCCTGGGCACGCTGGGTGACGCGCGGGCGCTGAGCGAGCTGGAGACGGTGGCCGCCGGTGGCACGCCCGAGGCGCCCACCGAGCCGAGCATGATGTGGGCGGCGGTGGAGGGCCTGGGTCGTCTCGCGGGCCGGCTGCCGGACGGCGAGGAGCGCCGCCGCGTCGAGGAGAAGGTGGAGGCCGCCGCGGTGGAGGGCGCCGACTACTCGCTCCAGCAGGCGGGCGTGAAGGGCCTTCGCGCCATCGGCGGCGAGCGCGCCCGGGTGAAGGTCGAGGCGCTGCTGCTCGACACGGACACCCACCTGCTCGTGCGAATCACGGCGGCGCAGGAGCTGGGCAAGCTCAAGGACGTGGAGGCGGAGACCACGCTCGCCACCATCCTGGACGACTCCACGGAGCTGCTCCGCAAGGAGGCGCGCAAGGCGCTGGACGAGCTGTTCCCGAAGGAGCGCACCCGCGTCGAGTTCCTCGCCGTGGCCAGCCGCTACCAGGACATCTCCGAGCCGGCCGTCACGTACCTGTCCCGCGAGGGCGACCCGGCGCTGCTGGTGCCCCGGCTCGCCACGCTGACCAACGAGGAGCTGCGGCTGAGCCTGCGTCGGGGACTCGCGCGGCGCGGCGCGCTGCCGGTGCCCGAGACGGTGACGCTGCTGGAGCACGACAAGGCGGAGGCCCGCCAGGAGGCGGCCCTGCTGATTGGCACGTGGACCGGCGAGGCGCGCGCCTCCGGACAGGTGGACCTGGCGGCGCTGTCCCGCGCGCTGGTCACCTCCGAGCGGCGCACCGCGAAGGACTGGGCGGCCACGCCTCCCGGCCCGAAGAAGACCGCGCTCGCCTCCGCGTGGGAGCGCCTCCTGTGGGCCGGCTCGCGGCTGGGCACGGCGGGGCTCGCCGACTCCGCGCGCGACATCCTCAAGGCCGGTGAGCATGGCTCTCCCGCGACCGTGCGTCAGGAGGCGGCCCGCGTGCTGTCCCGCCTGGGCACGGCCGGTGCCACGCTGAAGCTCCAGGGCCAGGACACCTCGACGCCCGTGCTGTCCAACGACAAGGAGCGCGCCGCCTCCGCGGACGTGCTCAAGGGCGCGCTGACGGACCCGGACGCCCGGGTGCGCTCGGCGGCCGCGGATGCACTGGCGCGGCTGGCCCCCGAGAAGGCCGCGGCCTGGGCGCTGGAGGTGAAGCCGTTCGACCCGGTGGCATTGGGGCCCACGGGCGCGAAGGTCCCCGCCGAGGCCCTGGCCACGTCCGAGGGCCGTCGCCTGGCCGAGCCTTCGCTGCTGGGTCAGGGGAACCTCGCGCCGCTGGCCGCGTTGGCGCAGAGCGCGAAGCCCGAGGTGAAGCAGGAAGCCTGGGCCGGCATGGGCCGGCTGGGCGGTGACGAGGCGGCGAAGCTGCTGCACACGGCCGCCTTCGACAAGTCTCAGTCCGTGGAGCTGCGCAAGGCCGCCTGGCGCGCCCACAAACGTGCACGTCGCGCCGCCGAGCGCGCGAAGAACCACCGGAAGGAAGGCAACCCGTCGTGACGACCGCCACCCGTCACCCCGTCGAGCTTCGCTACGCCACCGCGAGCGACGTGGAGTCCCACGCGGACGCCTCGCGCGTGCTCCTGGCCCTGGAGGGCTCGCGCGGCACCGTCGGCGTGCGAGGCCGCCTCAAGGACGCGTCCCTGTTCCGCGACGCGCTCACCGCCACGTTCGGCATCCTCGCGAGCGACTTGCGCTACCGGGGCAAGGACCGCACCGCGTACCTCGCGTACCTCATGAAGAAGGGGAAGCGGGCGAGCGCGCAGATCTGGGAGGCCCAGAAGGCCTTCCTCGACAACGCGCTCGACGGTGAGCAGAAGCAGGACGCCGTGCTGGACCCGGTGCTCACCGTGGACCCGGACAGCGTCTCGCTGGAGGTGTTCTCCCGCGACGAGAGCGCCTACGCGCGCCTGTCCCTGGACAACAGCCTCTTCGAGGGCCGCGAGGCCGCGCACGGCTCCACCTTCCTGGACGTCCCGTCGGACCTGCTCTCGCGCATGGACCGGCTGCGCACCTACCTGCCCGTGTCGCTGGAGGCCCACGTCGCGCTGCCCGCCAAGCAGGCCCGTGAGCCGCGCAACGTGCAGGTGCCGCACGCGTGGCTGCGCGGCTTCCTCCAGGTGCAGTCCGCCGCAACGCTGCCCGCCAATACGTGCGAGCTGGCGCCCATCGACCTGTACAACCTCCTCTTCGCGCTGCGCACCCGCAAGGCGAAGAAGGCCCCGCGCGCGCTGCGCTTCGAGCTGGTCCCCGGCGCTCCGCCCCGACTGGTGCTGGAGCCGTGGGAGCTGGTGCTCGAGTGCCACGGCGGCAAGTACACCGGCACCGCGCCCGCGGTGGTGCGCACGTTCGGCCGCCAGCGGCTGGTCGCGCTCGCGCGCCTGTTGCCGCATGCGAAGTCGGTGCGCCTGCAGCTCATGGGTCCGGGCCTGCCGGTGTTCTGGGTCATCGACATGGGCCAGGCCACGCTGACCATGGGCCTCACGGGCTGGACGGAGAGCGGCTGGTCCTCCGCCGCGGCCTTCGACGTGCTCATGCCCCGGGCGGTGCCGGAAGGGCTGGCCGAGAAGCTGCGCGGGAAGCTGCGCGCCGACGGTCCGCAGACCTTCGAGCCCCTGGTCGCCGCCGCCGGTGGCGCGACGAAGGAGCAGGTGCGCGCCGCGTTGCAGCTCGAGTGCCTGCGCGGCCGCGTCCTCTTCGACGTGGCCCAGGGCAAGTACCGCCCGCGCGAGCTGATGGCCACGCCCGTGGACGAGTCCGTCATCCGCTTCGGCAGCGAGCGCGAGGCCCGCGCCCACCGCCTGCTCGGCGACGGCGGCCCGGGTGCCGGCGAGGTCAAGCTCACCAAGGTGCACGACATGGTGGGCGAGGGCACGCGCATCCACGGCGAGGTGGTGGACCGCGAGGCCGTGCGCAGCTTCTTCCCCAGCTTCACGCTGGATTTGGAAGGCCGCGTGAAGGACGCGTCCTGCGGGTGTCCGCACTTCCGCCGCTCCGGCATGCGCGAGGGTCCGTGCGAGCACCAGCTCGCGCTGCGCCTGGTCTACGCGCGCCGCCGCGCCGAGGAGGAGGCGCTCCGGCAGACGCCCGAGGGCCGCAAGCACATCCGCGCCGAGACGCGCTCGTACGTGCGCCGCGACGCGGAGAGCGGACAGGAGATGGTGTACCGCGTTTCCCTGGATGGCCAGGTGGTCGCCGTGGAGTGGGGCCTTCGCACCGGCGAAGCGCGTCACCAGCGGCTCTGGTTCGACACGGACGTGGAGGCGCGCACCGCGTATTTCACGCGCCTGGAGAAGCTTTCGGCCGACGGCTACATCGACGCGGCCTCGTCATTGGTGTAAACCCTCAACCACGGCTCGGTCGCCTTCAAAGGCGGCCGACAGGGAAGGTGCGACGGAAGACACGATGAAGCGCGCTTCACGCGCGAGCAGCCGAGAGAGGTCTGGAGTGCATCAGCCTGAGCGCCTCGAGCGCGGGAGCGGCGTTGCGCCGCTCCGGTTTGAATGCAGGACACTCTCCGCAAGGTAGCCTGTTCTTGGCTCTCTCCCTCCCATGCACTACGGCCGGGGTGGGCAGCGGAGCCAACGACGCGACCGCCGTTTGCCCACCCCGGCCGTAGTGCATGGGAGGGGAGAGCCGGTGAGGCTACCGTGCCCCAGGTGAGATGGTGGTGCTTTCCTGGCCTCCCTCGACTGCTCGCGAATGACAGCCGCTTCGTCCGAAGCCGCCGCGCCCCCTCGAAGGTGCTGACATGACCGCCAGGCTGGAGTCGTTCGTCCCCGCTGCCGCGCCGCAAGCCGTCGCGACGCCAGCGCCCCAGGCCCCGTCCGCCAACACGCTCGCCCAACGCGAGGCCCGTCGCGCCGCGCACGAGGCACTGCTCACCCGCTGGAAGGCCATCGTCGAGGCTGGCGGCGCCGAGGAATGGGCGCAGGCCCAGCTGGTCTCTCGCGGCCTCGCCGTGGGCGAGCTCGACTTCTCCAGCGCCTCGGAAAAGGAGAAGACGGCCTGGAAGGAGAAGAAGAAGGCCGAGGCGGCCGAGCGTCGCGCGCTGGGGCGCCAGGCCCACGAGGCCTGGAAGGCCACCCACGTGGGACACCTGGGCGCCGGGGTCCACTGGGAGGAGGAAGGCGGCTCCGACAAGTTCGACATCGCGCACCGTGAGGAGCGTGCTCGCGCGAACGGGCTTCCCGAGCTGGGCTCCGCGGAGGCGCTGGCCAAGGCGCTGGGGCTGAGCGTCTCCAAGCTGCGCTGGTTCGCGTTCCACCGCGAGGTGGACACCGGCTCGCACTACATCAGCTGGGGCATCCCCAAGCGCGACGGCGGGACGCGGACGATTACGTCCCCCAAGCCGGAGCTGAAGGAAGCGCAGCGCTGGGTGCTGTCCAACGTGGTGGAGCGACTGCCCGTGCACGGCGCGGCGCACGGCTTCGTCGCGGGGCGCTCCATCCTCACCAACGCGCTCGCGCACCACAGCGCGGATGTCGTGGTGAAGGTGGACCTGAAGGACTTCTTCCCCTCCGTCACGTGGCGCCGGGTGAAGGGCCTGTTGCGCAAGGGCGGCCTGCCGGAGAACACGTCCACGCTGCTGGCGCTGATGTCCACGGAGGCCCCGCGCGAGGCGGTGCAGTTCCGCGGCAAGACGCTCTACGTGGCCAAGGGTCCGCGCTCGCTGCCGCAGGGTGCGCCTACGTCTCCGGGCATCACCAACGCCCTGTGCCTCAAGCTCGACAAGCGCCTGTCCGCGCTGTCGAAGAAGCTGGGCTTCGTCTACACGCGCTACGCGGACGACCTGACGTTCTCGTGGACGAAGACGAAGCAGCCCAAGGCGCGGCGCGCGCAGGGTGCGCCGGTGGCCGTGCTGCTCGCGCGCGTGAAGGACGTGGTGGAGTCCGAGGGCTTCCGCGTGCACCCGGAGAAGACGCGGGTGAGCCGCAAGGGCACGCGTCAGCAGGTGACGGGCTTGGTGGTGAACAGGGTCCGTGACGGCGTGGCCTCCGCCCGCGTGCCGCGCGATGTCGTGCGCCGGCTGCGCGCGGCCATCCACAACCGACAGAAGGGCAAGCCCGGCCGCGAGGGTGAGTCCCTCGAGCAGCTCAAGGGCATGGCCGCCTTCGTCTACATGACGGACGAGACCAAGGGCCGCGCCTTCCTGAAGAGCCTGGAGCAGCTCGAGGCCCGCGAGAAGGAAGCGGCGCCCAAGGCGCCCTGAAGTGCTGGGGTCGCGGGCTCGGCGGTAGGTGATTCACCTCCGGGCCCGTCGGCTCAAGGCGCGGGATTCGCCGCGCTCCCCTCCCCGCCTGCGAGCAGCGCCGCGTCGAAGAAGGCGCGCAGCCGGCGGGGATATTCCGTCGGCTCCACGGTGGCGAAGCCGCCATGCCCCGCGCCCTGGATGCGCCACGTCCGCGCGTACTCGCGCACGTGGGCGAACAGCTCATCCGCGAGTGGCTGACCGGACTCCTCCGTCCCCATCACGATGAACAGGGGCCTGGGCCGGATGTGGTCCACCGCGTCGATGGTGCGCACCTCTTCCAGCTGGATGCCGCGCCGCCAGAACGGCACCAGCGCGCCCGTCTGGGTGATGGCACCGAAGCGCCGGAAGTCATACGCGGCCGCGAGCCACAGCGTGTTGAACGGGGACAGCAGCACCACCGCGCGCACGTCCGTGTCCTTCGCGGCCACCTCCGCCACCGCGGCGGAGCCAATCGAGAACCCCAGCGCGCCCACCTTCCCCGGGTCCACGTCGGGCCGGGCCCGCACGAACTCCAGCGCGGCCCGCACATCCCGCCGCTCCAAATCCCCCCACGTGGACGTCTCGCCCTGACTTGCGCCATGCGCGCGCAGGTCGAACAGGAGCACGCCGTAGCCCGCGTCCCGCAGGATGCGCGCCTCCGGCAGCACGTCCGCGCGTGTCTGTGAAAGGCCGTGCGTCATCACCACCGCGGCGCGGTTCCTCGAGGGCACGTACCACCCGCGCAATTCCAGCCCGTCCGAGGTGAACAGGCGCACGTCCTGCGCGTCCGCGAAGTCGGCGGGGCGCTCCGGCGCCACCCGGGGATAGTGGAAGTACGCCTCCGAGTGCCGCAGCGCACGCGCGAAGAGCGCCAGGGTCGCGAGCACCCCCAACACCACCACCGCCGCCACGACTCGCCGCCACTTCATGCAACACCTTCCCCGGGCATCCCCCGGCTGCTCGCCCGAGCCCCACGCGAGTCACTCGCGACACAGGCGGGCGTCCAATGGTCAAGCTCGCGCGCGGCAGCTTACACTGCGCCGAATCAACTCGCGGTGAGTCACGCCGCGCATCCCCTTTGCACTCGCCGGGTCGCTGTGAGCACGTCCAAGAAGACTTTCGATGCGGTGGTGGTGGGCTCCGGCGCGTGTGGTGGCTGGGCGGCCAAGCAGCTCACCGAGGCGGGGCTGAACGTCCTGGTGCTGGAGGCGGGGCGCAGCAACCAGGCGGACAAGCTGCTGTGGGTGATGCACCGGGTCCGCCAGAAGCTCTTCCGCTACCAGGCGGAGACGGACAGCGCGCGCAAGCAGCGCCAGTCGGTGCAGTCCACCACCTTCGCGTGGCCCTTCCATCCGCACGCCTTCGTGGATGACGTCGACAACCCGTACACCACGCCGAAGGACGCGCCCTTCACGTGGATTCGCGCGCGACAGGTGGGCGGACGCACCTCGGTGAAGGCGCACGGCCGGCAGTTCTACCGGCTGTCGGACTTCAACTTCAAAGCAGGCGGGCGCGACGGCCAGGGCCCGGACTGGCCGCTGACGCTGGCGGACCTGGCGCCGCACTACGAGACGGTGGAGCGGTGGATGGGCCTCCACGGCAACACGGACGGGCTGGACACCCTGCCCGACTCCATCTTCGCCGCGTCCATCGCGATGAACCCGGCCGAGCAGCGCCTGAAGGAGCGCGTGGAGCGCCGCTGGCCCGAGCGCCGCGTCGTCGTGCGCCGCACCGCGGGCGCCCCCGTCACCATCCCCGCCGCGCTCAAGACGGGCCGCCTCACCCTGCGCACGCACGCGGTGGTGGACCAGGTGCTGCACGACCCGAAGACGAACAAGGTCACCGGCGTGCGGTACATCGACTCCGACACGGGCAGGACGCACGAGGCCCATGGCCGCGTGGTGGTGCTCGCCGCGGGGACCATCGAGACGACGCGCCTGCTGCTGCACTCGAAGAGCGCCGCGTTCCCGGAGGGCCTCGCCAACTCCTCGGGGCAACTGGGCCGCAACCTGATGGACCACACGTACCTGCTCGGCATCGAGGCGAAGATGAACCTGCCCGCCTCCGAGCAGCGCGCCGAGCAGAGCTGGGCGTACATCCCCCAGTTCCGCAACGTCACCTCCCCTGCGGACGGCTTCTCACGCGGCTATGGCGTGCAGGTGTTCACCTTCGGGGACTCGTGCCACTTCGTGCCCTTCGGGGAGATGGTGCCGCGCGAGCACAACCGCGTGACGCTGAGCCCCACCGTGAAGGACCGCTGGGGGATTCCCGCGGCGCACATCGAGTGCCGTCACTCGGACAACGAGCTGCGCATGTGCGCGGACGCCGTGGCCGCCTGCCAGGAGATGCTGAAGGAGGCGGGCTTCACGGTGGAGAAGGTGAACGACACCCTCTCCACGCCGGGCATGGCCATCCACGAGGTGGGCACCGCGCGCATGGGCACCAGCCCGAGCACGTCGGTCCTCAACGCGTGGAACCAGAGCTGGGACGTGCCCAACCTCTTCGTGATGGACGGCTCGGCGTTCCCCTCGCAGGGACCGCAGAACCCCACGCTGACGATGATGGCCCTGGCCGTGCGAGCCAGCGCGCACCTGGTCGGCGAGCTCAAGGCCGGCAGGCTCTGACGCGCACGGAGGACACGGCCACGCGTTGGAAGGTGGCCGTGTCTCCTCACGGGCCTCAGTCCTTGGGGCCCTGGCCCTCGGGCTTCTTCGGCTTCTCGCGCAGGCTGAGCCGCGAGCTCCACATCGCCGGTGTCATCACCACGATGAGAAGCGTCAGCAGCACCGTCCCAATCATCAGCTCCCAAATCATGTCCATGGCTTCGCTCTTCTGGATTCTTCAGACCGACTGACTGCCATGCCGGAGAGAGCGAACGACTCGCGCACCCGGCTCCTCAGGGACACTCCGAGGGCGGCACGACGTCCGTGGACACCACGGACGCGCGCAACCCGGGCACGAGGCGGCCATCGCGTGACTCCCGAGGGAGGACACGACGTCACCGCGCGCCGGAGCGCTCAGATGAGGAGCGTGCGGACGCGGAGGAAGACAGGGGGTCCCTGGGCGGGAGGCACCTGCCACCAGGAGAGTGAGCGCTGGGGCACCCACTCCGGCGGACGAGGAGACACCCAGGCGACCGGGAGCAGCACGGGGGGCGCCACGACGAAGGGCGCGCCACTGGAGCCACCCGCCTCGGTGGGCGCGGGCAAGTCCCAGTGCGGCTCCTCGCAGCAGTTCCAGCTCAGCGCCGGCCCGTCGGGCGAGGAGGAGGCCTTGTGGCCGCCTTCCTTCTCGTGCTCGTGGCAGCGGCACTTGGTGGCGCGGGTCGCGACCTGCTTCTCGCAGTAGTGCCCCAGGCCCGCGACGCCGCTGGCCAGGACCTGCCAGCCGACGAGCAACACGAGCGTGAGGATGCGGGACAGTCCGGACACGGTGCTCCGGGTATACGCCGCGCGTGGGTCCGCCGCAACGCGAGGACCCGGGGTGCGACGTTGCGCCCTCACAGGCCCCATTCGGGCAGCTCGTTTCAGTACAAGAGGCCCTTCTGCGGCTGCACGGGCTGGGGCAGCTCCGTCTCGCCCAGCATCTGCCGCAGGTTGATTTCGATGGTCCGGCTCAGGGCCGTCATCGGCGTGTCGCTGACGTCGTCCTCGAAGGGCGTCTCGATGTCGCGGCCCACCGCGTCCAGGCCGATGAAGAGGAACGCGATGATGGCGGTGACGATGGGCGTGAGCCAGCCCAGCTCCTCGACCACGCCGAGCGGCAGCAGGACAAGGTAGGCGCGCGTCATCACGAACAGGAGGATGTCGTACTGCCGGGGCAGCGGCGTGTTCTTGATGCGCTCGCAGGCGCCCAGCAGGTTCGTCATCTCGGACAGCGTGCGGTCCATCGTGACGTGGAGGAAGACGACCTTCTGCGGGTCCGACACCTGGCCGTAGATGCGCCGCAGGCGGGTGGCCATCCACAGGATGATGGCGGAGGGGACGTTCTGCTCCTCGCGCAGGGCCTCGATGACGGAGGGGCGGAAGAAGCGGACGATTTCGGGCAACGGGTCCTGGCGGCGCAGGTGACAGCGCAAGGCGTGCACGAAACCCATCTGCGCGTAGATGAGCTCGCGAGAGTCCTCGGTGATGCTCTCCACCATCTTGGTGATGACACCCCGCTGCTCCTCGGGCGGGCTGTCGAGGACGGCGATGTTCTCCAGGGAGACCTTGGCGTCGGTGGGCATGCGCGCCTGACCGAACCTGTCGCGCACGGCACCGTCGCTCGCGCGGGCGCCCGATACGGCGGTCAGGGCGGCGGGACGGTCCACGGCGCTGCGCAAGAGGGGCGAGGGCACCGCCGCCAGCTCGAGTTCGGAGAGGGGCTGCTCATCCTGCGTGCTCCCGGGCCGCGGCAGCAGCGTGAGCACCTGTCGGGCGAAGGAGCGCGACCAGTTCACCACGCCCCCCCACAGCGTGCGCGCCTCCCACCAGCGGTCGTAGGCGGAGTTGTTGCGGAAGGCGAGCAGCACGCCGAGCGCCGCCGCGAGCACCGTGACGGGAAGCGCGGGCACCGCCATCCAGGACGCGTCGTACACGCGGTAGCCCACGATGATGGCGAACGCGAAGAGGACGTGCACGGTGACGGGGAGGCCCGTGTAACGCAGGATGATGCGCCAGGACAGGCTCCGACCGACAATCATCGCGAGAGGACTCCGAGGACGAGGTTGCGCCGCGCGGAGCGTGTAGTGACGACGCCCCATGCCGACAACGGGCGCCGTCGGTCTGCCACCCGGATGTGTCACGCAGCGGCGCGGACCCCAGCCCCGAGTGTCCTCAAGCGAGCAGAGTCCGCCGTCAGCGCCGGGAGCCGCGAGCCCCCAGCACCGCGCCGCCGAGCAGCGCCACCGCGCACACCAGGGCGACGGGACCCAGCCAGTGTCCCCAGGCGAGCGCCAGCGTGGACAGGCCGGGCGAGGCGGGGACCCGCATCACCTGGGTGCCCCGCTGCGCGTCGCCGATTTCGGAGAGCACCTCCCCCGTCGCATCGATGAGCGCGGACACACCGGAGTTCGTCACACGCACCTGCGGCCTGCGCGTCTCGATGCTGCGGAAGATGGCGTGCGTCAGGTGCATCCGGGGACCGGGCGTGCCGGTGAACCATGAATCATTGCTCAGCGTGAGCAGGAGGTCCGCGCCCTGCCGCGCCTGCTCGGCGACGTAGGAGGGGAAGACGGTGTCGTAGCAGATGAGCGGCGCGACGTTCAGCACGCGTCCGTCCCGCCGACGCAGGGGCAGCGTCCGGGGCCCCGGGCCCGGCGTCCAGCGCCCCGTCCACGGCAGCCACTCGCGCAAGGTGGGCGAGTCGATGGACTCGGGCACCCACTCCGTCAACGGGAAGAGCTTCGACTTGCGATACACCGCGCGCTCGGGCGCACCGCCTTCACGAGACGCGGGCGCGAGGAACATGGCGGCGTTGAACTCGTGGCCGTCCTCCACGTCGTACGAGCCGAACACGAGCGGCACGTTCCGCGCGGCGACGTAGCCGGCAATCTCCGCGTCGAGCTCCGCGCCCGCCTCGCTCTTGGGCACACCGAAGGGCGTCGGGTACACCGTCTCCGGCCACACCAGCACATCGAGCGGCGCCTCGCGCAGGAGCGCGTCCGACAGCGCGTAGTGCGTGTCGAGCACCCTGCGCACCACCTCGTACGCGCCCATCTCCGCCTTGAGCTTCTCGTAGTTCGTGATGTTCGCCTGCACCGCGCCCACCACGAGCGCCGGCGCCGCGTCCGTCGCCGCGCGCACCTGGACCAGCCGCAGGGCCCCATAGCCCGTGAGCCCCACGAGCAGCACCACCGCCACGCCCAGGGGACGCAGCGCGCGCGCCACGCCTCGGGCGCGGAAGACCCGCACCGCGCCGAGCAGACACTCGTTGACCGCAAGGAGCGCGAGCGTGAGCCCCGCCGCGCCCGCCACATCGCCGAACTGTCGCAGTCGCTCCGAGTAGACGAAGCCCTGTCCCAGCGTGTCCGAGAACAGCTTGGGCGCGAGCCACTCGACGCCCACGTACACGAGCATGCTCGTCACGGCGGGCAGCCACGCGGCGCGCTCGCCCACGGCACGGCGGGCCAGGTGACGCGCGAGTGCGGTGAGCACGAGCTGGGGCTGGAACACGGGCGCCAGCAGCAGCATGGCGCCCCAGCACAGCCACAGGGGCGCGCCCGAATAGCCCTGGAGCGCGGCGGGGAACCACTGGAACACCGTGGCGCTGAACGTGACGCTGAGCCCCGCGCCGAGCGCCAGGGCCTCCTTCGACGAGCGCGCGCGGTCCACGGCCGCGAGCCAGAACGTCAGGGCCACCCAGCCCAGCGCGGTCCACGGCGAGACGAGCGACGAGAACGCCCACAGCGCCACGGTGGTGAGCGCGACGGCGACCAGCGCGTCGGCCAGGTGTCTTCCGGGCGAGGGCTCCAGACGGCCGAGCTTCAAGGCGCGTCCTTGGACTCGTCGGACTTCGGCAGCTCCAGCATGCGCACGGGCATGCCCGGGGGCGCCAGCTCCTCGGGCACCACGCGGTTCTCCGGAATGGGGATGGGCTGGCCATTCGCGTCCACCGGCTTGTGGTCCGGATGGAACATGAGGATGGCCTCGACGCGCTCACCCTCGTCCGTGGACTGGTAGTGGCGCACGTAGCCCGGCGGCAGCTCGAAGTCCTCGGGCACCACGAGGCCTCGCTTGAGGGGCTTGGTGCCACGCTTGTACAGCTGCAGCCCCGTGGGCTGTTCCGAGGGCATGTCGGGCTCCGGCGCGGGCGGCGGCGCTTCTTCGAGGGGCGCGGCCATGGCGACAGGCACCTGGGGAACGGCTCGCGGCGCGGCGCGAGGCACCGGGGCGCGCGCCACCACGGGCGCGGGCTCGGCGACGGGGGCGGGGGCCTCGACGAAGGGCGGCGGGTCCTCGACCTCCACCGCCGAGGAGCTCCACCACAGGCTCACCGCGATGGTCAGCACGGTGAAGACGAGCGCGCCGCCCACCAGCCACTTCGCCACGCCACCTCCCGAGGAGGGGCGCGAGGCGGCCACGTGGGTGACCCCGTCACGGTCGACACGGCGTTCAGGAGATGGTTGCTGCGGCCGCATGCTCGCCGGGAGACCTCCGCGCTGCGTATGCTACGGACAGCCTCTCGCCGAGGCAATGTGGCCACTTGCTGCCCCCCGGCGACCCCGCGCCCCTCGCACCATGAGCCTCTCCTCCGTCGACGCCCTCCCCTCCCCCACGCCCACCGCCGAGCCCGAGCGCTTCACGCTCCACGCCTGGACGACGGCGCAACGCGGCGTGGCCGTGACGGCGCGTCTGGTGATGATGACCTGCCTGCTGGTCTTCACCACCTGGCTGATGTCGGACATCCTCCAGGGCTCGCAGACGCTCACCGCGCAGCCGCTCCTCCTCGGCCTCGCCTTCGGCTGTGGGCTCCCGGTGGTGCTCGTCGCGGGGATGCGCGCCCGGGCCCGCGCCACGCTCGAGGTGGGCGCCACGGGCCTCACGCTCACGCTGCGAGACGGCGCGCGGCTGGAGGTTCCGCTCGAGGTCGTGGACGCGGTGCGCCCGTGGAGACTGCCGCTGCCGGGCCCGGGGCTCGTCGTGCGCATGAAGTCGGGACGCGCGCTGGGGCACGGCCTGGAGGTCGAGGACGCGCTGCCGCTGCTCGTCGCGCTCGGCCGCCGCGAGGGCTCGCTGGGCGAGGCCGCGTCGCATCCGCTGGTGCGCTATGGACGGGCGCGGCGGGAGCTGTGGAAGAAGCGCTGGTACCACCTGCTGCTCAAGCTGGTGGTGTTCCCGCTGGTGCCCGCGGGCATCTTCTTCCGGGCGCACCAGTACATCGCCTTCGGCGGTCCGTTCGGCGAGTACCAGATGTCGGGGCTCTCCGCGTACCTGCGCTCGTTCGGTCGCTACTACGCGCCCATCGCGCTGAGCCTCCTGCTCATCGCCGTCTTCTGGCGCGCGGTGGCGGAAGGACTGTCGCTGGCGGCGGCGAAGTGGTTTCCCTCGTGGACGCGCGGCGTGCGCCGAGGGGTCGAGTGGTGCTGCCGCCTCGTGTACTACGGCGGCATCATGGCCTTCACCGCGCTGCGCTTCCTGTCGTGAGGGCCGGGCTGGAACGACGAGGGCCCCCGACGCTCGGACGAGCATCGGAGGCCCTGGGATGCAGCGGTTCACCCGCGCCCAGCGGGCGCTGACCTCACGGCGTCGCGGGGTTGAAGCGCGAGCCTTCCCAGCCCATGCGCTCGTGGCCGGTCTTGTTCCACTCGGGGTTCTTGCCGTTGACCACCTGGGTGTCGGTGAACTGGGGCGCGCCCGTGCCGGAGCCCGAGCCCGAGAAGATGCTCACGCTGATGGTGGTGCCGAAGTACGTCGGGTGGGTGTTGTCCGACTGGATGTAGTCGTAGCTGGTGCTGGAGTTGACGAAGTGGGTGTTCGCGTCGCGCAGCGTGGAGCGCAGGGCGCCGGTGATGCGGGCCACGTAGGCGGCCTCGGTCTCACCCGCGATGTAGCGGATGGCGGCCGAGTCCACCTGGCCGTCGCCGTTGCTGTCGTAGTCCGCCGCCATCATCTCCGCGAAGGAGTCCGCGCACTGGAAGCCGTACTTCGCCGCCAGGTTGCACGTGCGCCAGTTGCTGCGCGCCAGCAGGGGCAGGAACTTCACCTGCTTGTTCACCGTGGCGCCCGTGGACGCGTCACGGCAGGACGTCTGCACGTTGTCCGCGTCGAAGCCGGGGTAGTAGATGTTGGAGACAATCTTGACCTTGGCCGACGTCGCGTACTGGTTGATGGCCTGCATGGCCCGCTCCGTGTACGTGGTGCAGGCCGCCAGCGCCGCCTCCAGGCCGCTGTAGTCACAGGTGCCGGACTGACCCGAGAACGCGCTGCGCGCCTGCAGGTAGTCATTGCCGCACATCTCGAACATCACGGCGCGCGTGTTGGCCGTCTGCATGTACGAGCGCTCGGAGACAATCTTGTTGTTGTAGATGTCGTCCGCCTTCGCGCCGGACTTGGTGCGGCGGATGACCTCGATGTCCGCGTTCCACGTCTTGGCCAGGTACTCACCCTGCACCACGGGCGCCGCGCGGCGCGCGACGGCCGTCAGGCCCCCGTTGTAGCCCGCATAGATGGAGTCGCCGTACGCCACGACGCGATACTTCGTCGTGGACGTGGACCGGTCGATGGTCCACGAGGTGTTCTGGTTGATGGTGCTCGCCAGGGCGCTACCACTCACCGCTGCGGTGGCCACGGCAACCGCGAAGGACAGCCCATTGCGACGGAAGAACATGCCCGCTCTCTTCTCTTCCCACGGGGGGATGTAGGGGGAACCCGAACCGTACACGCCGTCGATTCGCGAATCACCCGCAAACTGGAATAACGCGTTCAGTCAGAATTCGAGGAATGCGTGAAACTTTGTCCCACGAGGGCTTGGGGTGTCTGATTCCTGACGCGGCGCGACGTTTGACGCGGTGTTTCACGATGTTTCAATACAGCGGGAGAAGGCACAGGTGAGGTGGAAGACGGGAGCGCGGGTGTTGGGGCAGTGGTTGGCGCTGGGGGCGCTGGTGGGGGTGGTGTGCGGCGTGGCGTCGGCGGCGTTCCTGTGGCTCTTGGAGGAGGCGACGCGGCTTCGGGAGGCGAACGGGGGGCTGGTGTACGCGCTGCCGTTGGCGGGGTGGGTGTTGGGGGCGGTGTATGCGCGGTGGGGCGGGCCGGTGCGAGGGGGGAACAACCTGGTGTTGGAGACGGTGCACACGGGGGATGCGCAGGTGCCGTTGCGGATGGCGCCGATGGTGTTGGTGGGGACGGTGCTGACGCACCTGTTCGGCGGGAGCGCGGGGCGGGAGGGGACGGCGGTGCAGATGGGAGGGAGCCTGGCGGACTGGGTGGCGCACCGGTTCCGGGCGGGGGCGGACTTGCGGCGGGAGCTGTTGGCCGCGGGGATTGCGGGGGGATTCGGGTCGGTGTTCGGGACGCCGGTGGCGGGGGCGGTGTTCGGGTTGGAGGTCGTGGTGGTGGGGCGGCTCGGGTACGAGGCGCTGCTGCCGGCGCTGGTGGCGTCGGTGGTGGGGGATGTGGTGACGCGGGGGCTGGGGATTCAGCACACGGTGTATCCGGTGCCTGGGGCGTTGCCGCTGACTGTGGTTGTGATTGGGAAGTGGTTGGTGTTCGCGGTGGGGGTGGCGGCGGTGGCGGTGGTGTTCGTGGAGGGGTTGCACCGGTTGAAGGCGGTGATGGAGCGGCGGGTGCCGTGGTTGCCGTTGCGGATGGCGATGGGTGGGACGGCGGTGGTGATGTTGTGGTTGTGGGTGGGGACGGATGCGTATCTGGGGTTGGGGGTGCCGGGAATCGTGCGGGCGTTCGAGGACCCGGGGCTCCCTGTCTCCGCATTCGCGTGGAAGCTGGCGTTCACGGTGGTGACGCTGGGGACGGGGTTCCTGGGTGGGGAGGTGACGCCGCTGTTCTTCATCGGGGCGAGCCTGGGGAACGTGCTCGCGAGGATGCTGGGCTTGCCGGTGGACCTGGGGGCGGCCGTGGGCATGGCGGCGCTGTTCGCCGCGGCGGCGAATACGCCCCTGGCGCTGTCCATCATGGCCGTGGAGCTGGTGGGGGCAGGGGTGCTGCCCCATGTGATGATTGTGTCGACGGTGGCGTATGTGTTGACGGGCCACCGGGGGATTTACCCGGCGCAGCGGATTGGACGGCGGAAGGATGGGGGACCGGGGTTTGGACGGTGGGTTCCGCTGCGGGAGATGGAGAGCACGGTCCCCGGGCCTGTCACTGAGCGACCCGGGGACGGTGGGCCTGGGGGTCAGGGCTCCGGGTAGTGGAAGACGCGGCCGTCCTCACCGACGATCCAGATTTCTCCAGTCGGAGTGATGGCGAGGTCGTTGAGGGCCACGTTTGCTGTCGCCGACTGAATGTCGAGGGGCTTGGCCCAGCCGTATGGCGTCAATCGGTGGACCCTGGACCGAGAAGTGCCGTCTCCGCCAACGACGTAGCACTGCCCCGTCAATAGGGACTGAGTGTCATTGCGCATCACCACGCCGCTGAAGCGGCCTGCGACTCCAGCAGGCCCATCCACCTTGTTCCAGGCCGTCCCACCATCCCAGCGCCACACCGCCGCGTTGTCTCCCACTGCGCAGGCACTCGTATCGGACCCCATCCACACGGACCGGACGGTGCCACCAACGTTGTTGGGATTGGCGGTATGTTCGATGGGCGTAGACACGTTGCTTTGCGCGTCCACGTTATAGGAGAGGAATCTCTGGACATTCGACCCCGCTGGCTCTGCGCCGACCGCAAGCACGAAGTCAGGCGCCAGTGCATGCAAGCCATAGTAGGAAGAGTCGCTGTTGTTCAACGACGTGAATCGCTCCGCGACTGGAGCACCTGGCCGCCACCGGGTCAACCGACCCGAGGTGTCGCTCAAGTAGAGCGTCGTCACACCACCCTCCTCAAACCCCACCATCCCGGTGATGTTATCCGTACTCGTTGGCAACTGGCCGGGATCACAGCTAAAACTAGAGGCCCCGGTGTGAATTGCAAGCCAGCCCCCCTCGCCGCCCAGAAACACAACACCACCTGCATTCACCCAGGACGCCGTCCAGTTACGGTCGCCACAGTTATTGGGGTTCAGCGCAGCGCTTCCATCCGTCGGAGGAACCGTGGTGTCACCAAAGCTGAAGCCCTCGAACTTCTGGGCGCCGGGCCTATGCAATGCCAGTTTGCCCCCGCGCCCCGCAACCCAGACATGACCGCCCGTCCCCACTGACACCGTCTTCCAATCCTGGCTCGAGGATGTCACATGGTGGTCTGTCACATTCTTCAGCGTGCCACCACACACCTGCGCAGCGTTATCCACGACACCATCGCAGTTGTTATCAATCGCGTCGCACACCTCAGCAAGGCCTGTACGCGCAGCTGGGTCCAGGTCGTCGCAATCATCATCGTTGGGCACAGTCCCTGGGTCCGGCGGCTCCAGTCCACACTTTATGGTGGACTGCGTACCCCAGTCCCCCTGTCCATCACCATCCCGGTCTGGATAGTAGTAACGTCCAGCCGCTTGGCTACAAACGACGGCTGTGCCATCATTTGAACAAACCGTCACACCCTGGCACTCGGCGTTGCACGCCACGCCCCGAGGCGCAAAGCCGTTGTCGACGACGTCGTCACAATCGTTATCGATATTGTCACACACCTCCGGGTTGCCAGGAAATATCTTCTCCGCGTCCGGACCCGTATCCGTGCAGTCGAACAGTTGCCCCTCGACATGATGTTTGTACTTCGCACCGGGGGAGGTGCACGACGAGACGAAATCTGGCCCGCGCGGCACGCCGTCACCGTCTTCGTCCAGATACCATTTCTTGTCGAAACCCTCGTCGGAGACGCCGTTACAGTTGTTGTCCTTATCGTCGCAGAGTTCTACCTGAGCGGGACTCCGCCCACTGTCACGGTCGTCGCAGTCCGAACCGCCCTTCTCTCCACCTAGAATCGCAACATACCCATCACCATCCTCATCCGGAGCAATGAGCGTTACCTCAAGCGTCGCTTGCGACCCGTTTCCTGGTGAATGAACGAGTAATACCTTTTCATCCACGATCTTTCCCGTGCAGTTCTGCTCCCGCGCGCGAATGGTTACCTGCATTTGGGGGCTCCACCCCGTCCCTCGAAGGAGCATGACCTGCCGTGGCGATGTTCCGTTTGCCAGCTTCGTCCCTTCGATGGTCTCCGTCGTGTACCTTGATGGGGTCGCAGAATCCGCTGTCTGCAGCTCAATGCATCCAGTCTTGAAGCTCGGCGTGTAGTTGATTGTGATCGGGACGCCCCTGCCCGCCTGGAGTTCCTCAAGACTCGGAACTGAACAGCCCCCAAGCACGACCAAGCAAGCCCCCCACCAGAATCCGCGGTGGCTCATCGTGCACCTCTTTCCGCCACGACGTCTTCAGTAGCCCCCAGCAAGAGCCACGTCGTGAGCGCGCCCACAGCCGCAGCCGCGGCTGTGCCGAAGAGCACGTTTGCTGTCGTTGCGCTGCCCTGGGCCCGTGAGTGGTGTCTCTCCAAGTCTGCGTAGGCCAGTGCGGCACGCGCATCCTCCACCTGACTGCGAGAGGACAGTCCGAACACCGCCCCTGCTCCTCCCGCGGCCACGCCAGCCCCTAACAGGACCATGCTCACGAGTGGCACTCGCCGCCCCGCGAACCGAAGGCCCTGCCCTTCCACTTCTGGGGAGGAGCTGCCAGCCCACGCAGGAGGCTGGGACGATCCAGAGGTATCGTCCTGGGGCATCAAGCCTGAGCCAGGGGTCTTCGTCCCATCCTCGCGACGGGCCCCCTCAACCAAGGCGCCTCCATCCTCACGGAGAGGGGATTGACGACCTCCACGCGCGAGCTCGTCACGCACCAATTGGCGCTGCGTCTCGAACTCGAGCGACACCTTGGGAGAGACCCGCAAGGGAAGCTGTGCGTCGGGCCGGGTCAGGAGGGCCGAGCGGAAGTCCGCCCGTGCCTCCTCCCATTTCCCCATGTCCGCGCGGATGATGCCTCGCAGCAACGCGAGGGAAACCACCTCGCCCTCGTCCAGCGGCAGTCGGGCGGCGAACTGGAGCCGCTCCAGGGCCACCTCGTATTCGAGGTCTTCGTAGAGGCGTTTGGCCTCGGCGAGATGGCGTTGGACCTCGGCACCAGCCCTGGCGGCGTGCAGTGGCAGCACCACGGACACGCAAAGGACAACTGCAAGGCACTCCCCCCACAGGCATGACTTGGTCATGCCTGCACCTTAAACCCAGACCTGCAAATCCCAAAAGTCAGGACAGGGTCATCCACACCCCAACAGGCCATGCTCCAGACAACGCGCCAGAGCATGGCTAGGAACTTCGGGCAGCGGCTACGGCTCCGGGTAGTGGAAGACGCGACCGTCCTCACCGACGATCCAGATTTCTCCAGTCGCCGTGATGGCGAGGTCGTTGAGGGCCACGTTCGCTGTGGATGACTGGATTTCGAGGGGCTTGGCCCAGCCGTATGTCGTCAATCGGTGGACCTTGGACCGAGAAGAGTTGTCTCCGCCCACAATGTAGCACTGGCCTGTCAGCAGGCTCTGCGCATCATTGCGCATCACCACCCCGCTGAAGCGACCTGCGACTCCAGCAGGCCCATCCACTTTGTTCCAGGTCGTCCCACCATCCCAGCGCCACACCGCAGCATTGTCGCCCACCGCACAAGCGCTCGTGGCAGACCCCATCCATACAGCTCGGGCATTGCCATTGACGTTATCGGGATTGACTGTGTGCGGGTTGGCGGCAGAGGTCTGATTCTGGAGTTGCACATTGTGAGAGTAAAACTTCTGGACGGTGCCCCCCGTTGTCGTTCCTCCTACAGCAAGAACGAACTCTGGTGCCAGGGCATGCACCCCATAGTAGGCGAAATCCCCGTTGTTCAATTCCGTGAATCGCTCTGCGACGGGAAGACTCGGGCGCCACCGGTACAGTCGCGCTGAGGAGTCGGCCAGATAGATGATCGGCCCGTTCGCATCTCCCTCAAACCCTATCATCCCCGTGATTCTGCTCTGTCCAGGCGTCTCTGCTGGCACACAATCGTACGCGGCGGTCCCGCGAGCACCTGGGTGGATGGCCACAGTGCCACCATCACCTCCCAGGAATACCACGCCATTGGCGTTCACCCAGGAAGCTGTCCAGTTCTTATTTTGACAGTTGTTCTCATTGAGAACAAGGCTGCCGTCCGACGGAGGTGCCGGGGCATTTGAATAGTAACTGAAGCTCTCGAACTTCTGCTCACCTGGCCTACGCAAGGCCAACTTGCCGCCGTCTCCCGCGACCCAGACATGACCGTTCGCGCCTACCGACACGGTCTTCCAATGATGACCAGCCAAGGTCACGAAGTAGCTCTCCACGTTCTTCAGCGTGCCTCCACACGCCTGCGCCGTGTTGTCCACGGTCCCATCACAATCATTGTCGATGGCGTCGCACACCTCAGCCAGCCCCGCCCGAGCAGCGACATCCGCGTCATCACAATCATTGTCATTAGGCACGGTCCCTGGATCCGCTGGCTCCGTTCCACACTTCAAAATACGCGCAGAGCCCTTCGCTCCCTGCCCATCACCATCCCGGTCTGGATGGTAGTAACGCCCAGGCTCCTTACTACAAACGACCGCCGTGCCATCACCCGAGCAGACAGTCAACCCCTGGCACTCAGGGTTGCAAGTCACGCCCCGAGGCGCGAACCCGTTGTCGACGATGTCGTCACAATCGTTATCGACATCGTCACACGTCTCCGGGTTGCCAGGGAACATCTTCTCCGCGTCCGCCCCGGTATCCTTGCAGTCGAACCGTTGCCCCTCGACGTGGTGTTTGTACTTCTCACCAGGAGAGGTGCATGACGAGACGAAATCAGGCCCACGCGGCACGCCGTCACCGTCTTCGTCCAGATACCACTTCTTGTCAAAGCCCTCGTCCTCGGTGCCGTCACAATTGTTGTCCTTGTCGTCGCAGACCTCGGCAAACTTGATGTTCTGTTCCCGGTCACGGTCTTCGCAGTCAGTCCCGCCGCTCGCGATGGGCAAGAAGCCATCATCATCTTGATCAGGCGTATTGAACTGCATCACGAACGGATTCGGAGAGACGCCTTCTCCAGGCAAGGTCAATGGTTCGCTCTTCGTATCCACCAGCTTGCCGTTCTGGTCGCACGGCTCCTCGTGCACCGAGACCGTCACCTGGATGCGATTACTCCACCCCTCCTTCTGGAGTATCGCAACATTCACGAAGGGGCCTCCGTCCTCGTCATCCCGGTCCGCCCTGGGAGCGACAGGAGGCGCCACAAGCGTCCGGCTGGAATCGGCAAGATCCTCGGCCTGGATTCTGAAACAGCCTTTGTGGAACCCCTTGGTGTACTTGATGATGACCTGCTGTCCCGCCTGCTCCTTATCTTTGGAGCACGCGAGGAGCAGCAACGGGAACAGGAATAGGGCTATGCGACGCATGGGTCCGCACTCTACCGCACCCCTCCGCCCCCTGGCGCTCTCCTCGTACTCCACGCCCCCTTGCCGTCAGCCTCCCGGCAAAAGTCCCACCCTGCCGTCCTGGCTCCCCCTCCACCCAGCATTCCAAGGTTCCGAGCGCCACATCCCCGCACCCAGGGACACCAGGGGCCCCTCGACCCCCAGCATCCCCAAGGCTCTCGCCTACTTACACGTGAAGGACCACCGACACGTGCCCGACAGGCACTCGCGACCGGACCCGCAGGCCGCCCCTCGGCCCTTCTTGTTCTGGCACTTGCCCGAGTTCAACCCCCAGCCACAGTACTGGGTCGCACCACAGTGCGAGTCGCTGTCGCACAGGCAACTGCCCGTCGGATTCAGGTAACAGTCCGCGCTGCAACGGTCCGTCCTGCACTCCCTATCCGACTTGCACGTCTCCCCGTACCCCTTCGAGTCCGGCGTGAAACACCACCCCACCGCGTTCGCACACCCTCCACACGCCCCCGACTGGCACTGTCCATCCCGGCTGCACGACACCCAGTCCGCCTTCTTCGGCACACAGTCGTTGTCCGCCGGATTCCCCGGCGTGTCCTTCTGGCAGTACCCCACCCCGCCACAGTCCTCATCCCCGTTGCACACGCACCGACCCTTGATGAGGCTGCACACCACCGACGAACACTGCTCCGTCAGGCACTCGTCGTCGAACCGGCACTGCTCGTTCATGTCCTTGCTGTCCGGCGCGTAGTGCTTCCCACACACCGTCGGATACGCCGCCTCCCGGTCCTCCGGCTTCACCCACGCCGCCACCCCCGACGTGTCGATGTCGTTCGCCGGGTCCGCCATCCCCACCCGCGGCAATGACGCCCGCTCCCACATCCGGATGAACGTCTCCGACGAGCCCGTCAGCCCCGCCGTGTTCACCCCCAGGTTCCTCAAATCCTTCACCATGTCCGGCAACAACCCCACGTGCGCCAGACCGGCCTCGTCGAACGCCGTCCCCAACCGCCCAGGCCCCTGCAGCTCCTGCTGACGCGCCTGCGCGTCCGCCTCCGCCTGGAACCCCGCCGAGCACGCCCCGTCGTCTCCGAACCGCGGCCGCGTCTGCTGGATGAACCCGTTGAAGTCCGCTCCGAACGCCATCGGAACCTTCAACCCCTGGCGACCGAACTCGTACGCCTGCGCGAACGAGCGCGTCGACCCCTGGCAGTTGTTCTCCACGCCGGACTTCGTATACGTCCGCGTCTCGTCATGCGCCGTGCGCAAGCCGAACATGCCGCCCGTGCGCCGCAACATCTGCACCACCCACGCCGGCGTCGTCTTCTCGTTCTCCGCCAGCTTCCCGTTCATCACCTCGCGGAAGTGTCCGTGGCTCACGTACAGCGGGTAGTACTTGTTCGTCTCCGCCACCGAGTACGCATCCTGGATGCCCTTCTCCGACAGGTGCGCCAGGTCGATGAGCATCCCCTTGTCCATCATCGCCTGCACCAGCGCCCGCCCCTCCCCCGTCAGGCCCTTCGTGTTCTTGCAGTTCCCATCCACGTCGAACCCCAACGTCTTCCCGCCCACCGTCAGCCCACAGTCCGAGTCGATGTGACAGTTCTCCAAAAACTGCGCCGCCTGGAAGATGGCGTTGTGCGGCGCCGCCCCGCCGAACCGGTTGTCCAGCTGGTGCACCGGCTGCAACGTGCGCACCCCCAACCCATGGAAGCGCTCCAGCTCCGCCCGCCAGTCCTTCGCGCCGAACAGCTTGCTCGTCTCGATGGACAGCACCATCGCCAGCTTCCCCTCGCCGATGATGCGCCGAGCGTCCGCCGGCGTCAGCGCCAGGTCCACCCAGTCCCGCGTCGCCGCGAAGTCGCGCGCCTTCTGCAGCTGCACCTCCACGTCCGTCATCTCGTCACACGCCCGAGTGCGGTTCTGCGGCGGCAGCGCGTCACACAGGAAGCCGTTGCTCACCGCCGACACCACCACCAGCGACATGCCGCCCTGGTGCGCCTGGCGCAGCCACCCCTCCCACGACTGCTGGTGCGCAATCGTGTCCCAGCGCGGCCACTCGCTGTTCGGATTGCGCCGCCCGTCGTGCAGGCCCGTGTCGCCCTGCGTGCCCTCAATCTTCCCCAGGAACTCCGAGCCCACCGCGCCCGCGATGCCGAACAGCTGCGACAACACCGGCACTCCGCGCAGGTCGATGTTGCTCGAGTTCGGACACAGGTTCAGCAGATGGCTCAAGTCCATCCGCACCCGCGCGTGGTCGCTCTCCGGCCACCCTCCGTCACACCGCGTGAGCGCGTCCGTCACCGTGCCGTGGAACCAACCGCCACCAAACGCCTCCTCGGCGAACATGTGGTGGTGCAGCTCCGCGAAGCCCGGCACGCCTGCCAGCCTCGCCGTCTTCTCTGTTTCAACCTCGGCGAGCGCCTGGGGGCTCTCGCCCTCCTCGACGGGCACGCAGGACAACGCGGATGCCATGACCAAGGTGGTACACCATCGCAGCAGACGCGGACGGGACATGGGGGACTCCCTTCAGGTGGAAACCCCCACTTAGCGACACCTCCCACCCTGACTTCAAGCCAGTCGGCGCCATGCCGTGACTGACGCAACGCTGATGCACCGCGTCGCGACTCAGGGGCCCGCGGGCTCCGCCACCACGGTGGGCGCATACACGGGCGGCACGTACGCCGGTGGGACGTACGCGGTGGCGCGCTGGCGCAGCGCGGGGGAGGCGACGGCGAAGCCCTCGGGCAGCATTCGGAGGATTCGCTCCCGGCGGTGACGGGAGCCGTCCAGCCGACGCTCCAGCTCCGCGCGCTCCTCCTTCGTCTCCTGGTCCTGCGGTGCGGGCCGCGCGGCCAGCGTCGCCAGGCGCTCGGTCACCGCCTCCAGCTCCCGGTCGATGAGCACCGGCTGGATGTTGCGCGTCTCCTTGCGCTTGCGGCCCACGGCGTTGTTCTCAATCCACACCGGCAGCACGGCGACGTCGCCCAGCACCACCGGCGCCTTGGGGCTCGGACGCGTCAGGGAGACTCGCAGCAGCATGGAGTCTCGCTTGTCGCCCGCCATGCCCTTCTTCGGCTTGGGCGCGTGGAGATAGAAGCGGTCCTGGTTCGCCACCAGGTTGCCGAGCGAGAACGCGATGAGCCCTCGCCGTCCGTCCGCGGTGGTGTAGCCCTCCAGCGGCTGGAGCACATGGGGATGATGCCCCACGACGGCCAGCGCCCCCGCGTCCAGCAGCGCCTGCCCCAGCTTGCGGTCGTCCGGGTGCGGGCTGTCCGCGTACTCGACGCCCCAATGCACCAGGACGATGAGCGCGTCACAGCGCGCCGAGAGCTCGCGCACCTTCTGCGTCACCTCGTCCGTCGTCAGGCCCCGGTGGAAGCGGTGCTGCGGGTAGGGCACGAAGGCCACGTGCGGCGCCTCGGCCTCCTTCGGGTTGCTGAAGCCGTTGAGCCAGCGCGTGAAGGACAGGAAGCCCACCTTCATGCCTCGCACGTCCATGAAGACGGGCTCCCACGCGGCGTCCCTCGTCGCGCCCGTCCCCGTGTGACGCAGGCCCACCGCGTCCAGGTGCCGCAGCGTCTCCACCAGGCCCGTGGGGAGCTGGTCCCTGGCGTGGTTGTTCCCCGTGGACACCACCTTCACGCCCGCGCGCGCCATGGCGCGGGCCATGGAGGACGGCGCGTTGAAGAGCAGCTCGCGCGTCACCGCCTTCTTGTTGTCCGTGACGGGCGTCTCCAGGTTCAAGACGCCGATGTCCGCGGTGCGCAGCACGTCCGCGATGGGGCCGAAGACGTGGTCCCAGCCGTCGTTGTTCAGCGACGGCGCGGGCCCACCCTCGGGAGGCTCGGCGCCGTTGCGCGCGTGCAGCCGAGCCACCGTCTTCACCTCCCCATGCGGAATCACATCCCCGCCGAACACGAGCTCGACGTGGGTGGGCGCGGTGGCGAACAGCAAGGGGACCAACAACAAGACAGGCGCAGGCACGCCCGACAGCTTAGTCCAGGCCCACGGAATCCCCCTCACACGCCGGCTCGACGCGGTGTTTCATCCGGTGTCTCTCTTGGGTGATGAGAGGAAGTCCGTTCCGACTCGGCGAGTGTCGCCCGCGCCTCGTCAGAGCAGCTTGGAGACAGTGAGCGTCACCACGCCCGCGACATCCGTGACGCCCTCGGGGGTCCAGCAGGCCGCCAGGTCCGTCTGGAGCAGCGTCAGCGTGCGTACCACCGTCGCATCCAGGAAGCGCCCTGCCGTCACCTTGCCGGTGAGCACGATGACCATCTCTCCGGCGGGCCGGGCGTTGATGAGTGACGTGCCTTCGGCCGTGCTCCACGTTCCATCGTTCCAGTCGATGCGCATCGAGAAGGTCGACGACCCCAGCGAGCAGCTCAGCACCCCCGAGCCCACCACCTGGATGCTCGCGGAGATGACGCCCAGCGGGAGTCCCACGCACGGGCCCAGCGTGGATTGCCCCGTGAAGGCCACTGTCCGGGGCGTCTGCGTGACGCCCGGCTCGTAGTGCGTCGCCTCCGTACCCGGACAAGTGAGCTGCACGAGCTGCGCTCGCGCGGACGTCGAGAGGAGGACCACCGACAACAAACACATCCACAGGCCACGATTCGCGCGCATGTGCATCGACTCCCGTCAGGCCCGTCCGGAGAGAACGGGCCTGGCGGTCCTAGGCGCGTCTCGCACCGCAATCCCATCAATCCGGCAGCGCGGCCGCATCTCTCCGCGCTGCGGGCCGTCCACGGGTCTCACGCTGAACATCCCCCCTGGAGGAAGGTGCAGGAGGCCAAACCCTCCAGCGCGCAGGCACCGTGCCCACGCGCCGGAAGTAGTGTCACCCGCTCAGTGCGAGCCCGCGACCACGATGGACCCGACGTAGGCATGGTGCTTCGGGTGGCACTCGTCGCCGACGTCCTGGCGCTTCAGCGCCCCCGTGAAGACCTGGTCCGCCTGCCCGGCCCGCTTCACCGTCACCGAGTAGTGCACCGGCGTCGCCTCACTCGCCGCCGGGTGGAAGTTGGCCGCCTTCAGGCACACGTCGTACGTCCCCGCCGGCGGCATCGTCCCCTCGTACCAGGCCACGTTCTCCGGCCCCATCCCGCTCGCCACGTCCCCCTCGAACCGCCCCTGGTCCGTGCTCGGCCCAGGCCCCGGGTTCCCATACGAGACAATCTTCCCCGTCGGCGTCCTCACCACCAGGTCCGCGTCGCCGTCCCGCCCCCACGTCGCCGTGAACCGCAGCGGCTCACCACCACCACCGCCACCCCCCACGCACACCCCCGACGAGCACGTCTTCCCCGCCCCACAGACGTTGCCGCAGCAGCCGCAGTTGTTCGGGTCCGAGGACAAGTCCGTGCACACCTGGCCGCACTGGACCCTGGGCGACGGACAGCTCGGCGGATTGCACTGGAAGCCCCCCGGCGTGTTCACACACTGCTCACCCGGCCCACAGTTGTCCGTCCCCAGCGCGCACTCGTCGATGTCCACACACGTGAAGCCATTGCCCGTGTAGCCCGGCCGGCACGTACACGTGTAGCTGCCCGGCGTGTTCGTGCAGTACGCGTTCGGCGAGCACTGCGCCGTGCCGTTGGTGCACTCGTTCACGTCGTGACACACGCTCGGCTGGCCCTGACACGTGTAGCCCGGCTCCACCTGGCACGTGGCGCCACAGCCATCGCCCGCCACCCGGCCTCCGTCATCACACTGCTCGCCCGTCCCCACCATCCCGTCCCCACACATCCCGCCCGTCGCGCCCCCCGTCGCCTCCACCGCGTCCACCTGGTACAGCGACAGCAACGCGCCACGCAGCGTCACGTAACGGTAGGCAGCAGGCTGGAGGTACGGCACCAGCGCGGAGTGCGTCCCCACGCCCACGTCGAGCAGCTGCGCCTGCCCCGTGGCGATGACGCTCATGTCCGCGCGCCGGAACTCCACCTGCACCACCACCCCCAGCGACAACCCCCGGTAGTAGATGCGCAAGGGCCCCGTGCCCTCCTCACCCTGCCCCATGTCCAGCGTCAGCGCGCCGCCCAACAGGCTCAGGAAGTTCGCCGTCTGCCCATCCGGCGCCCCCACCGCGTTCTGCGGATTGGCCACCAGCGTGACGCCACTCTGGACCACCGCGTTCGCGTAGTTCGGGGCCAGGGCCTGCTCCCGTGTCACCACATCCTCCGTCGGGAACGTGTCCTCCTCGAGCGCGACGCCACAACCACCCACGACGAATGCGAACACCGCGCTCAACCAGCGCGACGCCGAGACACCACGATTGACCTTCATGTTCTGCTCCATTCCGCTCGTCTGGCTGGACGGAAAAGCCCGCGTGCAGGGAGATGACGGTGGGGACTTCCGTCTCACTCCAAGAAACGCACGACGGCTTTTTCTTGCGGCGATTTTCCGCGAGCAGTCCCCCGCGCCGTGCGCGAGCGGACATGCCAGCCGCCACACCCCACCCTGGCGAAAGACAGTCGACACACCCCTCGCCCCCACGTCACGTTCCGAGACACGAACACCCACCATGTCTCTCTTTTCGAGAACACGGCAGACACATGTTTCTCGAAACACGATGATGGGGTTCGCGCCAGACCCACGGGTCCACCCGGAGACCCCACCCAGGTGGACCTCTCCCCTCAATCAAAGACAGACACGAAGCCGGCTCAGCGCGCGACGCGGCGCCGGCGGAGCACCGCGCCCAGGAGGGCCAGCACGCCTCCGAGCAGCAGCCCTCCGCCCGTGGACGTGGAGGAACAGCCGCCCGACGGCGTGTCCCGCGACACACAGGCCACGTTCGCGGAGACCACGACGTCGTGCTCCTGGCCGTCCACGGAGACGACGTAGTGCTCCTCCTCGAAGCGCTCCTCGACCTGCCCCTTCTGGAGCGGGTCCGCGCGCTGGTCGTTGGCGAAGTAGAAGGAGGCCTCCTCGTTCGGCAGGAGCTCCTCGTCGCACACCGTCGCGCCCTCGCAGCCCGCCAGCGGCCAGCCCACCAGCGTCACGGGCTCGTCACACGCGTTGCGGACCCGGCTGGTGCCGCACGTGGCGTAGGTGGAGATGATGAGGCACGGCTTCTCCGACACCACGCTCTGTCGCTCGGTGACGCAGTCACACGGCTCGCTCTCGGCCCGGGCCGGCCCCGCCGAACCCACCACCACCGCCGTCGCCAACACCCACCCCAGCCGCATGGACAGGCCCCGGGGAATGAACGTCGTTCGCATCCTCGATACCTCCGCCTCGAATGTCGGCCCCTGCGCGGGCACGCATCCTGGCCCCTGACAGGGAGCGGAGCCAGACATCGTTGCCCAGGGCAACCTTCTCCACCCAGACACCGTGTCCCCTGACTCGGCGAGGGACCGCCCGGTGGTCCTCGGGCGAGCCCAGGCACCTCACGTCACGGCGAGGCAGACCAGGTGAAGGTCCCGGATGCGGGCCTCGCTGTCCTCGGTGCACTCGGACGAGGCCGGCGGGGGCGCCCAGGGCGGCGTCCGGGTTGCGTACGGCGACGGTGGTCCCATCCTCCACCTCGTTCGCGGAGGGGTGCGCCGACAACGCCTGCGCGCCCTGCTCGAGCGAAGCCCGGGCTGGGACATGGCCAACACTCACCATGCCCGGCCCGGCGCCCCCGCGGGGCGACAGCCTCAGGGGATGCCGAAGGACGCCACCGCGGGGTCGCCCCAGTCGCAGCCCCAGGTGGAGGGCAGCTGCGTGAGCGCGCCGGTGTAGACGACCTCCGGCCTGCCCGCGCGTCGGACGCGGACGGTGTAGCCCACGGGATTCGAGGGGCTCGGCTGGGGAGAGAAGCCCACCGCCATCAAACAGACGCGGTAGCCGCCCACGGGCGGAATCCGGCCATTCGCCCAGAAGACGCTCTCCGGGCCGGTGCCCGTCACCTCGTCCCGGTCCAGCTCGCCGTACTCGGTCTGCGCGTCCGGTCCGCGGTTGTTGTAGTGGATGAGCTTGTC
The DNA here is from genome assembly GCF_020037055.1 of Myxococcus sp. AS-1-15. Lineage (NCBI taxonomy): Bacteria > Pseudomonadati > Myxococcota > Myxococcia > Myxococcales > Myxococcaceae > Myxococcus > Myxococcus sp. AS-1-15. Next base: position 353,006 of record NZ_JAIQDF010000010.1, on the reverse strand, counting down.
GCCCGGCGTGCGGACATACAGGTCCGCGTCTCCGGGCCGGCTCCAGGTCGCTGAAATCTGCAGCAGCGACGTGCCCACGCACGCGCCCGCCTGACAGGCCGCGCCCCCACCACAGGCATTCCCGCAGCCGCCGCAGTGCTCGCTCGAGCTGCTCGGGTCCACGCAGGCCGAGCCACACGGGAGGTTCGGCGGCAGGCACGCGGGCGTCTGGCACTGGAAGCCGCCCGGCGTGTTGACGCAGACCTGCTCCGGCGCGCAGGTGTCCGTGCCCAGGGCGCACTCGTCCACGTCCGCGCAGACGCTCGGCTCGCCCGAGCAGGTATAGCCGGCCTCCGGCCAGCAGACGCTGCTGCAGCCATCTCCGGAGCTCTGGTTGCCGTCGTCACAGCGCTCCTCGGAGCCGTCGATGACGCCGTCGCCACACACCGGGTTGCGCAGGCCCCGCACCGCGTCCACCAGGATGGGCGCCTCGGCCGCCCCGCGCAGCAGCACATAGCGATAGGGGATGGTCTGCCCGTTCCACACGGTCCACTCGAAGGTGCCCTCACCCCGCGGCACCACGAACAGCGTGCTCCCGTACAGGTAGCTGCCGTCCACCGCCAGGAACAGCACCGTCGACTGCGACGACACCTCGCGAGGGCCCCGGTAGTAGACGGTCAGCATCCCCGTCGCCTCCTGCCCCTCGCCCAGGTCCAGCATCAGCCCCGCCGTGGTGTCCATGGGCAGCGTCGCGGCGATGCCGTCCGGCGGGCCCACCGCCGCGCCCGGGTTCAGCACCGACGACGACGTGCCCGAGACGGCCACCGCGTCCGCGTGGTTCGGCTCCGGCGGGGCCAGGGCCGCCCGCGAGACCTCCTCCCGCGGCGCTTCGTCCACCGGCTGCTCGACGTCACAGGCGCCCACCAGACATGCCAGCGCCACCCAGCCCCAGCCGCATCGTCCGCGCATCATCGTGTCCCTCGTCCCCCCGAGGCGGGCTGGAGCCCGGGATGGGCTCACGGCCCCCAGGAGGGATGCGAGGCTATTCGGGACGTCGAGGGCGCGACAATCCCAGACACGGACGCCCCTGAGTTCAAGAAGAACCCGGGGTCATCCATGACAGGCATTGGCGCACGTCACGTCTTGGTGCCGAAGAGCCGGTCGCCCGCGTCGCCCAGGCCCGGGAGGATGTAGCCGTGCTCGTTGAGCTTCTCGTCCACCGCGGCGGTGTAGACGTGCACGTCCGGGTGGTGCTCGCGCAGGTTGGCCAGGCCCTCCGGACAGGCCAACAGGCACACGAAGCGCAGGGAGCCGGGCTTGCTGCGCTTGACGCGCTGGAGCGCCGCCACCGCGGAGTTGCCCGTGGCGAGCATCGGGTCACACACCACCACGTCGCGGTCCGCCAGCTGCCCGGGCACGCGGTAGTAGTACTCCACCGGCGTCAGCGTCTCCGGGTCGCGGTACAGGCCGATGTGGCCCACGCGCGCGGAGGGCACCAGTTGGAGCATGCCGTCGAGGATGCCCTGGCCCGCGCGCATGATGGCGACGAGCACCAGCTTCTTGCCCTCCAGCATCGGCGCGCGCATGGGCGCCATGGGCGTCTGGATGTCCTCGTCGCGGACCTTCAGGTCGCGCAGCGCCTCGTACGCCAGGAGCAGCGAAATCTCCTGGAGCAGCGAGCGGAAGGTCGCGGTGCTCGTCTCCGTGCGCCGCATCATCGTCAGCTTGTGCTTCACCAGTGGATGGTCCACCACGGTGCAGTTGGGGAACTCCATTGCGTCCCTCCCTCGTCGAATCTGCGGGTTGTCAGAACACCGTTCCGTCGCTGTCCACGCGGATGGGCGGCACACCGCCGGGGCGCGCCTCGGCGGCCACCTTGCGCCCCGCCGTCCACGTGCCTCCCTGCAGCACCTTGCCCAGGGGCAGCTCCTCCGCGCTCATCCCCAGCCGGCCGCGCACCAGCGCCGCCACCCGGTCCAACAGCGCCACCGTCAGCGCGCGCCACTCGACGATGGGCTCCTCGCTCGGGTGCAGGGCCTCGCGGGTCAGCCGCGCGTCCCGGGGCACCAGCACGCCCAGGTCCACGAAGAGGCCGCCGTTGCGGTACTCGGGCAGGCCGGTGAGCCCGTCCAGCTCCAACACGCGGAGCCCCGCCTCCTCCAGCGGCTCCACCAGCGAGTACGTCAGCCACTGGGACAGCTTGTGGAAGGGCACCAGCGCGTCCACGCCCTCCACCGGGCCCAGCGCCGAGTGCGGCCACACGTCGCCCAGGTTGACCGCGTCCACCATCACCCGCCCCGGCCAGATGGGGCCCAGCTGCTCCAGCACGTGCCCCAACAGCTCCGAGGCGCGCACGCTGCGCCCCTGCGCCACCACCAGGTCGAACAGCGTCCCGGGCCTGGGCAGCACGCGCCCCAGGCCGTGCATCAGGTGCAGCCGGCCCTCGAGCCCGTCCAGCGGGTTCGCCCCGGTGACCTGGAGCCCTTGCGCGAGCGCGTCGAGCGACAGCCGGCTCAGCGCCTCCGAGTCCGCCCGCAGCGGCCGGTCCGGGTCCGAGGAGAAGACGCCGTCCATGAACATGCGGAAGCTGGCCACCGCCAGGCCTTCCGAGCGCGCCCACGTGCCGCCGCCCTGCTCGCGGTAGCGCCACTTCGGGCCGCTGCCCGCGTCCAGCAGCACGCTCACCACGGCCAGGTCCAGCTTCGCCCGCGCGCGCTCCTCGGGGGACACGCCCTTCAGCCGCGCCTCCAGCTCCTCCACGCGCTTGACGCCGCCCGCGTCGAAGTGACGCCAGCGGCTGTGCAGCGGGATGTCCAGCGTGGGGTACGCCTCGCGCGTGACGGCCAGCACCGTGTCCACCACGGCCGGCAGTCGCGAGGGCTCCACGCGGAAGTGCGTGAGCTTCCCGGCGAGCCCCAGGTCCAGCAGCTGATGGCAGCGCTCGCGGATGGCCGCGGGGGTGCGCAGCCACGCGACGGCCGGGGACACGTCCGTCCTCGCCACGGGCCGCTCAGACATCGAGGCCCCGTCCCTTCACCTGCGCCAGGCCCGCCGCGTCCGCCACGGGGCCCTTGGTGAAGTAGCCCGCCGCCTTCTTCGCCTCCATCTCCACCTTCGCGTCGGCGGGGATGAGCTCCTCGGGGATGGGCACGCGCTCGAGGATTTCGATGCCCGAGCGGACAATGGCGTCGTGCTTCATGTCGCTCATCGACACGAAGCGGTGGATGCGGGTGATGCCCAGCCAGTGGAGCACGTCCGGCATCAGCTCCTGGAAGCGCATGTCCTGCACGCCCGCCACGCACTCGGTGCGGTGGAAGTACGTGGCCGCGGAGTCGCCGCCCTCCTGGCGCTTGCGCGCGTTGTAGACCAGGAACTTGGTCACCTCGCCCAGCGCGCGGCCCTCCTTGCGCAGGTAGACGATGATGCCCGCGCCGCCCGCCTGCGACGTGCGCACGCACTCCTCGATGCCGTGCGCCAGGTACGGCCGGCAGGTGCAGATGTCGCTGCCGAACACGTCCGAGCCGTTGCACTCGTCATGCACGCGCACCGCCAGCGGGATGTCCTTGTTCGCCACCGAGCGGATGTCACCGAAGGCATACAGCGTGAGCCCGCCGATGGGCGGCAGGAAGACGTGCAGGTCCGGGCGGGTAATCAGCTCCGGGAACATGCCGCCCGTCTGCTCGAAGAGGCCGCGGCGCAGCGCGCTCTCCGTCAGGCCGAAGCGCCGAGCGATTCCCGGCAGGTGCCACACCGGGTCCACCGCGGCCTTCACCACCTTGATGTCGCCGTTGGCGGTGAGCAGGTCCCCGTCCGGGACCAGCCGGCCCGCCTCCACCGCGTCGCGCAGCTCCGGCAGGTTGATGTGCGCGCGGGTGACGGCGATGGTGGGACGGAAGTCGACGCCCTGCTCGTAGAAGGGGCGGAAGGCCTGCGGCGCCACCGCGCCCCACGGGTCCAGGGAGACGATGCGGTCCGGGTTGCTCCAGGACGGATGCGGCCCAATCTCCGCGGCGGGCGAGGTGTCCTTCAGGTCCGCGCGGTGGTCCTGCGGCAGCATGCCCGCGGCCACGGCGAGCGCGCGGTAGACGGCGTAGGAGCCCGCGTGCGTGCCGATGACGTTGCGGTGGCCGGGCTCGGTGAGCGTGGCCACCACGGGCCCCCGGCGCAGCGGATCCACCTCGCCCCAGCGGATGGGCACGCTGGGCGTGTCGCCATCCGGATGGGAGGTGAGACGGATGGAGTTGACGGGCTTCTTGTCTGCCATGGGAGCGCCCTCCTTGCGGGCGCGACTGGAGCTCGTGCGGGAGGAACGCTCAGCTCATCCACGAGCCGTCGGTGCGAGCCGACCACTTGCGGGTGACCTTCTTGAGCTGCGTCCAGAAGTCGAGGCTGGAGACGCCGGTGATGTCGCCGTGGCCGAAGCGCGACTCGCCGGTGCCGCCGAAGGAGAACGGCTCGCGCGGGACGGGCACGCCCACGTTGACGCCCACCATGCCCGCGCGCACGCCCTCCACCGCCGCCTGCGCCACCGCGCCGCTGGTGGTGAAGATGGACGCGGCGTTGCCGTAGGTGGACGCGTTCTCCACCGCGAGCGCCGCCGACAGCGTGGGCACGCGGATGATGGACAGCACCGGGCCGAACAGCTCGCGCCTGGCGGCCTCCATGTCCGGGCGCACGTGGTCCAGGATGGACGGGCCCAGCCAGTTGCCGCCGGCCCACTGCTCGCCCGCCGGACGCTTGCCGCGCCCGTCCAGCGTGAGGCGCGCGCCCTCGGACGCCGCGCGGGCGATGGCCGCCTCCAGCCGCTCCACCGCGCCCTTGTCGATGATGGCGCCCATGCCGGGGCCCACCTCGAGCCGGGCCGCGCGCCGGGCGATGTCCTGGAGCAAGGGCTCGATGTCGCCCACCGCCAGGAGCACGCTGCCCGCCATGCAGCGCTGGCCCGCGCAGCCGGTGAACGAGTCCACCACGGCCTGCGCGGTGAGGTCCGGGTCCGCGTCCGGCGCGACGATGAGGTGGTTCTTCGCGCCGCCCAGCGCGAGCACGCGCTTGCCGCGCTCACCGCCGCGCGCGTAGAGCTGCCGCGCCACGGCCGACGAGCCCACGAAGGCCAGCGCCTTGACGTCCGGGTGCTCCACCAGCGCGTCCACCGTCTCGCGCCCGCCGTGCACGACGGAGAAGACGCCGGGGGGATAGCCCGCCTCGCGCATCAGTTCGCCCAGCGCGCACGCGGTGAGGGGCACCTTCTCCGACGGCTTGAGGATGAAGGCGTTGCCCAGCGTCACCGCGATGGGGAACAGCCACATGGGCACCATCGCCGGGAAGTTGAACGGGGTGATGCCCGCGACGATGCCCAAGGGCTCGCGGCGCAGCTCACACGTGACGCCCCGGCTCACCTCCAGGTGCGCGCCGCTGTCCAGGTTCTGCAGGGACAGCGCGAACTCACACACCTCCAGGCCCTTGAGCACGCCGGCGCGCGCCTCCGCCACCGTCTTGCCCGCCTCGCTCGCGGCGAGGTTCGACAGCCGGTCCAGGTCCCGCTCCAGCAGGCTCCGGAAGCGGAACAGGGGCTGGGTGCGCTCGCGCGGAGACAGGCTCCTCCACAGCGCGGCGGCGGGACGCGCGGCCTCCACCGCCTGAGCGACACCGTCCGCGGGCGTGAGGGGAACCCGGCCGATGACGGTGCCGGTGTAGGGGCTGCGGACATCCAGCAGCGTCGCGCCCGGCGGCAGCAGCCACTCACCTCCCACCAGGTTTCGACACGGAACGACGCTCTCGGGAAGCTCGACGAACGACAAGCGCACACCCCAGACATGGCAACGAGGACGTGCGCTTCATCGTAGCCGCGAACACAGACATCACCGCAACCCACCCCCGGGGCCGCCCGCCAGAATGCCGGGCGACTGTCCTGCACCCCAGCACTCCACCTGTCGGGAAGAGGACCCCCTCCCGCAAAGGCATCCCATGGGGTCTTCAATGCATGGCGTCATGGGCCGCGCCGCGTCATTCATTGACGGGTGCGGGCGGACTCAGGCGACAGTGTTGTCTTTCAAGCGCTCGCGCCGGGACCCAACCACGCACGCAGGCGGGTGAGGACGGCGGAGTCCTCCGCGTCATGGGGGAGGCCCAGGCGGCGCGCCTCGGCATACAGCGCGAGCGCGTACTCGAAGCGCTCGGTGGCCCTCTGGGAGTCGCCCTGCTCCAGGTGCAGCTCGCCGTCCTCGGCCACCAGTCGCGCGAGCACCTTCACGCGCAGCGGGTCGCCCAGCAGGCGCGCGGTGGACGCGGCGTCCACCATCAGCAGGGCCGCGTACTCCATCCCCAACGTGTCGAGCGCCGTCGAGCGGATGAGCGCCGCCGCGTCGGCGAAGCGCTTCTCGTGGCGGGCCTTGAGCAGTCGCGCCAGCGCGGCGGCGAACTGCTCGATGAGACGCTCGACGTAGTCCTTGCGGATGGACATGGCCCACCCAGGCTCGCGCCTTCCCTCGCGTGGGCACAAGGACCTGGGCGCCGTCGACGTGGGGTCTTGGAGGGACCTTCGCGCAGGTGCGACCTTCCCACATCGCGGCCTGTGCTCCGACCTCACCCGAGGGCACGAGGTCCCGGCGGACACCTCGCGTCCGGTCGGCGCGTCTGTCCTGGAGCAGCCAGGCGACTGACGCGAGGCGGCGAGAACCTGGGAGTCCCAAAGAGCTTGGGTACACTCGGGGGAAGGGTGCGCCAGGAATGACCAAGAACGACACAGGCGACAGGGGCGAGGGCTCCGTCGGCACGGGCGGCGAGGACGAGGGGACGGTGTCGCTCGTCCCGGCCCCCGCGGACGAGGGGACGATGTCCCTGGGCACGGGCGACAAGCTCGAAGGGACGATGTCCCTGGGCACGGGCGGCGAGCCCGAGGGGACGATGTCCCTGGGCACGGGCGACAAGCTCGAGGGGACAGCGTCCCTGGGCGCGGGCGTCCCAGGCGCGGGCTCCCACGGGACGGGGGCCCGAGGTGCGGGCTCGCGCTCCTATGGCACTGGAGATCGGGATGTGGGCTCGAGCTCCCACGGTGACGACTCCGCCACGGGGCCGGACGAGGCGCGCCGCCGGGCGCCGCCGTTCTCCCAGGTGGGCCGGTATGTGCTGTTGCGCCGACTGGGCCAGGGCGGCATGGGCGTGGTGTACGCGGCCTATGACCCGGACCTGGACCGGAAGGTGGCGCTCAAGCTGCTGCATCCGGACGGACGCCACGACGAGTCCGAGGAGGCGCGGGCGCGGCTCTTGCGCGAGGCGCAGGCCATGGCGCGCGTCTCCCACCCGCACGTCATCCCGGTGTTCGACGTGGGCATGTGGGGCGACCAGGTCTTCGTCGCGATGGAGCTGGTGGACGGCGGCACGCTGGCGTCGTGGCTGAAGGAGTCGCCGCGCTCGTGGCGCGAAATCCTCACGCGCTACGTGGACGCGGGCCGGGGCCTGGAGGCCGCGCACGCGGCGGGGCTGGTGCACCGCGACTTCAAGCCGGCCAACGTGCTCATCAGCCGCGCGGGCCGCGTGTACGTGATGGACTTCGGCCTGGCGCGTCCCATCGGCGAGCTGCGCGAGGAGGACCCGCTCCCCGAGGAGACCCGCGAGACGCTCGCCTCCGGTCGGCGCATGCTGGACACCACGCTCACCGGACATGGCGCGCTGGTGGGCACGCCCAACTACATGTCCCCGGAGCAGTTCCGGGGCGCGACGCTGGACGGGCGCACGGACCAGTTCAGCTTCTGCGCCGCGCTGTACGGCGCGCTCTATGGCGCGCGCCCCTTCGACCCGGGGAGCGTGCGCGCCTACGTCATCTCCAGCATGGTCGAGGCCGGCGGGCGCACCGAGTCGCTCGCCACGCCCCGGGGCGCCCTGGCGACCTCCTCCACGCGGCCGCCTCCGCTCGCGGTGCGCGAGCCGCCGCGCGACTCGAAGGTGCCCGGCTGGGTGCGCGACGCCGTGCTGCGCGGCCTGTCGCTGGAGGCCGACCAGCGCTTCCCCTCGATGTCCGCGCTGCTGGAGGCGCTGTCCCAGGAGCACCACCGGCTGCAGCGCCGTCGGTGGGCGACGGCGGCGGGCGCGCTGGGCACCACGCTCGCGCTGACGGCGGGCGCGGTGTGGCACCAGTCACGCACGTGCGTGGACGCGGGCGCGCAGATGGACGAGGCGTGGTCGTCCTCCACGCGCGACAAGCTGGCCACCGCGTTCGAGGCCACGGGCCGCCCCTTCGCGAAGACGATGGCCGAGCGCGTGACGCACGCCCTGGAAGACTACGCCCAGGCGTGGAAGCAGCAGCGCGTGCAGGCGTGCGAGGCCACCCAGGTGCAGGGCGTGAAGCCCGAGGAGCAGTTGGACCGGCAGCTCGTGTGCCTGGAGCGTCGGCGCAAGGACTTCCGCGCCACGGTGGAGCTGCTGTCGAGCGCGGACGCGGCGATGGTGGAGAAGTCGCTGGACGCGGCGCTCGCCCTGCCCTCGCTGTGGGAGTGCGAGGACGCGGAGGCGCTGGCCTCGGCGCAGCGACGGCCCTCGGACCCGCTGCGCCGCGCGGACATCGAGCTGTTGGAGGAGAAGCTCTCCCACGTGCGCGCGCTCATGGACGCGGGCAGACACCCCCAGGCCCTGGAGGCCATCCAACCGCTGATGGCCCCCGTCGAGGCCACCGGCTACCTGCCGCTGCGCTCCGAGGCGCGGTACCTGAACGGCTGGCTGCTCGAGCAGACGGGCGATTCCGCCGAGGCCGCGAAGCTGCTGTCGCGCGCGGTGTTCGACGCGGAGGCCGGCCACGCGGACCGGCTGAAGGTGACGGCGCTCAACAAGCTGCTCTTCGTGGAGGATGGACTCGAGCACTTCGAGCCCGCGGCGCGCTGGGGCGAGCTGGCCGAGGCCACCCTGGAGCGCATGGGCGGAGACGCCGTGCTGCTGGGCGACGTGCGCGTCAATCAAGCCAACCTGGCCATCACCCAGGAGCAGTACGACGTGGCCAAGGCGCGCGTGGAGGAGGCCCGCGCGCTCTACGCGAGGGCGCTGCCGGAGGAGCACCCCAAGCGCGCGCGCACCACGTTCCTGCTCGCGCACGTGGTGAACTCGCTCGGTGACTCGGCGCTCGCGCTGAGGCTGATGGAGGACGCGCTCCAGAAGACCACCGCCGCCATGGGCCCGCAGCACCCCGACGTGGCCCGGCGCCACGGCCTGTTGTCCATGACGCTGCGCGAGCAGGGGCAGGACGACAAGGCCCTGCCCCACGCGCAGGCGGCGGCGGACATCCTCCAGGCCATCTACGGCGCGGACAACCTGAAGCTGGCGGAGGCGCTCGACGAGCTGGGCATGTGTCAGCTCGGCCTGCGCCGCTTCGAGGACGCGCTGAAGACGTATGAGCGCGCGCTCGCGATGAAGCAGAAGGTGCTGCCCGCGGGCGACGACAAGCTGCAGTTCTCCCTGGACGGCGTGGGCCAGGCGCTGCTCGGGCTGGGCCGCGCGGACGAGGCCGTGAAGCTGCTGCGCGAGGCCGTGGGCTTCCCGGACGCGCCCCCGGACGCGCTGGCGGAGTCCGGCTTCGCGCTGGCGAAGGCGCTGGCCCGGACGGGGCAGGTGCCCCAGGCGCGCGAGGAGGCCGCGCGGGCCAAGGGGTGGTTCACCCAGGCGGAGCTGCCCGAGCGCGCGGGGGAGGTGGACGGCTTCCTCGCCTCCCTGCCCGAGGAGAAGAAGGCCGCGCGGCCGGTGCGCGCGCTGGTGCGCCCCCGGAAGCGGTGACACGCGTGGAAGGTGGCACCCCCGCCGGGGCGTGCTAGCGTCCGCCCTCGTGTCGCTGCCGCCGGACGAGGAAGAGGCGAACCTGGATGCCACGGCCACGCTGACGCGCGGACGGGCGGGTCAGGTGAAGATGGTGCTCCGGATCCTCTCGGGTCCGGACTCCGGCAAGGTGCATCCGCTCCGACAGGGCACGCACGTGGTGGGCAAGGCGCCCACGTGCGACATCGTCCTGGCGGACAAGGCCGTGTCCCGACAGCACCTGAGGCTGGAGGTGCATGACGAGCACGTGGTGGCCACGGACCTGGAATCGCACAACGGCTCGTTCTGCGAGCGGCTGCGCTTCACGTCCCTGGAGCTGCGCCCCGGCACCGTCATCACCCTGGGCACCACCGAGCTGAAGCTGATGCCCGAGGACACGCGCGAGCGCGCCGTCCTGCTGTCGGACAAGGACCACTTCGGGGCGCTCGTCGGGCAGAGCCGCAAGATGCGCGAGGCCTTCACGCTGCTGGAGCGGCTGGCCCCCGGCGGCGCGGACGTGCTCATCCAGGGCGAGACGGGCACGGGCAAGGACCTGTGCGCGGAGGCCATCCACCAGCAGAGCCCGCGCAAGAAGGGCCCGTTCGTCATCGTGGACCTGGCGGGCGTGCCGCCCACGCTCATCGAGAGCGAGCTGTTCGGCCACGTGAAGGGCGCGTTCACCAGCGCGCAGACGGACCGCGCGGGCGCCTTCGAGCGCGCCCAGGGCGGCACGGTGTTCCTGGACGAGGTGGGCGAGCTGCCCCTGGAGCTGCAGCCGCGCCTCTTGCGCGTGCTGGAGCGCCGGCAGGTCAAGCGCGTGGGCGCCAACGACTACATCTCCGTGAACATGCGCGTGGTGGCCGCCACGCACGTGAACCTGGAGCAGGCGGTGCAGCAGGGGAAGTTCCGGCGGGACTTGTTCCACCGGCTCGCGGTGCTGCGCGTGAGCCTGCCGCCCCTGCGCGAGCGCCCCGAGGACATCCCGGCGCTCATCGACCACATGCTCAAGCAGACGGGCCGGGCGCCCAGCGCGCTGTCGGTCCAGACGCGCGCGCTGCTGGCCCAGTACCCCTGGCCCGGCAACGTGCGCGAGCTGCGCAACGTGGTGGAGCAGGTGGTCAACCTGGGCGAGGAGGCCCTGCCGGAGCTGGAGTCCTCCGGCGAGGAGGGGGGCGCCAAGGTCGAGCTGGACCTCCCCTTCAAGGAAGCCAAGGAGCGCCTCATCGAGGGCTTCGAGCGCGACTACCTGAAAAATCTACTGGAGCGCTGCGAGGGGAACATCTCCCGGGCCGCCCGCGAGGCGGACATCGACCGTGTCTACTTGAAGAAACTGCTGCGCAAGCACGACCTGGATACGGGGCGGGACTCTTAACGCGGAGGGACTTTCGGGTTAGAGTGGGATGACCACGTACCCCTTTTGTCCCTGGAGGCCCCCCGTGCGCATCCCCCTCTCTCCGACCCTGGTGAGGACCCTCGAGCAGCCACGCGTCGACGTGACGCCGGCGCCGGGGGCCGCAGCATCCGGGACGGGCACGGCGGCGGCCCCCGAGGTGACGCCGGTGGAGGCGCCCACGGATGCGTACGGCGCGCAGGAGGCGCAGCTGAGCGAGTGGGTGCAGCGCTTCGGTGCGCTGGCCAGCGCGGTGGGTACGGCGTCCGCCACCCAGCCCCAGCAGGTGGCCTGCGTGAGTGACTTGTCGTCCATGAAGGTGCCCCAGCTGGGCGGGCCCGCGGACGGCGCTTCGGTGCTCCAGCAGACCAAGGACTCCAACTGCGGGTCCGCGGTGGCGGTGATGCTGGGCAAGGACAAGGGCACCACGGGCGCGAAGCCGTCGACGGAGACGATGGACTCGCTCGAGTCGCGCTTCACCAACGGCGACGGGACGACGCCGCACGAGCTGTCGAACATGATTGCGCACGAGGGCGCGGCGGTGACGCAGGCCTCCGGCTCCTTCGACAAGAAGCTGATGGATGAAGCCCTGGCGCGCGACGGCAAGGCCGCGGTGCTGGTGGACTCCAACAAGGTGGACCCGAACGCGAAGGACGCGGGCAAGGGCCGCGCGCACTGGGTCACCGTCGATGGCAAGGACGCGCAGGGCAACTACACGGTGAAGGACCCGGGGACCGGCAAGAGCGTGAAGATGGACGCCGGGGCGCTCGAGGACGCGGTGGGCACCGCCTGGAGCGAGCACAACGGCGGCGGCATGCTCGTCGTCGAGAAGGCCGAGGGCACCACCGAGGCCGAGCGCGCGCAGCGCGGCGGCGAGATTGCCACGGCGCTGGGCAACTCCGATGGCGGCGGCTCCCGCAGGGGCGCCTTCGCCCGCGAGTCCTCCTGAGCGGAGGGCCTTACCTGGGCCGCGCGTCACGCTCGCCGCGAAGGCTGGCGGACTGACGCGCGGAGCGGGACCTGCGTCTCGAGCCGACCGCATGCCGGCGCGACGCCTCTGCTGAGCAGGCCGAGCTGGAGCCGCGCTGCCCCGCGCAATGCGCGGGCGGCGTGCTCCCGTTGCAAGGGGCACCCTCGTCACACGCGTGTCGGCGCGACGCCTCCCTCGCCCCGCGCCGGAGTGCACGACGCTCGGGCGATGTCCCTCGTGGGCGTCGCTCCTCAGACGTGGAGGTACTCCACGGCCTGGAGCCGGAGGAGCTGCTTCGCGAGCTCCTGCACGCGCTCCACCTCTGCGTCACCCAGTGGCTTTCGCAACGCGAGCTTCAAATCCGTGGAGGCGCGGAACAGGAGGTTGCGCACCTGCGCGTTGCTGAGCAGCGGGTTGAGCGTGCGCAGGTGCCCCACGAGCGAGCCCAGCTGCTGCAGCGTCAGCCCGGCCACCATCACCTGCGTGGCGCTGCCCTCGTCGGCGAAGCGCGCGACGGCGAGCTGGAGCGGGGACAGGAGCAGTGAGCGGGTGAAGGCCGGCTCGCACGACAGCTGGAGCCGGGCGCACTCGGACACCATCGGGCCGGCGTCGTGGCCCTCGATGACGGGCTGGATGCGGGCCGCGTCGTAGCGCGTGAGCACCGCCTCGTACGCCGCGCGGGCCTGCTTGCCCGGCTCCGAGCGCTGGAACACGTCGAAGGCGAGGTGGATCTCCTCGCGCAACAGCTCGAGCAGGTACGCGTCATCCACGTTCGCCGGCACCCCGAGCACCTCGGCCAGGAAGGCCCGGTCATCGGCCGTCCCGGCGGCCACGGCCCAGAACTCGAGCGTGACGGAGCTCTCGCTCATCATGATGGGCACCGTGACGACGCCCTGGTGACGCCCCGGGGCCTGCACGAACTGGGAGAGCTTGGCCTCCAGGTCCGCGTAGCCCCGCATCAGCCGGTCCATCACGGCGGCGCGCACCCTCGCGCGGCCCTCCCGCGAGGCCGGCGTCTCCTCGCGCGGCGCGCGCTCCGCGAGGTCCCGCTCGCGCGGAGCCTGGGCCGAAGTGGACTCACGCGCGGGCTGCTGCGGCGTCGGAGGCGCCTGCTGCTCGGCGCGCGTGGACGGCTGCGGCTGCGTCGCAGGCGTGGGCGTCGCCACCTGCGCGGGCTTCGCCGCCATGCCCGTGGAGGTGCCCGTCGGGGGCGCGGTGCCGAGCGCCTCCGCGCCGCCCTGGGTGAAGCCCTCGAGCCCGCCGGAGCCGCCGCGCTGGGCGCCGGCATCCATCCCGTCGCGGTGGACGCCGCCCTGCGCGCCCTGCTGCGCCTGCTCACCCTCGGCGGGGCGGGCCCCGGTCTTCCCACCCGTCGCGGGCTTGCCTCCGGTGCCCTTCGCCTGGGTGGACTTGTCCGACTTCTTCGCCTCCGCGGGCTTCGCCTGCTCTCGCGCCGCCTCCTCCCTCGCGGACCGAGGGGGGACTCCGGGGCGGGGGGCATTCGGCGGGAGGCGGACGCTCATGGAGGGGACACGGCCGGCGCGCGCGGCGCCGGTGGGACTCAGGTGAGGTTCTTCAAGCGGACGACCAGGTTGCTGTCACCACTGCCCAGCGTGCTCGCGTCGTCGGTGGGGATGACATAACCCTGGTCCGCGCCGACGTGCTTGCGGAAGAAGTCTACCACCGCCGGGTCCTTCACCTCCGAGGTGGTGGTCTTCTTGATGCCATACACCGACCCGTCCTCACCTCGGGCCTTCACGGCGTCGGGCGCGGAGGAGAGCAGGTTCTCCAGGGTCCCGGACGTCCGGCCGCCGCTGGCGGGCTGCATCGTCATCGCGGTGTTGTGCCCCTCGATGTAGCTGACGTCGTAGTAGGTCTTCCCGAAGCCACCGTCGAACTTCACCTCACCGAGCGTGGCGTTCTTGCCGTCGCCCGACGTGCTGCGGAAGTTGCCCGACCACCCCTCGGGGAACTTCACCGTGCGGTTCTCGCCCGGCTGGAGGGTGACCGGGTCCACCGCCTTCTCCCCCGCGTTGGGCGTGAACTGGATGGTCATCGGCTTGTCGCCGTCGTTGTGCAGCGACAGCGTGTTGCCGTCCTTCTTCACGCCCTGCGAGTCGGAGACCTTCTGCTTCGCGCCGACCGCCTCCGCGGGCTGTCCGGGGGACGGGGCCGCGGCCTTGCCCGAAGGCGACGGCGCCTCGGCGCCGATGCTCGGGACCTGCGGGGACGGGGCCGCGGCGGAGGTCTCGGCGCAGCCCGCGAGCGCGCCCGGCCCCTGCGCGCCACCCAGCGGAGGCACGCCCGTGCCGCCCTGCCCCTGCGCGCCGCTCAGCGGGGGCACGCCCGTGCCGCCCTGCCCCTGCGCGCCACCGAGCACCTGCGCCAGCTCATTGAGGACCTCCAGCTGCGAGGCGAGCACCTTCACCAGCTTCTGGAGTCCCTCCGCGCTCTTGAGGCCCCCGCCCACCTCGAAGCCGTCCTTCTGGAAGAGGGACTGGGCGGAGGGCGCGTTCATCGGCGTCGGCCGCGCCGCCTGCGACACCGACTCGGCGCGGGACGACAGCGAGGGGGCGACGGGGGAGACGGCGGAGCGGGAGATGGGGGAGAGCGCCATGACGAGGTCCTCGGGGGCTGGGCTGCGAGGGGCTGAGCCAGGTCAGCCGATGCAGGTGCCTTGAGCACGAGGTGTGCCAGGGTCGGTGACTCGCCAAGCCCCTGGAATCACAGAGGAGGTCCGCGACTCCGGGGGCCGAGGTGGGCGCGCTCCTGGTGACCGCCGTCGAGGGCCTGATGACAGGGGTCATCAGGGCGGCGGCCACCGGAGCACGGCTACTTCAGGCGCAGCACGTACGCCTCGAGGAACACCGTGGGCAGGTCCATGTCGCCCTCGGGCTCGCGCACGTAGCCGCGGGACATGTACATGCGGGCGACGCCGACGGCGCCCCGGCGCACGTGCAGACACACCGCGTCCACGCCCCAGCGCCGGGCCAGGGCCTCGGCGGCATCGAGCAGCGGCCGGGCCAGGCCGGTGCCATGCACCTTCACCGCGGTGGCCAGCCCACGCAGGTCCGCCGCGCGAGGCAGCCACGCCTCCGAGCCCGGCGCGCCGGGAGGAAAGAGGGCCACGGTGCCGACGACCTCGCCATCGAGCTCCGCCACCAGGAGCGAGGCGATCTTCCGCCGAGCCGCCACGTCGCGCAGCTCGCGCTTGCGCTCCTCCGTGTAGACCACCTCCGGCAGCTTCTTCGCGTACTGGGTGGTGAAGGCCTCGACCAGCAGCTCTCCCACCGCCACATCATCCTCGGGCCGTATCTCTCGGATGAGGGCCCGCCCCACCACGTCCTGGGTGCTCATGCCCGCAGCCATTACCACGCGTGGCGCGTCACTGTCTGGGGCGCGTCCGACGACGCACCGCGAGTCCTCCGCCCTCTCACGGCGCCGACCTCGTCGAGCTTGAGCCCGGCGCCGGTGGGCATCGCCACCTGGAAGACGCGGTGCCTCGCGAAGCGCGCTTCGCGTCTGTGCACCGGCTTGCTCACTTCGCGCGTCCCGGGGGTTGTCATCCCGCCGGGTTGCGCCCGGCACACCCTTTGCCCTGGGGCCACGCCACCATGAACTTGAGCTCGTTGCGTCACGGCCTCCTGAGCGGACTCGTCGCCCTCCCCCTCCTCGCACACGCCCAGGAAGAGGCGGCGCCCTCGCCCTTCCTCGACCCCGCCACCGAGGTCGAGGCCGACCGCTGGACTCGGTCCTTGAACCTGGCGGTGCGCGGCCAGTCGTTCTCGTTCGACGAGTCGCCCGCCGGCTTCCCCCTCCTCACGGTGAACCTGGAGCAGCAGCTCTTCCGCTACCTGTCCCTGTACGGGGGCCTCCACTTCAAGGTGGACCTCGACACCTTCGGAGGGCAGGTGGGCACCCGGGTCTTCTTCAGCCAGACGTTCCACGAAGGCTTCTTCGTGGCGGCGCAGGCCAGCCACTCCCTCATCGAGGTGGACTCCAACACGGATGGCACCCGCACCTCCTTGGGAGGGCTCGTGGGCTATTCGCATGTGCTGGAGCGGCGGTGGATCATCTCCGTCGGGGCCGGCGCACAGAGCACCCGCACCCGGACGCAGACCTCCCCTGCCTCGAACATCGCGCCCTGCATCTTCCTCTACTGCAAGCAGGAGGTTGCCGCCCAGGAGGCCGTCTCGGAGACGGAGGCCGTGGAGCCCGTGCTGCAGTTGGCGCTCACGCTCCGGTTCTGACCCCCACGCCTCCCCAGGTCCACGCCCCCATGAACCTCGACCTGATTCGATGCGGCCTCCTGAGCGGACTCGTCGCCCTCCCCCTCCTCGCCCGAGCCCAGGGGGACACCAGCCCCCCACCGCGCCCCTCCGGGCACGCGCCCTCCAACCTCGAGTCCCGGAACTGGGCGGTGAACGTCGGGGCGCGAGGCCACTCCTGGAGCTTCGACCGGACACGGGCCGAGCTCCCCCTCCTCATGGTGAGCATGGAGCATCAGCCCTTCCGGCACCTGTCGTTCTTCGGCGGCACCCACTTCGGCCCGGACATCAACCTCGTGGGCGCGCAGGTGGGCAGCCGCGTCTTCTTCGGCGAGACGTTCCAGGAAGGTGTCTTCGTCGCGGCGCAGGCGAGCTACACCCTGTTCACCGTGGGCGACGACACGTTCGGCAGGCGCAGCTCCTTCGGAGGGCTCGTGGGTTACTCCCATCCACTGAGCACCCGGTGGCACCTGTCGCTCGGCGTGGGCGTCCAGTCCACGCGGACACGCAGGACGACCTATCCACCTCCGATCCTGCTCTGCCCCTTCGGGATGTGCAGCCCCGCCGCCGCGCCGCGGACCGAAACGTGGGAGGCCGAGGAGCCACTCCTCCAGTTGGGCACGTCGTTCCGGTTCTGAGGTGTGCCTCAGAGATAGTCGCCGATGAGCCACGGCAGCTTCTCGCCCAGCCGCTGCAGCAGTCCCCGGCGGCGCCAGCCGTCCCAGTGGATTTCGCGCGAGTGGAGCATGTCCTTCTCGAACGCCGCGGCGAGCGACGCGGCCAGCGCCGGGTCCTCCACCACCAGCGAGCACTCGTCCGAGGTGCTCAACGCCAGCGGGTCCAGGTTCGTCGAGCCCACCACGGACAGGTCCTCGTCCACGAGCATCGTCTTGGAGTGCATCATCGACAGCTCGTACTCCCAGATGCGCACCCCGCCCTCGAGCAGCCTCGCGTAGGACGCGCGCTGCGCGGCGTGCACCGGCGCGATGTCGTGATGTCGCCCGGGCACGAGCACCCGCACGTCCACGCCCTGCTTCACCTTCTCCAGCAGCATGTCGCCGATGGCGTCGGAGGGGATGAAGTACGAGTTTGAAATCCAGAGGCGTCGCCTCGCGGCGGCGATGGTGAGCAGCGTCATGCGGCGCGCGTCGGAGAGGAAGCGGTTCTGCGTGCTCGCGACGAAGCCCGCGCGGGCCTCACCTCGGGAGGCGAGCTCCGGGAAGGCCTCGGGTGGAAGGAAGTCTCCGCCCGCCTCCTGCCAGTTCTGCGCGAAGGCCACCTGCATCTCGCGCACGGCGGGGCCCTCGGCGCGCACGCTCATGTCGCGCCAGTACTCCGGCCCCTCCGCGTCGCCGAGCCAGCTGCGCCAGATGCCGAAGCCTCCGGTGACGCCGACCTCGCCGTCGCGCACCACGAGCTTGCGGTGCAGGCGCGTCTTGATGCGCGCGGCGTCGAGCGAGGGCATGGCGCCCTGGATGGGACGGAAGATGCGCACCTCGCAGCCCGCGTTCGCGAGCGCGATGCCCACGGAGTCGAAGTTGACGCTGCCCAGCGGGTCCACGAGCACGCGGCACGCGACCCCGGGCTGTCGCTCGCGCAGCGCGCGCACCAGTCGCTCCGAGGGCTCACCCGGGCGCCAGATGTAGCTGGCGATGTGGATGCTGGAGCGCGCGGCGCGAATCTCCTCGTCGAGCACATCGAAGACGCGGCCGTTCTCCACCAGCTCCACGTGGTGGCCGGGCGTGAGCGCGACGCCGAGCGACTGGAAGAAGGCCAGCGAGCGCGTCTCATCCGCCGCGGTGGGCAGCGCGCGCAGCCGGAGGTCGTGCCGATGATTCGGAGCAGGGCACCCGGCGACGAGCAACGCGACGAGCACGGAGCAGGCCAGCTTCACCTTGGGAAGCTAATGGCGCTCCCCTGTCGCGGCACCTGTCTGGTGACACCGAGCGCACGCACACGGCGTCCACCGGACAACACCCGGGCGCGAGGACAGTGTGTGACGCACGTCACTCGGCCCCGGGGCGAGGTGGAGCGGGTGCATCCACGTGAGCACCCTCCCGTTCTTCCTCACGGCCCGAGCGCGCATGTCACGACATCTCGTCATCTTGAGCACCTGGCTCCTCGTGGGCGCGGGCCTCGTCGCGCCCCGTGAGTCCCGCGCCGATGTCCCGCTGAGAGCCTCTCGGCTGGAGCCCACCACCCCGCCTCCGCTCGGCGCGAGCAGCACGTACCAGCCCACCCGTCCCGAGGACGCGCCCCTCTCCACGGGCGCCTGGGTCGCGCACGGCGGCCTCGCGCTGCTCCCGCTCACCGGCATCTGGGGCGCAACCCGCGTCGGCGGGGACACACGCCTGGGCGCCACGAGCGCGCAGACGGCCACGGGGATGCTCGGGGGCTACCTGCCCTCGCGCCTGCTCTTCTTCCGCCCCGCCACGCCGGGCAGCGGACGCTTCATGGACCTGGAGGTCGCGGCCGTCGGCGGAGGCCTCCTGCTCACCCCGCCCCTCGCCGCGCTCGGGACCTGGGGCCTGGGCGAGCTCGCGTTCGGCCGCAGCGAGGACAGGGCCGACGCCTACGTCGGAGCCCTCGCTGGCGCCGCCGCGGGCACCCTCCTGGCCGCCGCCGTCGACGGCCTGCTGACGAAGCTCTCCGAGCCCAGCACCCGCCTCCAGGCCGTGCGCCAGCTCATCGCCCTGGCCTTCGTCGGCTCCGGCGCGACGCTCGGCTACCAGTGGGCCGGCGGCGGTCCCCGCTCGCACCAACCCACGCGATAGTTACAAGCGCGCCGCAATCCCTCTCCAATCCAGGATGTCTCACCGGCGCGCGTTGTGCGTGTCTCACCAGCAAAGCCACACGCGCAGAGATGTTCTCAATTTCTTAGTTGTCATTAATTACGCCCAGCGCCATTCTTGCCGGGCCGTACGGACACGCTGTCTGGAGACACACCCCAATGAAGGCTCTCAAGCACCTCCGCGTTGCCGTCGTCTTCACCGCCGCCGCCGCTGTCTTCGGTGTCACCACGGGTTTCACCACCGAGACCGCCCCGAAGTCCGAGTGCGCGCCGTTCTGTTACAAGCACCCCATCACCGGCCAGCTCATCTGCACGGCGCCCTGCCCGTAGTCCCCACGCCCTCGCGCGTGGAATAGGAAGGGGCCCGGTCCGCGGAAACGCTCGCGGGCGGGCCCCTTTTCACCAGACACGGCTCGGCGCCAGGTGGCGCATTACTCCGTGCGCATCGCCTCCACCGGGTCCAGCTTCGCGGCGCGAGCGGCCGGATAGATTCCGAAGCCCAGGCCCACGCCGCTGCTCATCGCCAGCGACAGGCCAATGGCCCAGCCCGGCACCTCGGTGGGCAGGCCCAGCACCCAGCGCGCCAGGTGCGCCAGCCCCACCCCCAGCGCCACGCCGAGCAGGCCGCCCGCCAGGGACAGCACCACCGCCTCCGTGGCGAACTGCGCCAGGATGCGCCGCTTCTTCGCGCCCAGCGCCTTGCGGATGCCAATCTCCCGCGTCCGCTCCGTCACGGCCACCAGCATGATGTTCAGGATGCCGATGCCGCCCACCAGCAGCGACAAGAGGCACACGCCGAAGCTGGCCACCGAAATCACCTGCGAGATGTTGTTGAACATCTCCGTGGAGCTCTCGTTGGAGAACACGAAGAAGTCATCCGGCTCCAGCGGCTTGAGGTTGTGACGCCGGCGCATCAGCACCGTCACCTCGTCCTGCGCGCGCTTGACGACCTCCGCGGACGTCGCCTGGATGCTCACCCGGAAGTCGCGCACGCCGAACAGCGGACGGAAGGCCGTCAGCGGGGTCATCACCTGGTTGTCCTGGCCGCTGCCGCCCAGGAAGCCGCCCTTGCGCTTGAGCACGCCCACCACGATGAAGTTGCGCCCCTTCAGGCGGAACGACTGGCCCAGCGGGTCCAGCGAGGGCCACAGCGTCTCCGCCAGGTCCGGGCCGATGACCGCCACCCGCCTGCCATCCAGGTACTCCGTCTGCGTGAAGGCGCGCCCGTGCGCCACCACCACGGAGTTCGTCTGGAAGTACTCCGGCGTCCCCGACCACACGCTCACGTTCGCCCGCGACTCGCGCAGCTGCGTGGACGCCTTCAGGCCACCGGACGAGTCCTCCCCCGCGGCCGTCAGCACCGAAGGCAGCTCGCGGATGGCCTCCAGGTCCTCATGCGTGAAGCGCGGCCGGCGCGACAGCTCCGCCAGCGACAGGTTGCCCGCGCCGAAGGGCAGCCGCTGCACCTGGAAGCAGTTGGCGCCCAGCTCCGACAGGTTCTCGTTCACCTGGATTCGCAGGCCCTCGATGAGACCCATCATCGACACCACCGTAGTGGCGCCGATGACGATGCCCAGCAGCGTCAGGAAGGAGCGCAGCGGGTTGGAGACGAACGTCCCGAACGCCAGCCGCAAGGTGTCCAGCAAGGCCATCATGGGCAGTCGTCCTCAGTCGTGGCGGAGCGCTTCCACCGGGTCCAGGTTCGCCGCGCGCGCCGCGGGCCAGATGCCGAACAGCAGGCCCACCATCGCCGCGAACCCCACGCCGCCCGCCACCGTCAACGGCTCCACCGTCGCGGCCAGCGGCGTGATGAACGACACCGTCTTCGCCAGCCCCAACCCCACCACCGTCCCCAGCGTCCCGCCCACCGCGGACACGCTGGCCGCCTCCATCAGGAACTGGATGATGATGGTGCGCTTCTTGGCCCCCAGCGCGCGGCGCACGCCGATCTCCCGCGTCCGCTCGCGCACCGACACCAGCATGATGTTCATGATGCCGATGCCTCCCACCAGCAGGGTAATCAGCCCCACGCCCGTGGCCGCGCCGTAGAGCGCGCCGGTGAGCTGCGCGTACATGTTGGCCAGCTGCTCCGGCCGGTTGATGGCGAAGTCGTCCTTCGCCTCCGGCGGCGTCCTGCGCTCACGCCGCAGCGCCACGGTGAGCTGGTCCTGCACCTTGAGCACGTTGTCCGGCGAGTCCACCGACACCGCGATGTTGGGCGAGTTGCGCTTGCCGAAGTCCGCCTGGAAGGTGCGGAAGGGCACCACCACCACCGTGTCCTGGTTCTCCCCCAGGATGGTGCCCTTGGCCTCCAGCGAGCCCACCACGCGGTAGGGCTTGGAGCCCAGGATGATGCGGTGGCCCACCGGGTCCAGGCCCGGGAACAGCGTGCGCGCCAGCTCCGCGCCGATGACCGCCACCTGCGCCCGGTTGTCCACGTCCGCCTCCGTCAGGAAGCGGCCCTTGTCCACCGTGAACGAGGAGATGATGGCGTAGTCCGCCGTGGTCCCCAGCGCCGTCACCGACGCCATGCGCCGCTCCAGGAAGCGCGCCTCCACCCGGTCGTAGTAGAGCGGAGCGGCGGCCACCACGTGCTCGGAGGCCTGGAGGATGGGCTCCACCAGGTCCGCCGACAGGTTCTTCCGGTTGCGGTACTCCCACCAGTCTCCACGCATGGTCCAGGGGAACTTGGACACCTGGAGCGTGTTCGCGCCGATTTGCGCGAGCTGGTCCGCGAAGGACTGGTTGATTCCCTGGATGATGCCGACGATGGCCAGCAGCGTGCACACGCCCACGCCAATGCCCACCGTCGTCAGCACCGTGCGCAGCCGGTTGGCCCGCAGGGAGAACAGCGCGATGCGCCCTCCCTCCCACACGTCGACCCTGAAGCTCACGTGAAACCCTCTCGCGCCGGTGGGTGGCGCCGCACCGTTGGCCTGCCCCGGTAGAACGCCCTACGCCGGACGAGGTCGGGTGATTGCACGGAAGTTTTCAGCCCGCCACCTGCTTCCACCCGCGCGCGAGCACAACCACCGCCCGCGCGACTTCTTCCTGGGTGGTGTCCGGTCCGAGGGACAAGCGCACCGCCCCCAGGGCGTCCGCTTCCGGGATTCCCATGGCCCGGAGCACGGGCGACGCCGTCTCGCCCCCGTCATGGCACGCCGAGCCGGTGGACGCGGCCACCTCCGGCGTCGCCGCCAGCACCGCCCCACCCCGAACCCCGGGAAAGCGGACGTTGAGCGTGTTGGGCAGCCGCTCGGCGTCCTGCCCGCTCAGGGCCAGCCCCGGCACCGCGTCTCGCAGTCCGGTCCACAGCCGCTCGCGCAGCGCGAGCAGCGCCTGGGTGCCCTGGGCGAGCCGCCGGCCCGCCAGCTCACACGCGACGCCCAGCCCCACGGCGTATGGGACGTTCTCCGTGCCGGGCCTCAGCCCCCGCTCCTGCCCGCCGCCGAGCGTGACGGCCCGGAGCGGCGTGCCCTGTCGCACGTACAGCGCGCCCACGCCCTTGGGGGCACGCAGCTTGTGGCCCACCAGCGTGAGCAGGTCCACGCCGAGCGCCGTCACGTCCACCGGCACCTTGCCCACCGACTGCGCCGCGTCCGTGTGCACGCTGGCACCATGACGACGCGCGAGGGCCGCGAGGTCCGCCACCGGCTGCAGCACGCCCGTTTCGTTATTGGAGTGCATCAGTGACACGAGGGCGGTTTCGCCGCCCGCCGCGTCCAGCGCCTCGCGGGCGTCCTCCACGCGCACGCGCCCTTGTGCGTCCACGGGCAGCCACGTCACGCGCCAGCCGCGCCACTCGAGCGCGTCGCAGGGCAGCTTCGTGGCGGGGTGCTCGATGACGGAGGTGAGCAGGTGGCGCCGGTCCGCGCGGGCCTCGGCGGTGCCTCGGATGGCCAGGTTGTTGGCCTCCGTGCCGCCGGAGGTGAAGAACACCTCGTCGGGCCTCGCGCCGATGAGCGCGGCGACCTTGCGGCGGGCCTCCTCCAGCGCCGCGTGGGCACGGCGGCCGTACGCATGTCCGCTGGAGGGGTTGCCGAAGTGCTCGCGCAGGTACGGCAGCATGGCGTCCACCACCTCCGGGTCCACGGGGGTGGTGGCGTTGTGGTCCAGGTACAGCGGGCGCTCGGGGCTCATGGCCCCGCAGCATTACGGCAGCACCGTCACCGTGTCTCCCTGCAGGCGCACCGGGAAGGACACGGTGTTGGGGTGCACCGTCGCCTCCTCGACGATGTCGCGCGTGTCCACGCTGACCTGGAAGGTGTAGGTGCCGTCCGGCACGTCCGTGACGTCCACCCACTGGCACGGCACGTCGAGCGTGTAGATGTCCGACCAGCCCGCGGAGATGCCCATCGGCTCGTAGTAGTTCCAGGGCTCGGCGTCCGAGCAGTAGCTCTGCACGTCCACCAGCGCGTAGCCCTGCTTGCGGCCGGACATCACCTGGTGGCCCTGGGCGTCGCGCAGCTCGTACGCGGCGAAGTTCGCCAGGTGGTGATGGCCATGGCACTCGTCGAAGACATACAGGTCCGGGTTCTCCTCGATGGGCGGGAAGATGGCGGCCTTGTTGCCCAGGTTCATGATGGAGGTGCTGAAGCGAAGCAGCTTGCGGCGGCCCGGCGCAATCACGCACTGCTCCCGCACCTCGCAGGAGTCGGCGGCGAAGGTCTTCCACGTCACGTGCGCGGTGCGCTCGAGCACGTCCTGGTCCACCGTGAGGTCGGGCTTGCCGTTCACCGGGTCCAGGTTCAGGCCGCAGGACCTGGCGGCCATCAGGTGCGGAGGCTCCGCCGGCGACTTCGGCACGCGCCCTCCGGAGAAGACGGACACGTCCCCGAGGGGATGCTCCAGCAGGTCCCCGGTCGGCACGGAGGCGACCACCAGGTCATCACGGCCATCGCCGTCGAGGTCCCCGGGCACCGCGACGCTGTAGCGCCGATAGTTCTCATAGCCGTTGGGGATGGTGTCCGCGCGAGGCCATGCCCAGACGGGGTGGAGCGACTGCGAGAGGTCCTCCTTGGGCGAGAAGAAGTAGAGCCGCCCCAGGGAGCCCATCACGAAGTCCTGGCGGTGACCGTCGCCGTCCAGGTCGCCCACGGCCTGGAAGCTGCCCAGCAGCGGGAAGGCCGGGTCCCCCTGCGTGGACCAGATGGCGGTCGACGCGTACGTCCCATCGGGCTCGGACAGGTGCACGGAGTACGGCCCGTTGTCCGCGGAGGCGACGGCCTCCCGGTGCCCGTCCCCGTTCATGTCCGGGAGCCGATAGCCCAGGCCCTCGAAGGGCTCCTGGCGCACGGGCTCGGCGGACAGCAGGCCCTGACACGCGAAGGTGCTGCCCGGCTTGCACCCCAGGAAGTACGCGCGGCCTCCCGTCTCCGTGGTCATGAGCACGTCGTCGGCGCCGTCCCCGTTCAAGTCCTCCACCACCTCGATGGCGTAGTAGCCCGGGCGGGAGTGCACCAGGGTGAAGGGGCCCTGCTCCGAGCCCGGGGTCGCCCGGTAGAAGCTCTGTTCGTTGGCGCGGCTCACGATGAGGTCGTCGCGTCCGTCCCCATCCAGGTCCGCGAAGAGGCTGCTGAGGAAGAGGCCATTGCCCGGCGCGCGGAAGGCGGGCGCGGCCAGCATCGCCTTCAGGTCCGCCTGCCCCAGGAAGACCTGGCTGCCATAGCGCCCCTGGACGAGCAGGTCCGCGAACCCATCCCCGTTCACCTCGCCCGTCCTCACGCGCAGCTGCGTCCCGGAGGTCTGGGGATGCGTGTTCGTCCAGCTCATCCGCGCGGACGCGGCCTCGGTGGAGAAGTAGGGAGGCTGCCCCTTGAAGAGGTACACGCCCCCGGGATGGCGCGTGGGGGCGAGCAGCACCTGACAGGGCAATGAGCCGACCACCAGGTCCTTCTGGCCATCGCCATCGAAGTCCGCGAGCGCCACCGAGCCGCCGAAGCACTCCCCCGCCTCGGTCATGGTGCCCTTCACCTGCCACAGCGGCGTCTCCGACAGCTCGGGGCCCGGCTCGGGCTCGGGCCTGGGGTCCGGGTCGTCACACCCCCCCAGGACAGCCAACAGCATGGAGGCCGATACGACGAAGGACAGACGCAACATGGTCGCTCCTCTCGAACGCTCCGGCGCAAGGCGCCCCCCGCCGGGAGTCGTGAGGCGCAAGAGGCTATGTCCGCCGTCGCGGCCCCGTTTGCGATGCTTGCCGGATGAAGGGCATCTGGCGCCCTACGTCTGCTCGCGAGGGCACAGCGTCAGCGCGTGGACATCCGAGCCCACGAGCACGCGCGAGTCATCCCAGCTCCACACCCCTTCGGTGCGGGCTGGCGCCGCGCCACCGAAGGTGGGCAGCACCGTCCACGGCAGGTCCACCAGGTGGCGGCCCCAGCGGCGCAGCACGTCCGCCAGCGCGTCGAGCGACTCGAGCGTGCCGGACTCCTCGTGCCCGTGTGGGCAATCGAAGTGGTAGTGCCAGGGCATCGCCTCCGTCGCGGGGTAGATGTGCAGCGTGGCGGACAAGCGCTCCTCCCGGGCTTCGTGACGCAGGTCTTCGATTCGCATCAGCGCTCCACCGTCAGCGCCAGCCCCTGCCCCACGCCGACACACAGCGAGGCGAGGCCCCTTCGCGCGCCCTGACGCCCCAGCTCGTGCACCAGCGTGGTGACGATGCGCGCCCCGCTGGAGCCCAGCGGATGCCCCAGCGCGATGGCGCCGCCGTTGACGTTGACCTTCTCCGACGGGAGCCTCAGCTCGCGCATGCACGCCAGGGCCTGCGCGGCGAAGGCCTCGTTGAGCTCCACCAGGTCCACGGAGTCCACGCTCCACCCCGCGCGCTCCAGCGCCGCGCGCGACGCGCCCACCGGCCCCATGCCCATGGTGCGCGGGTCCACGCCCACGCTCGCGCTGCTCACGAAGCGCGCCAGCGGCGTGGCGCCCGAGGACTTCAGCGCCGCCTCGCTCATGAGCAGCACCGCCGACGCGCCATCGTTCAGCGTGGAGGAGTTGCCCGCCGTCACGCTGCCTCCCGCGCGGAACGCGGCCTTCAAGCCGGACAGCCGCTCCAACGACGTGTCCGCGCGAGGCCCCTCGTCCACCTGGACACGCACGGGAGCCCCCTTCGCCTGGGGCACGTCCACGGCGATGAGCTCGCGAGCGAAGCGGCCCTCCGCCTGCGCGGCCACGGCCTTGCGGTGCGAGGCGAGCGCGAAGCCGTCCTGCGCCTCGCGGGCGATGCCCCACTGCTCGGCCACGTTCTCCGCCGTCTCGCCCATCTGCTCCAGCGGGAACAGGGCGGCGAGCCTCGGGTTCGGATAGCGCCAGCCCAGGGCGGTGTCCCACGCCTCCCACCTGCCGGAGGGGAAGCCGTCCTCGGGCTTGGGCATGGACCACGGCGCGCGCGTCATCGACTCCACGCCGCCGGCGAGCACGATGTCCGCCTCACCCAGCCGAATCATGCGGCAGCCCTGGATGATGGCCTCCAGTCCGCTGGCGCACAGGCGGTTGACGGTGACGCCGGGCACCGAGTGCGGCAGGCCCGCGAGCAGCAGCGACATGCGCGCCACGTTGCGGTTGTCCTCACCCGCCTGGTTCGCGCAGCCGAGGAACACCTCGTCGACGCGCGCGCCATCCAATGCGTTGCGCTCGAGCACCGCGCGCAGCACGTGCGCGGCGAGGTCATCCGGCCGCACGCCCTTGAGCGCGCCTCGGAATCGACCGATGGGGGTACGGACCGCGTCGACGATGAAGGCCTCTGCCATAAGAAGGGGCTCCTGGGGATGCGTTCAGAGATAGAGGCGCTGCGGGTCCAGTCGCTCGCGCAGGAGCGACAGCACGGACAGGTCGGGCTCGCCCGTGGTGCGCACGGAGTCGGCGACGCGCAGCGGCCAGCCACAGGCGGCGCGCACCTGCTCGGGTGTCACGCCGGGATAGACCTCGGACAGCACGGCCTCGCCGGTGGCGTCGAAGTCGAGCACGCCCAGGTCCGTGATGATGCGCGTGGGGCCACCGCCGGGCAGGCCCAGCTCCGCGCGCGTCCTGCCGTTCATCCGGTGGCCCGGGCTCGTGATGAAGTCGCACTTCTCCACGAAGGTCCGCGGGCCCATGCGCATGACGATGAGCAGCCGCCGCGCGTGCACCGCGATTTCACACGCGCCGCCGCTGCCGGGCAGGCGCACCTTGGGGTTCGCGTAGTCGCCGATGACGGTGGTGTTGATGTTCCCCCACCGGTCCACCTGCGCGCCGCCCAGGAAGCCCACCTCGATGAGCCCGCGCTGGAGCAGGCACTGGAAGATGTCCGCCTGCCCCACCACGGCCAGCGAGTCCGTGACGAGCGACGGGTCGCCGATGGACACGGGCAGCCGCTCGGGAATCGCGCCCACGGCGCCAGACTCGTAGATCATGAACAGGCCCGGCGCATGCGTGGCCCGCGCCAGGTTGCACGCGAGGTTGGGCAGGCCGATGCCCACGAAGACCACGTCACCGTCGTGGAGTTCCTGGGCCGCGCGCCACGCCATCCGCTCGGACGCGGTGGAGACGTTGTTCTCAGTACCCATAGTCCACCCCCTCGCAGACGCGAGCCTTCGCGCGCAGCTTGTCGAGCAACCCCGTCTCCAGCTTCGCCAGGTAGCCCTGACGGTCCTTCACGCCGTAAACGAACTCCTCCAGCCAGGCGCGGTACGTCTCCGGCTTGCGGGAGATGTCCTCCCACTTCACGTAGAAGTCGTTGTCCCGGTCATGGAAGCCCTGCACGAAGCTGGGGTGACAGCCCCAGGGCTCGTGCACCACGTGGCTCACGATGATGCCGGGCACCAGCGTGCGGTTGGGGTCCTTGCGGATGACCTCGGTGGGGACAATCTGTTCGGCCACGACGATGACCTTGCGCGCGGCGAAGGCCACCTCCTTCTGCGAGCCGAGCAGGCCCCACACCTGCGCGTTGCCCTCCATGTCCGCGCGCTGGCAGTGGATGATGGCCACGTCCGGGTGGAGCGCGGGCACGGTGGCCAGCTCCCGCTCCGTGTACGGACAGCGCACCGTCTTGATGGCCGGGTTCACCCGCGCGATGTCCGCGCCCTGGTAGTTGCTCAGCGGCCAGAACGGCAGCCCCGCGCTCGCGGCGAGGAAGCGCGAGAGCAGCCCGAAGTGCGAGTACTCCTCCAGCTCCAGCCGCTCGGAGGAGGACGCCTCGCCGCGGCGGCGGAGCGCGTGCAGGCTGCCCACGCCGGGGTTGCCCGCCCAGCTGAAGACCAGCTTCTTCACCGCGCCCGCCTCGATGAGCTGGTCGTAGACCAGGTCCGGGGTGAGCCGGATGGCGGTGAGGTCCTTCACGCCCTGGCGGATGATTTCGTGGCCCGCGGCGAAGCAGATGAGGTGCGTGAAGCCGTCGATGACGATGGAGCTGCCGTCCTTGACGCTGGCCGAGATGGCCTCGCGCATGGAGCAGCGCTTGTCCACGGCCCCTGGCTTCACAGCTTCACCCCCGCCGCGGCCCGGGCGGGCGCGGCCCTGGACAGGTCGAGCGACAGCTCGCCCAGGCACGCGTCGAGGATGCGCAGCATGACAGCCACCTCGTGCTCACCGACGACGAGCGGCGGCGCGAAGCGGATGGTGGACTTGCCACACGACAAGAGCAGCAGGCCCTTGCGGAACGCGAGCTGCTCCAGCTCGCCCACGTAGGCGCTCGCGGGCTCGCGCGTCGCGGGGTCCACGAACTCCGCGCCCACCATGAGGCCCACGCCGCGCACGTCGCCGATGACGGGGTGGCGTGACTGCAGCTCCCGCAGCCCACGCTGGAGCAGCGCACCGGTGGCGCGCACGGAGTCGAGCAGCCCCTCCACCACGTCCAGCGTGGCGAGCGCCGCCGCGCAGCACACGGGGTTGCCGCCGTAGGTGCTGCCGTGCGAGCCGCGCGGCCACGTCATCACCGACTCCTTCGCGATGATGGCGCCCAGCGGCATGCCGGAGGCGATGCCCTTGGCGGACAGCAGGATGTCCGGCATCACGCCGAAGTGCTCCGCCGCGAACATGTGCCCGGTGCGGCCGATGCCCGACTGCACCTCGTCGAACACGAGCAGGATGCCGTGCGTGTCGCAGATGCGCCGCAGCTCCTTCAGGAAGCTCGTCGGGGGCACCACGTAGCCGCCCTCGCCCAGGATGGGCTCCACGAAGATGGCGGCCACCTCGCGCGGGTCCACGTGGTTGACGAACCACTCGCGCTCCAGCGCCAGGGCCGGGTTGCACGCGTCGCCGCACGTCTGGGGCGCGCAGCCGTTGGGACAGCGGTACGGATTCGCGTACGGGACGTGGATGACGCCGGGCAGGAGCGGCCCGAAGAAGGCGCGCTGGGCCACCTTCGACGAGTTGAGCGAGATGGCGCCGTAGGTCCGCCCATGGAAGCCGCCCTTGAAGGCGACGATGTACTGGCGGCGCGTGTGGTGCCGCGCGAGCTTGATGGCGCCCTCGACCGCCTCCGTGCCGGAGTTGGTGAGGAAGACCTTCTTGGGTCCCATCTCGGGCAGGTAGCCGGCGAGCCTGGCGCAGAGCTTCGAGAAGGCGTCGTAGTAGAAGTCCGTGCCGCAGATGTGCAGGAAGCGGCCCGCGGCCTCCTGGACGGCCTTCACCACGTGAGGATGCGCGTGGCCCGTGGAGGCCACGGCGATGCCCGCCATGAAGTCGAGGAAGCGGTTGCCGTCGACGTCGTGGACCCAGGGGCCCTCGCCGCGCTCGACGACGAGCGGGTACTCCTTGATGTACGAGGGCGAGCTGAAGCGCTGGTCCAGCTCGATGATGGCGCGCGCCTTCGGCCCCGGCAGGGCGGTCTTCACTTCGGGATGGAGCATGGTCATGGGGGTCTCCTGTCGAGGGCGTCAGCCCATCCGTGTCTGCGCCTGCTCGCGCATGAATTGAGCGACGTAGTAGGGGCCGCAGCCGCCCTTGCCGGACCCGCCGCTGCCCTTCCAACCGCAGAAGGACTGCACGCCGGGCCACGCGCCCGTCGTCGCGCCCGTGCGGCGGTTGGCGTAGAGGACGCCCGCCTCGGCCTGGGCCATGAAGCGCTCCACGTCCTCGGCATCGCGGCTGAAGATGCCGGCGGTGAGGCCGTAGTCGCAGTCATTGGCCCGCAGGAGCGCCTCGTCCAACGTCGAGAAGCGCGTCACGCCGACGAAGGGCAGGAACAGCTCGTCGCGCATGAGGCGATGTCCGTGCGAGAGCGCCACCACCGTGGGCTCCACGAAGTGGCCCTCCTCGAGCGCGGCCTCCAGACGGGGACGTCCACCTCCCGCAATCACCGCGCCGTCCTGGCGGGCCTCGTCCACCGCCCGCTCGAAGCGCTTCACCGCCGCCGCGTTGATGACGGGACCGGTGAAGACGGACGCGAGCGACGGGTCACCCACCCGCGCGTCACGCGCCTTCGCGGCGAGGCCGTCGGTGAACGCGTTGTACAGCGACTCATGCACGTAGATGCGCGACAGGGCGCTGCACTTCTGACCGGACATGCCGAAGGCGGAGCGGAAGCAACCCTCGATGGCGGCCTCCAGGTCCGCGTCGCGACAGACGATGGCGGGGTTCTTCCCGCCCAGCTCCAGGAGGCACGGCCGCACGCGGCCCGTGGACATCCGCCGGTGCAGCTCCATGCCCACCGCCTTGCTGCCGGTGAAGGACACGCCGTCGATGCCGGGGTGGCGCACCAGCGCCGCGCCCACCGCCTCGCCCTCGCCGTGCGCGACCTGGAAGACGCCCGGAGGCAGGCCCGCGTCGACGAGCGCCTGGTACAGGCCCTCCGCGCACCAGGGCGTCTCCTCGCTGGGCTTGAGGATGACGCTGTTGCCGCCGAGCAGCGCGCCGCCGCTCATCCCCGCCGCGAGCGCGAGCGGGAAGTTGAACGGCGAGATGATGACGAAGACGCCGTAGGGCCGCAGCACGCTGCGCGTGTCCTCGTTGGGGGACAGCCGCGCCATGGGCCGCGAGTAGCCCTCCGCCTGCTCGAGCTGACCCGCGTAGTAGCGCAGCAGGTCCGCGGACTCCTCCACGTCACCGAGCGACTCGAGCCGGCTCTTGCCCACCTCCAGCGTCATGCGCGCGGACAGCTCCATGCGCCGCTCGGAGATGAGGTCCGCGGCGCGGCGGAGGATGCGCACGCGCTCCTGCCACGGCGTCGCGCCCCAGCCGCGCTGGGCCTCGCGCGCCACGCGCACCACGCGGTCCACCTCGGCCACGGGCGTGCGGTGGACGGACACGAGCAGCTCGTCCGGCCGCGCGGGGTTGCGGCTCTGAAGCAGGTCTCCACTCCGGAACGCCTCGCCGCCGAGCCACGACGGCAGCTCTCCGCCCAGCGTCGAGCGCACGGCGGCGAGCGCCTCGTCGAACTGCGCGTGCAGCGCGGACAGGTCCGCCTCCAGCACCGAGTAGGTGATGCGGAAACTCATGACGCCTCCTGGAAGAAGTGGTGGATGCCGCGGGCGAGCGTGTCGACCAGTTCGTCGACCTCCGCCTCGGTGATGACCAACGGGGGGCCGACCATGAGCAGGTCCCCGTTCGTCCCGTCCGCGTGGCCCGTGTTGGACCAGAGGACCAGCCCCCGCTCGAACAGCGCCGACAGCAGTCGCTCGATGACCTTGCGCGCGCGTGGGAAGGGGCGCTTGCTCGCGGTGTCCTCGACCAGCTCGATGCCGGCCATCAGCCCCACGCCCTGCACGGAGCCGACATGCGGCAGCGCGCCCAGCGCCTCACGCAGGCGGCGCTGGAGGTGCGCGCCCACGCGCCCGGCGTGGGCCACCAGGTCGTGCCGCTCGTAGTAGTCGAGCACCGCCAGCCCCGCCGCCGTCATCGCGGGCGCCTGGAGGTACGTCTGCGCGTGCATGAAGCCGCCCGAGCCCCGGCGCAGCTCCTCCAGGTGCTCCTCGCGGATGAGCAGCGCGCTCAAGGGCGCGTAGCCCCCGCTGATGCCCTTGCCGAGCACCAGCACGTCCGGGGTGAAGTGGAACAGGTCGCTGGCGAAGAAGCGGCCGGTGCGCCCGCAGCCGCACATGACCTCGTCGGCGATGGTGAGGATGCCGTGCTCGCGGCACACGGCGCTCACGCGCTCGAAGTACCCGGGCGGTGGAGGCGACGCGCCCGCGGACGAGCCGATGACGGGCTCCGCGATGAAGGCGGCGATGGTGTCCGGGCCCTCGCGGCGAATCGTCTCCTCGAGCAGCCGCGCGTAGTGCTCGGCGCCGTCGCGCGCGTAGTCCTCCAGCCCGGAGCGGTACGGGTACGGCGCGGGCGTGGTGACGACCTCCGCCAGCAGGGGGCCGAAGAAGGTCTTGTAGTGGGGCCGCCCCGACAGCGAGAGCGCGTACAGCGTGTTGCCGTGGTAGCCGGGCACGCGCGCGATGACCTTGCCGCGCTGGGGCTGGCCGCGCTCGACCCAGAGCTGGCGGACGAACTTCACCGCGGCCTCCACCGCCTCGGAGCCCGAGCCGAGGAACGCGGCGCGCGTGAGCCCCTGGGGCGCGAGGGCGCACAGGCGCGTGGCGAGCGCCTCGGTGACGTCGGTGGTGAAGTGGGTGCCGTTGACGTAGGCGACGCGCAGCAGCTGCTCATGGATGCGGTCCGCCACCTCGCGGTTGCCGTGACCCACGCTGGCCACGAGCGCACCGGCGGAGGCGTCGAGGTAGCGCTTGCCGCTCGCGTCGAAGAGGTGGACGCCCTGGCCGTGCGTCACCACGGGGAAGTCGCGCGCGAGATTGCGCAGCAGCACGTTCCCCTGGGGGTAGCGCACCGTGTGCCTGGCTTCGTCCCGCATCGTCCGTCCTCCACGCAGCGCGGACGACCGGAGGTCGCCCGACAGGGCTCCCGCGTGGAAGAAGGGCAGTCACGATGCGCGCGTGAGCGCACACCAGGCCCCGACTGGAGCCCACGGACCGACCTTCGCCCCCACGGGCGACTGGAGACACGGGGGATGGAGGTCGGAGAAGTCGAGCGTGCGTGAGGGCCCGTCGAGGCACGAGCGCCGCTCGAACCTTCCGGCCGTCCCACGCGGCTCCAGGTCGAAACCGTCCGTGGATTTCTCCCACGGTCGGATGCGGGCAGGTCTTCGGGCTCGTGAGCGCTTCGGCCTTGGGGGCCGGCTTCCTACGACTCGTCGCTTCCCAGCTCCCCAGGGGAACCAGTGCGGATGACGAGGCTCGTTCTCACTTACCGCTGCGGGGCAGCCCCGGATTCGAACCGGGTTCCCTTTTAAGCTCGGACCGAGGTCCGAGCACCAACATGGGGCGGTATGTACTGTTCGCCTCTTCGGACTGTCAAGCGAAGCGCCGGTGCGCGCTCGACGCGCGGGGACGTGACGTCTGCCGGTGCGCGGGGATGTTCGACGAGCAACCTGCCGTGCATGAGCGCTGGCGCATCCCGCGCGCAGGCGTCACCTTCATCGGTGGCGCTCCGCGTCGGAGGACGCCTCCAGACCATGGCTCCGTCCGCCGCGAACACCGCCGCCGCGCCCTTCACGTTCACCCGTGCACAGAGGGTGTTCACGATGTCGGGCGCGCTGCTCGGGCTGCTGCTCGCGGCGCTGGACCAGACGATTGTCGCCACGGCGGGTCCCTCCATCCAGGCGGACCTGGGCATCTCTCCCGCGCTCTATCCATGGCTGACGACGTCGTACCTGGTCGCGTCGACGATGATGGTGCCCGTGTGGGGGAAGCTGTCGGACCTGCTGGGCCGGCGCATTGTGCTGGCGGCGGGAATCGTCGTGTTCCTGCTGGGCAGCTTCCTGTGCGGCGTGTCGCGCTCGACGCTGACGCTCATCCTGTACCGCGCGGTGCAGGGGGTGGGCAGCGCGGCGCTCTTCACCGCGTCGCTGTCGGTGGTGGCGGACCTCTATCCGCCGCGCGAGCGAGGCAAGTACCAGGGCCTGTTCGGCGCGATGTTCGGCCTGTCGAGCGTGGTGGGGCCGCTGGCGGGAGGCTTCATCACGGACCGGCTGGGGTGGCACTGGGTGTTCTTCATCAACCTGCCGGTGGGCGCGGTGGCGCTCGCGCTCGTGCTCTCGCGCATGCCGGCGCTCAAGCCTCCGGGGGCCTCGCGCGGGAGGCTGGATGTGACGGGCGCGGTGCTGCTGGCGCTGGCGGTGGTGCCGCTCCTGCTCGCGCTCAGCCTGGGGCGTGGCGCGGAGCAGGTGGCGCACGGTGGCGGCTGGGCGTGGGGTTCGTGGCAGGTGCTGGGGTTGTTCGCGCTCGCGGCGGCGGGGACGGTGTTGTTCCTGCGCGAGGAGAGGCGCGCGCAGGAGCCGCTGCTGGACCTGAAGCTGTTCCAGGACCGGACGTTCGCGCTGGGGAACGCGGCGGTGTTCGTCATCGGCGCGGTGTTCCTGTCGGGCGTGGTGTTCCTGCCGCTGTTCATGGTGAACGTGGTGGGGCTGTCGGCCACGCACGCGGGGCTGACGTTGACGCCGCTGACGTTGGGCGTGGTGGCGGGCAACATCCTCAGCGGTCAGCTGGTGTCGCGCATCGGCCGGTACAAGGGGCTGATGCTGGGCTCGCTGGTGGTGTTGATGGTGGGCTTCACGGTGATGGGGTTCACGCTGACGCCCACGTCGACGCAGACGGAGGTCACGGTGAAGATGGTCCTGGTGGGCGTGGGCCTGGGACCGTCGATTCCGCTCTACACGCTGGCCATCCAGAACGCGGTGTCACCCCAGCGCATCGGCGTGGCCACGGCGATGGCCACGTTCTTCCGTCAGCTCGGGATGACGCTGGGCGTGGCGCTGCTCGGCGCGGTGTTCGCGACGACGCTGTCGCATCAGCTGGGCACCCGCGTGGCGAGCGCCACGGAGGGACTGCCGCCGAAGCTGCGCGCCGAGCTGGCGTCCGCGGTGCCCGGTGTCGACGGGAGCGAGGCGGGCCCCGCGCAGTCGGCCTTCCAGGCAGAGAAGGTGAAGGAGCGCGTGCGCGCGGAGCTGGAGGCCGAGCGGCAGGCCTTTCAGCGCCCGGAGGTACGGGAGCAACGTGCGAAGGAAACGGCGCCCTCCGATGCGCGCGAGCAGCCTGCCGCGGCGTCAGCGCTCTCCACTGTGGACGCGAAGGAACAGCGGGCGCTGGAGGCGGTCGACCGGACAGCGCTGGCGCTGAAGGAGTCCTTCACGCGGGCGGTGGAGGCGGTGTACCGCTGCGCCATCTTCGTCGCGCTGCTCGCGTTCCTGGTGACACTGCGGCTGCCCGAACAACCCCTGCAACGCGGGCGCGCGCGGGCACCGGCACCCACGGAATGAGCTCGGCGGCGCGCAACGAGCACGGAGGCGGACCGGGCCTTGCGCCGGTACACACGCCAGTGCGCGAGGGCGCCGGGGCGGTGTGCCGGGCGTCACCACCACGGACCGGACAGCGCCGGGCTCACGCGGCGGTGAGCGCGGAGGACTCCGAGTCGAGCGTGTAGATGCGCACGGGGTGGGGCACGCCCTTGACGGGGTGGTGCCCCAGGTCCTTCACGTCGCCACGGTAGTGGGAGACGAAGGACTCGGAGAGGAGCACGGGCTCGTTGAGCCCCGCGCACAGGCCCGCGATGCGGCTGGCCAGGTTCACCGCCGGGCCGATGACGGTGAAGTCGAGCCGGTCCGACGCGCCGATGTTCCCGTACATCACGTCGCCGACGTGGAGCGACGCGCCGAACTCGTAGGTGGGCAGGCCCCTGCGGCGGCGCGAGGCGTTGTCCTGCTCGCTGGCACGCACCGCCTCGTGCACGGTGCGCGCGGCGGCGGCGCAGCGGTCCTCCACGAGGGCGTGGTCGTCGATGCGGAAGATGGCCAGCACGGCGTCGCCCATGAACTTGAGCACCTCCGCGCCGTGCGAGTGGAACGCGCCGACCATCGTCTCGAAGTAGGCGTTGAGCAGCTCGAGCAATGCGTCACGGGGCAGCGCATCCGACAGCGCGGTGAAGCTGCGCAAGTCGCTCAGGCAGATGACGGCGGAGGTCGTCTCGCCGTCGCCGCGCCGAATCTGTCCCTGGAGGACGCGGCGCCCCGCGTCGCGGCCCAGGTACGTGTCGAGCAGCACGCCCGTCATGTCCTTGCGCGCGAAGACCTCCAGCACCAGCTCCAGGATGGGCTGCAGCTCGTGGAGCAGGGCGCGGTGCGCGTCCGTGAAGCCCCCGGGTTCGGAGGTGGCCCAGGAGACGCCGTGGCGCGAGTCATCGCTGAAGCACACCGGCAGCGCGAGGTACTCGGTGAGCCCCTCGGCGCGCAGCTCGGTGAACATGGGGAAGTCGCCGTCCGGGAGCGGCTGCTCCAGGCGGCGGTGGATGACGGGCAGCCCCTCGCGCAGGGCCTTGAAGGGGCTCTTCGAGAACGCGGGCAGGTGCTGGAGGCCGTGGGGGTGGACCTCGGCGGTGGCGCCATGTCCGACGCGCCAGCGGAAGCTCCGGGCGTGCAGGAGCGGGTGCAGCGTGAAGAGGACGATGGAGGCGCGCGACACGGGCACACCGCACGCCGTCAGCCGTTCACACAGGCCCGACAGCAGCGGCACGGGATTGGGCAGACGCCTTGCTTCCACGGCGAGCCAGCCCACCACGGAGGAGAAGGCATGGTCGCGAAGGCTTCGCGAGTCTCCGGCATTCACTTTCACGAGGCGCTCACCACCCCCCGGCGGGCCGAGCCGGGCCGGGCGCGAAGCAACCATGACGAACCCGGAGCGTCAACGGAGACCTCGGAGAGCGAGCGGGCGGGTGCCTGTCCCCGCCCCCCCACGAGTGTGCGTGGACCTCACAGCTCGTCGAACAGGTCGACGACGGCCTGCGCCAACAACTCCTGCTCGTCGGAGGAATGCTGCGACGCGTACGTGAGGACATCCCGAACGCCCGCCGCGTCCCTGCTCCAGAAGAGCGTCTTCAGCCGCGCTCGCAGCCGCTCACCCTCGTCACCCGCCGAGTCGAGCGCCTCGCGCGTGGACTGCGCGCCCACCAGCTTGACGTAGACGAACATGTCGAAGCTGTCCTTGGACTTCTCGGGACGATGTTCGCGCTTGGCGCGCTCCTTCATCGTGAGGAAGCCCACCGCGTCGGGCAACAGAATCGCCAGGGACTTTCCGCCCACGGTGAGCGACACCTGCTGGCTCCGACGCAAGGCGACGCGAGAGTCCAGCAGCGGCGTCATCTGCGTGGGGAGCGCGTCGACCTCCACATCGCCCGGCGCGAAGAGGTCCAGGTCCATGCGCTGACCACTGGGCAGGTCCTTCGACCAACGGTAACCCTTCGAGCGTCGGGAGAAGCCTCGTCCCGAGAAGACCTCGGGGAGCCGGCCCGCCATGAACTCCGAGCCGTCCATGTCGAACAGCAGGTCGGGCTCGAACGAGAACCCCCGCTCCACGGCCACGCCCGTGTCCGTCTCGACGGCGATGACCCCGAGCCTCCGCGGCGCTTCGACTCCAACGCGAGCACCTGTCCACCGATGAGCATCACGGGCGTCGACAGCGCTCCCAGGTCGAGCAACAGCTCCCGGAGCTCGCCCAGGATTTCGTCGAACCGCTCCTCGTCGGTCACTCGAAGTCCTCGACGAGCGGCAACGACCTCGCGAAGCGACGCAGCAGCTCGTCCGCCTGTTCCTCACCACGCCCGCCGCTGTGCTGGAAGTCCACGGCCAGTTGGGGGAGCGCCACGCCCGGGCCATGCGGGAGGGCGCGCGGACTGGAATAGATGCCTCCCACCTCCGTCTCCGCGGAGGGCTCCGCGCGGAGAATCCAGAAGTTGTGCGGCGTCATCCGGCGCAGCTCGAAGGCGCGGATGGCCGCCTCCTGCGAACCGGAGAGATAGAGCCCGTGGGGCAGCCCCGAGACGAACCGCTCCTCGGGTTCAAGGGCACTCGCCAGGGAGAAGATGGAGCGAATCCCCTGGGAGCTCAGCCTCCGATACCCCGCCTCGAGCGCCTGGGACGTCGTGGAGGGCGCGTTGAACCCCTCCTTCGAGATGGCCGTGGGACGTCCGTGCTTCATCCACGTCTTGAGCAGACCCACGGGCTCGCGAAGGCGCACGCCGCCACCGACGTCCACCAGTCCCTCCTGGGTGAGTCGCTTGATGACCCCATGCGCATACGCGTAGCTCGTCTGGGTCTGGTCCGAGAGGGCGCGCACCGTCCAGCGACGGCCGGGGGACTCGAGCAGCGCGCGCACGATGCGACTGCCCTTGCCGTGGAACACCGGCTCGCGAGGGACGCGGTTCGAGGAGCCGCGCCCCTGAATCCGGATGAAGGTGCTCCCGGTGCGCAGGAAGAACGTGCCGCGTTGATCCACCAGCGCGAGCTCTTCGTTCGCGCAGGCCTCGACCACGCGAGGCGACGCGGAGTCGGTGACGAGCATCGGCACACGGAAGGTCGGCAGCTTGTCGAAGTCCGTTTCCCGGTGACGAAGCTGCTCGCGGAGCGACAGCAGCTTGTCCTTCTGGGCCACCACCTGCGCGGGGAACAGGGGCGCGCGGTAGCTCAACAGCACCGGGACCCTGGCCTCCGGAAGTCGGACCTCCGCGAGGTCATACGCCGACTCCCCTCCCGGACCGGTCCGCGGGATGATCAACCCCTCCTGACGCACCAGCTCCACGCCCGCCGGAAGCGTCGGCGGGTCCTTCCAGAACTCTTCCCTGAAGTGGGGTCTATCGGGCTTCATTCAATTTTGTCGATACTGCTACGATTCCTAGCAACCAGCTAGCTCGCTGATAGCTATCACTCGATTATCGACAAAATTAAGTCACGGACACCCAGAGCCCGTCCAGGCGCCACGGAGGGGCCCGGAGTCCCGAGCCCCTCCTCTGCTCAGTGCCCCGACGAAGCCTTCGCAGGGGCGGCCACGGGAGCCCCGCCACCCGGGGGCGCAGCCGGAGCCTCCGGCCGCGCGAGCGTGTCCGGGGACTCGGCCATCGCATACGTCACCCACGCGGTGGCGGCCGTGCTGCGCGCCAGGTCCTGCGGGTCCACCTTGTCCAACGTGTCCGCGTGCGTGTGGTGCACATCGAAGTAGCGGCTCGCGTCCACCTCCACGCCGAAGAACGGCACGCGCGCGGGGAGCAGCGGGCTGATGTCCGCGCCCCCGGCCTCGCGCGGGGAGAACTGCGCCGCGCCGAGCGCCACCAGCGGCGACAGCCACGGCTCCAGCAGCTCCTTGCCACCCGGCCCAGAGCGCAGGCTCACCGCCACCGGCCGCCCGCCACCCGAGTCCATCTCCATGGCGGCCACGTGCCTGGACAGCTCCGCCGCGTGCGCCTCCGCGTACGCGCGGCCACCGCGCAGGCCGTTCTCCTCGTTCATGTACAGCACCACCCGCACCGTGCGCCGGGGCGCCTGGGGCAGCTTCGCGATGAGCCGCGCGGCCTCCATCACCATCACCACGCCCGCTCCGTCGTCATGCGCGCCCGTCCCCACGTCCCACGAGTCCAGGTGCGCGCTGATGAGGACGATTTCCTGCGGCTTCTCGCGGCCCCGAATCTCCGCGACCACGTTGTGCGAGTCCGCGTCCGGGAGCTCCGAGCACCCGAGCACCATCTTCACGCGAACCGGGCCCTTCGCGAGCAGGCGGTGCAGCTGGTCCGCCTCCTCCGTCGTCACCGACGCGGCGGGGATGCGAGGCCCCTCGTCATCGAAGCGGGTGGAGCCCGTGTGCGGCGTGCGCAGCGACGCCGTGGCCAGCGAGCGCACCAGCGAGCCCACCGCGCCCGCCTTCGCCGCGAGCGCCGGGCCTCGGCCGCGCAGCCCCGCGAAGCGGCCGTAGTCCGCGGGCGACGACATGGTGTGGTTGAAGAAGACGATCTTCCCCTTCACCGAGTCACCCAGCGTGGCGAGCGCCTCCAGCGACGTCACCTCCACCACCTCGGCGGTGAGGCCCTCGGGGGCCGTGGGCGGGCTGCCACCCAGCGCGAGGATGAACAGCGGGTGGCCGCGCGTGGTGGCGGAAGGGAGAATCTCCGCGCGCTCCTCGCCGCGCACCCAGCGAGGCACCTTCACGGGCTCGGTCCATGCCTTCACGCCGTCGGCCTTGAAGCTCTTGAGGGCCCACTGCACCGCGGCGGCGGCGCCCTCGGAGCCCGACAGGCGCGGGCCAATCCCATCCGTCAGCTCCGCGAGCCGCGCGTAGGAGTGTCCTTCCGTCAGCGCGGAGCCCACCAGCTTCTCCGCCACGGCCAGCGGCGGCGCATACGCCTTCTTCGCGGGCGCGGCGGACTTCGCGGGAGCGGCGGGGGCGGCGCCCGACACGAGCTGCAGCGCCAGGGATGACGACAGGATGAGCGTGGAGACGGGCAAGAGGACCTCCGGAAGAGGCGCCCACTCTCCGCCCGGCCCTCAGGGCTCGCAAGCCAGATGCGCTCGACGCACCGTGCGAGTCACGGACGCTTGCCTGGTGAAGCTGGAGAGGATTTCGGAGAATCCCAGGGGCCACCGCGCGCCGAGAGGGGGAACGCGGCGCGCGGGGCTCAACTGGGACTTCATACGGCGGTATCGCTTTTGGGGGAGGCGATAGCCGCCGCTGCGTCTCACTCTTTGGGAGGAAACGTGGCGGGCATGTTGAAGATCATTCGCAACGCCGTCAAGCCCGGCACCTCACTCAGCGTACAAGCGGACAATCTTTTCCCAGGAAGTGGTTCAATTTTACAGCCACAGCGCCATCCACGGGTGGGCAACTGTGGTCTTCAGCGAAGAACGAGCCCATGACGACAGACGAAGCCTTCTTCACCCTCTACAGCGACCTGCCACGGTTGGGCCCTGGCAGTGATGCCTGCACACGTGAGGCATTGGGACGCCTCCCCTCCCTGCCACCCGCCCCCCGCGTCGTGGACCTGGGCTGCGGCAACGGAAGACAGACGCTGGCGCTCGCCGAAGCCTTGCGGACCTCCATCCTCGCGGTGGATCTCCACCCCCCCTTCCTCCAGCAGTTGGAGCAGGACGCCCGCGCGCGAGGACTGCAAGCCTTCATCCAGACACGCTGTCAGGACATGGGTGCGCTCGACCTCCCCCACGAATCCGTCGACCTGCTCTGGTCCGAGGGCGCCATCTACCATCTGGGCTTCGGCCCCGGCCTCACGCGCTGGCGGCCCCTGCTCGCACCCGGCGGCCTCGCCGCCATCACCGAGTGCACCTGGCTCACCGACACCCGCCCCGCCGAGGCCGTGGAGTTCTGGACCGAGGGCTACCCCACCATGGGCACCATCGAGGAGAACCGCGCCGCCGCGCTCGCCGCGGGCATGGAGGTGCTGGGCACCTTCACCCTCCCGCCCTCCGCGTGGTGGGACGACTACTACACCCCGCTGCTCGAGCGCGCCCGGCGCCTCGCCCCCACCGCCGACGAGACCCTCCGCCAGGTCATCGCCGGCGCCCACCGCGAGACGGACCTCTACCGTCACCATGGCCACGCCTACGGCTACGTCTTCTATCTGTTGCGCCGCCCCACTTGAGCGCTCGCGCGGTTCCAGCAATGCGACAGGAATTGAGCCCCACCGTCAGGGGCTCGGCCCTGTGGTTGCCCTGCACCCGGGCACCCACTCACTCCCCTGGGTCAAAGAAATACGGACATGCATTTTTTCCAGAAATGGTGTCTATGTCGCTGAAGGCACGTTAGTCCCCGTCACGCACCCCAGCGACGCCATGACCTCCCCCCAGGGCCGTGGTGTGTCGAGCCTCAGGACGTCGAAGGAACGCAATGTTGATGGAGCAGTGGGCTCACCGATTCTTCGAGCTCTCGACCGAGCTGTTCGCGGTGCTGGGCTCGCAGGGACGGATTCTGGAAGCCAACCCGGCCTGGAACGTGACGGTGGGTTGGTCTCCCACGGAGCTGCGGCTGGAGGGCTATCGGGGCTTCATCCATCCCGAGGACCTCGCCCAGGTGGACTCCCGGTTGGAGTCGCTGGCGCGGAGGATGGGCACCACCCGCTTCTCCTGCCGGTGGCGCTGTCGGGACGGCACGTGGGCGTGGCTGGTGTGGAGCGTGGCATGCTCCGCGGTGGGCGGCCCGCTGTACTGCACGGTGCGCAGGCTGGAGTCGCCTCCCGCGCTCGAGCCCGGCCCCACCACCTCCGAGCCCGGCGGTCCGCTGCCGCCGTGGGCGATGAGCGACAGCCTGCCCCTGGGCCTCTACGTGGTGGAGGTGCGCACGGGCGCGGTGCTCTACGCCAACCGCCGCTTCTGCCAGCTGTGGGGCATCGAGTCGCTGGAGAGCGCCATCCGCAAGGGGCAGGTGACCCACGAGGATGTGCTCGGCCACTGCCTGCGCGCGGGTGAGGCCGCGAGCGTGCTGCGCCTGGTCTCCCCGACGGAGGCAGACACCCCGCCTCCGCTGCACGCGGACGAGGCGCAGCTGACCAACGGCCGCACCCTGCGCCGGCTGTCCACGCCCATGGGCGCCAGCGGCGACGAGTCCCGCTACCGGCTGTTCGCCTTCGAGGACGTCACCGAGCGCAAGCGCACCGAGGAGGCCCTGCACCGCTCCGAGGAGAGCTTCCGCAAGCTCATCGAGACGGCGCCCGAGGTCATCTTCGTCCACCGCGACCAGCGCTTCGTGTACGTGAACCCCACGCTGCTGCGCGCGCTGCGGTACGAGCACGCCAGCGAGCTCATCGGCCGGTCCATCTGGAC
Source organism: Myxococcus sp. AS-1-15 (assembly GCF_020037055.1). Lineage (NCBI taxonomy): Bacteria > Pseudomonadati > Myxococcota > Myxococcia > Myxococcales > Myxococcaceae > Myxococcus > Myxococcus sp. AS-1-15. The sequence continues at coordinate 310,265 of NZ_JAIQDF010000010.1, read as the reverse complement.
CATCGTCCACCCGGACGACCTGGACATGGTGCGCCAGCGCGTGCACGCGGTGGTGGCCCGGGGCGAGCTGGCCCCGCTGCGCGAGATTCGCTACCTGCGCCGAGACGGCACCTGGTTCGACGCGGAGAGCGCGGGGCTGCCCGTGGACTTCGACGGCGTGGGCGCCGTCGTGGTGATGGCGCGCGACATCACCGAGCGCAAGCGCATGCAGGCCCAGCTGCTCCAATCGGACCGGATGGTGCTCGCGGGCACGCTGGCCGCGGGCGTGGGCCACGAAATCAACAACCCGCTCACCTACGTCATGGCCAACCTGGAGTCGGCCCTGGACGCGATGCACCGGCTGGGCGGCGAGCTGGGGAGGATGCTGCCCGACGGCGCGCTCGCGCCGAGCTGGTCCATGACCCTGAAGGACACGGTGGAGCTGCTCAAGGAGGCGCACGAAGGCGCCACCCGCGTGCGCAACATCGTCCGGGACCTGAAGTACATCTCCCGCCAGGACGAGGAGCGGCGCGAGCTGCTCGACGTGCGCGAGTCGCTGGAGTTCTCGCTCAAGCTGGCCTCCAGCGAGCTGCGCCCGCGCGCCCAGGTCATCAAGAAGTACGAGGACGTGCCGCTGGTGCACGCGGACGCGTCTCGGCTGGGGCAGGTGTTCCTGAACCTCGTCGTCAACGCGGCGCAGGCCATCCCCGAGGGGGACCCGACGAACCAGCACGTGACGCTCTGGGTGCGCCCGGGGCCGCATGGCGGCGTCGCGGTGGACGTGAGCGACTCGGGCAGCGGCATGCCGCCCAGCGTGCTCGCGCGCATCTTCGACCCGTTCTTCACGACCAAGGCGGTGGGCTCGGGCACGGGCCTGGGGTTGTCCATCTGCCACGGCATCATGCGCGGCCTGGGCGGCGACATCACGGTGCGCAGCGAGCCGGGCCACGGGACGACCTTCACGGTGCTGCTGCCCCCCGCGCCCGCGGACGCGGCGCCTCGCGAGGTGCCCGTGCTGCTGCCGCCCTCGTCCGAGCGCGCCGGCCGGATGCTGGTCATCGACGACGAGCCCGCGGTGGGTCGCTCGCTGGCGCGCATCATCGGCAAGCGCCACCAGGTGACGGTGGTGAGCAGCGGCGAGGAGGCGTTGGCGAAGCTGGACTCGGGCGCTCCCTTCGACGCCATCTTCTGTGACCTGATGATGCCGGGCATCACCGGCATGGACGTCTACGAGCGGGTGCGCGAGCGGGAGCCGGGGTTGAGCCTGCGCTTCATTTTCATCACCGGCGGCTCGTACACGGCCCGGGCGCGGCAGTTCCTGGAGCGCATCCCCAACCCGCGCATCGAGAAGCCGTTCGACGCGCAGATGATTCAGCAGCTGGTCGGAGAGGTATTGGCCGTCGGGGTTGACGGTGATGTCTCCGGCCTGGAGTGAAACCACCGCGCCGGATGTCCCGGCGCGCCCCTGAAGGGAGTTCCCTGGTGATTGGCGGCGGATTCGTCATCGATGCGGTTACGCACGCGTACAACCTGCACCCGTCCAACTGGCGTGCCGGGAAGTACGCCGAATCCCTGGCCCAGCTCATCTTCGGCCTGCACTCGGGGCTGTCCGGCGACACGCACCGTGTCGTGAAGCCGGAGCAGTTCATGAAGGACTGGTCCGTGGACGAGCTGGCCCACATCCTCTTCGTGGAGAGCGACGTCGACCTCGCGGTGCACCACGTGCTGCCGCTGCAGACGCTCTACACGGACGGGCTGTGCTCGTACGAGAAGACGCTCGACATCAAGCGGCGCTTCCCGGACCGCTTCCTGGTGTACGCGGGCGTGGACCCGCTGCGGGGCACGGCGGCGCTGGAGGACCTGGAGAAGCAGGTGGAGGAGCTCAAGCCCACGGGCCTGAAGCTCTATCCGGCGGCGTGGCTGGGGGACTCGTTCAAGCACACGGGCTGGCGGATGGATGACCCGCGCATCGCGTTCCCGCTGTTCGAGCGGGCGCAGAAGCTGGGCATCAAGAACATCGCGGTGCACAAGGGCCTGCCGATGGGGGCGGTGCCCATCGAGGCGTACAAGGTCGACGACATCGGCGGCGCGGCGGATGCGTTCCCGGACCTGAACTTCGAAATCGTCCACGGCGGCATGGCGTTCCTGGACGAGACGGGCATGCAACTGTCGCTGTTCCCCAACGTGTACGTGAACCTGGAGGTCACGGGGGCGCTCTTGGTGAAGCGCGAGCGCTGGTTCGCCGAGTCGCTGGCGCAGCTGCTCAAGTGGGCGGGCCCCGCGAAAATCATGTGGGGCTCCGGCACGGTGTTCAGCCACCCGCAGCCGGCGCTGGAGAAGTTCTGGAACGACTTCCAGCTGCCCGAGGAGCTCACCCAGGTGTGCGGCATGCAGGTGACGCCCGAGGTGAAGCGGATGATTCTCTGCGACAACTACGCGCGCTACGCGGGCGTGGACGTGGAGGCGGTGAAGAAGCGCATCGCGAACGACGAGTTCGCGCGCAAGAAGGCGAAGGGGAACATCCAGCCGTACAGCTACCAGGGAGGGCGGCCGTGACGCCCGTGGAGAGCGCGCTGCGCGAGCGCATCCAGGGGATTCCGGACCCGTGCAGCCTGGCCACGGGCGTGCCGCTGGGCATCGGGGAGATGGGGCTCATCGAGAGCGTGGTTCATCAGGAAGGGAAGGTGACGGTGCGTCTGCACATCACCTCGCCCATGTGCATGATGGCCGCGTACTTCATGCGGGAGATCGAGCAGCGGCTCACGGGCCAGGAGGGTGTCGAGTCCGTGCACGTGGAGTTCGACCACGACCTGACGTGGACGCCGCAGGACATCCACCCGGACGCCCGGGAGCGACTGGCGGCGAAGCGAATCACGATGCTCGGGGGACGGATGATTCCCCGAGGTGAGGCGCCGACGTCGCGCTGAAGCGGCTGTTCGTCTGGGTTGGAGCGGGCTCGTCATCCGGGTGGGTGACGGGCCCTTTGCTTTGGGATGGGTATGGCGCGATGGATGGTGGTGGTGTTGTGGCTCGTGATGGGCTGTGCCTCCGAGGACCACGGGCTGCTGCGGTACCAGCGGTTCAGTGAGGGCTCGACACGGGGTGGGCGCGAGGACGTGGCGTCGGTGCATGGCGCGGCCCTGCACTCCGTCGATGAGGTGAAGGGGTCCCTGGGTGAGAGCAGGGCGGCGCTTGCCGTGCTCGAGGAGCGGCCGTCGGACTTCGGGGGCCGGGGGTTCGATGGGGTGTTCGGGAGGTATCTCGAGCAGGGGACGCGGCAGCTGACGTGGGCGCGTGGCGAGCTGGGGAGCGCGATGGTCTGGATGGGCGAGGCCTCGGAGGTAGAGGACTCGGACATGGAGCTGGCGCTGCTCCGGATGGCGGGGCGGCGGCTGGTGCAGGCGGGCGTCATCTCCGCGCCGGCGGTGAGCGCGGCGGTCCGCATCCACGGGGGCCAGGTGCTGATGGCCCAGGCGAACGAGGAACTGCCCGAGGGCGTGCGAGAGGCACTGGGAGACAGCCCCGAGGTGCGCGGCATGCGGGTGACGGACAGAGCGGGCGCGGGCATGGCCGAGCCGCCGAAGCACCATGTCCTACCGAGAGAGCACCGCACGTGGTTCGAGCAGCGCGGCTTCAAGGGTGACATGGACATCGACCAGTTCTGCGTCCGGTTGGAGCAGTCCCAGCATGAAGCGATTCACGGTGGTGGCAACTGGAAGCTGGGGCGCACGTGGCCAAGAGAGTGGAACCGGATGATCATGGATGAACTTCTGCGAACCGAGGCCAGATATGGCCGAACGTTGACGCGAAACGAGATCCTCGACATCGTCGCCGATCAAATGAAGAGCTACGACATCCCGCGCAAAGTCGTTTCGGGGCGCGGCCGATGACCGATGGACGTTCCTGGCAGGGGAACTGGAAGGTCCGCCTGTATGAGCGTGTTCGTGAACGCGGTCATGAGTCTCTCACCGCATTTGCAGAAGCTCGCCCTACTGCTTCGCTTGTGGCGTTGGCCGAGGAACTGGGCCCGGACGACATCGCCGGAGTGCAGGTGTTCAGCGGCCTCGTAGAAGAAGCGGAGCGAAGCCATCAGGTCACCCGCTTGGTTCGTGGACAGTTCGTGCGCGAATTGCACACGCATCTTCCAAGCGGTTGGCCGTTCCCGCTCGAGAACGAAAACCGCTTCAAGGCAGCGCGCGTGCTGGCCGGCTGGTACTCCTTCACGCCAGAGAGCCACAAGGCGCGGGTTGACCAGGTGAGCGACGCTCTCTTCGCCAACCCACCCCCCACGGGATGGCGCCCACTCGGTCCCGACGACGAGCTTCTCCGTACGCTCCTGCCCGACGAAGAAGCCTGAGCATCCTCAGTCGCGCAACAGCCGCTGTCCCGCCAGCACGTGCTCGACCCAGGACTGTGACGAGCTCAGTGTGGGAACCCGCTTCTCCTTGAGCGCATCCCCCTCGATGAACACCTGGGACTCGTCGCTCAGCAACAGGTCTCGCGCAATCAGCGAGCCCTTGATCCACAGCGGCACGTAGACGCCCACGTCCCGAATCACCAGCGGACCGTCGACGATGACATCGCCTTCGACGACACACACCAGGGGGTCCTCATTGCCCACGTACGTCGGCCCCCTCAGCGAGAGCGTGCCCTCGTGCACCACGAAGTTGACGTCACCTCCGCCGAAGAGGTCCTCGTAGTTCACCGAATCATCGCTGACCCCGAGCAGGTCGTAGCGCGCGAGGCCCTCATCCGCGGCCAGGGATTCGAACCGCGCACCGGGGAGCGTCGTGTAGGGCTGGGGCTTGGGAGACATGCGAAACCCAAGCTACAGCACCCGCCGCACGAGCTGGGGAAACACCTTCGACACCTTCCCCAGCAGATAGTCTCCATACGTCCCGCTGAACGCATGGACGCTCGCACCATCCCATCGCTGCGCACGGTCCTCATCCACGGCCACGTTCGGAAGCGGTGGCACCTCCGCGGCGAAGTCCGGGTCGAAGAACAACGGGAACGAGAGCCGGTCCCGCCCGCTCACGTTCTTCACCCTGTGCGGCGTGGAGCGATACCAACCTCCCGTGAGCCGATCGAGCATGTCCCCGATGTTGCACACCAACGTCCCGGGAATCGGCGGAGCCTCGACCCAACCCCGTCGCGACTTCACCTGCAGCCCACCGTTCGCGTCCTGCGCGAGCAGCGTCAGCAACCCATAGTCCGTGTGCTCACCCACGCCCCAGCGCTCCTCACCGTCCACGGGCTCCGGCTCCGCCGGATAGTGGAAGATGCGGAACAGCACCGTCGGGTCCGCCGTGTACGCACGGTGGAAGTAGTCCCGCTCCAACCCCAGGCTCTCCGCCACACCCTCCATCAGCGCATGCGCCGCGCGCGTGACGCGGTCCATGTACTCGAGCACCACGCCGCGCAGCTCCGGCAAATCCACGGGCCACAGGTTCGCGCCGTGCAACGGCCAGCCCGCCTTCACGCGCGGATGCTCGGGCCCCAGCTCCGTGCCCAGGTAGAGCCCCTCCTTGCGGTCAGGCTTGCCCGACGTGAGCTCTCCACCCAACGGAAACCACCCTCGCCACGCGGCGCCACCCCGCGACATGTCCATCGCCTCCTTCGCCTCACGCGGCAGCGCGAAGAAGCGGTGACTCAGCTCCTCCATGCGCGCGAGGAGCACGTCGGGCACACCGTGCCCCGAGACGTAGAAGAAGCCCGTGTCACGACACGCCTGCTCGATGTCTCGCGCCACCTGCCGCCGAGCCTCGGAGCGGGACGCGTCGAACAGCGGGGACATCTCGATGACAGGCAGACTTCCGGACGAGGGGACTCCAGCCATGCTCGGAGCCTATACCGGCCCGCACTCGGACCGTGTGTGGCACCTCCAGAGCAAGCGAGCATGACGGCGCTGGACCCGACCTGCCCCCGGGTGGAGAGTGCGCCGCGTCCGCCATGTCCACGTCAGCACCTTCCGAATCGCCGCACGCCACGCTCAGCCCCGGACTCGTGTGGCTCATGGCCGCCGCCTCCGGCGCGACCGCCGCCAACCTCTATTACAACCAGCCCCTGCTCGGAGACATCGGCCGGGACCTCGGGGCCTCGGGCGGGATGCTCGGCCTGGTGCCCACGCTCACCCAGGTGGGCTACGCGGCGGGCATGCTGCTCATCGTCCCGCTCGGCGACAGCCTGGAGCGCCGACGCGTCATCGTCACCATGTCCGCGCTCGTGAGCCTGGCCCTCGTCGGCGCCGCGCTCGCTCCCACCCTGCCCTGGCTCGTCATCGCCAGCTTCCTCGTGGGCGCCACCACCGTCGTCCCCCAGCTCCTCGTCCCCTTCGCCGCGCACCTCGCCCCCGCGGCGCAGCGCGGCCGCGTGGTGGGCACCGTGATGAGCGGCCTGCTCATCGGCATCCTCCTGTCCCGCACCGCCGCTGGCTTCGTGGGCACCCACCTGGGCTGGCGCGCCATGTTCTGGCTCGCCGCGGGCTTCATGCTCCTGCTCGCCGTCGTGCTGCGCTTCACCCTGCCCTCGCAGCCGCCCGTGGCCGCCATGCCGTACCCGGAGCTGATGCGCTCGCTCGTGCACCTGGCGCGCACCGAGCCCGTGCTGCGCATCCACGCGGTGCTCGGCGCCCTCACCTTCGGCGCCTTCAGCGTCTTCTGGTCCACGCTCGCCCTGTATCTGGAGAGCCTCCCCGAGCACTACGGCCCCCAGGTCGCCGGACTCTTCGGCGTCGTCGGCGTGGTGGGCGCGCTCATCGCCCCCGTCGTCGGTCGCTACGCGGACTCGCACGGAGGCCGGCGCATCAACATGTTCGCCATCGGCGTGCTGCTGCTGTCCTTCGTCGTGATGTGGCCCCTGGGGCGCTGGCTGTGGGGCATCGCCCTGGGCGTGGTGCTGCTCGACCTGGGCGCCCAGGGCAACCACATCTCCAACCAGACCCGCGTCTACGCCCTGCGCCCCGAGGCTCGCAGCCGCCTCAACACGCTCTACATGGTGACCTACTTCGCCGGCGGCGCGGCCGGCTCCTGGCTCGGCACCACCGCGTGGACCCACGCCGGCTGGACGGGCGTCTGCGCCGCGGGCGCCGCGCTCTGTGTCACCGGACTGCTGATACTGCTCCCGGGGAGAAATCGCTGAGACGCATTCCCAGCTCCCCCCCGGAGGCGCGGCGCGCAGAGGGCGCTTGGCGTCGAGACGGGAACAGCGGACGATGGCGACACAGAAACCTCCTCTCGGGAGCCTCGATGGAAACGCCCCACCGGGCGGACGATGACCGCCGCGCTTGGGGTTGGCTGCTCGGAGTGCTGGCGCTCGCGCTGCCCGGGGTCTTCTTCTTCCGGGCAACCTTCTCGCGCGATGTCTTCCTCGCAGGCGACACGCTGCGGGTCTTCTATCCGATACGCGCTTACTGGGCCTCGCGCGTATCCCAGGGACAGTTCCCGGACTGGTTCCCCTTCGACGGCTTCGGCCAGTCGTTCACCGCCATCTTCATCTCGGGCGCCTTCCACCCCACCACGCTCCTCCACCTGCTGCTGCCGCTTGGCACCGCGGTGAAGGTCACGATGATGCTGAGCTTCACGCTCGCATTCCTCGGGACGACAGCGCTCCTGCGCGAGCTGCGCGTTTCCCGGGCCGGGGCCTTGTTCGGCGCGCTGACGTTCACCTTCAGCGGATACCTGGTCTGCATCACCAACAATCCGACCTACCTCCTGTCCGCCACGGCCTTGCCCGTGGCCCTGTGGGGGGTGCTGCGATTCATTCGAGAGCAGACTCCGGGGCGGCTCGCGACGGGCGGTCTGCTGCTCGCCCTGGTCGCGTTTGCCGGAGACGCACAGGCGTTCGCCGTGGTGCAGGCGCTGGGCGTGCTGCTCGCGTGCGTGGAGCCCTTGCGCGCCTCGGAGACGTGGCCGCGACGCGTGGGAGCGTGTCTGCTGCTGGTGGTCACGGGAGGACTGCTGGCGGCGCCGCAGTTGCTTCCCGCAGCGGGGCTGGTGTCGAGCGGCGAGCCTGGCGCCCGCTCCGTGGTGGAGGCACAACGCTTCTCGTTGCACCCACTGCGCCTCGCGGAGCTGTGGGTCGGGCCCTTCCTCACCGACGCGCAGGGCATGCGCGGCATCCCGGAAGCCGTGGTGCGCAAGCTCGTCTACGTCGGGGGCTTCACGCGGGCGTGGGTGGACTCGCTCTACGTCGGCACGCCTGCCTTCGTCCTGGCGCTGGCGGGTGTGGGGAGCTCGTGGCGGCGGGGACGCTCGTGGGTGCTGGTGGCGGCGTGGGTGCTGCTATTGCTGCTCGCGCTGGGGCAGGCGCTGCCCGTCTATGGCTGGGTGTATCAGGTGCTGCCTTTGTGGCGGCCCTTCCGCTACCCGGAGAAGCTGGGCCCCTTTCTCGTGCTGGGCCTCGCGGTGGCCGCGGGGTGGGGCTGGCGACAGTGCCTGTCTCCGGGAGGCAACGCGCGCGCGGTCATCATCGCGGGGGGCTCGGTGGCGGCCGTCTGCGGCGCCATCGCGTTGGGAGAGTCGCTCGGCGGACTCTGGACACACGGCTGGGTGCTGCCGCACTGGCCGGACATTCCCGCTCCCGCCCTGGAAGGCCTGTCCCACAACGTGGTTCGGATGGCATCGACAGCGGCGGTGCTGGCGCTCTTGTGCGCCCTGGTGGCGTGGCGCCCGCGCCTCGCCGCGGGACTTGTCGTGGTGCAGGGCGTGGCGCTCTTCCTGGAGAACGGACCGCTCTATCAGGTGTCACCCGCGGAAATCCTGGAGACGCCGCCTCCCTTCGCCCAGCAGGTCCTTGCCTCCGTCCCCCCGGGGGAACCCGTGCGGGTGATGACGCGAGTGAAGTCCTATGGTGCTCCACGGCTCCAGGGCTACGACTACAAGGACCGGCTGAGCCTGGCGCAGACGGCGGCGCTCGCGCCGGACACCCCGGTGTTCTGGGGCATCGAGAGCGCGGGGGGCTACCTGCCCGGAGAGAGCCTCCGCGTACGCAAGCTCAAGGGAGATCTGGAGCGCTGGTTCGGAGTGCTCGCTCCTCGTCTGTCCACGCCGTTCTCGCTGGCGCGCACCGAGGAGTTGTCGGGCGGACTGCCGCCGCGCGCGCAGGTTGCGGCGGAGGACCCGCTCTTCGGGCTGACGTTGCTGACCCACCCGGACGCGCCGCCGCGCATCCATCTGGCTCGACCGGAGTGCGTTCCTTCGGTCGAGGAAGCGCTGCTGCGCATGAGCGCGCCCGAGCTGCCCCGTCGCGAGGTGGCGGTCATCGAGTGCGCGGAGCCGCTGCCCGTGGCGGAGGGCTCGGGAACGGGCCATGTCACCGTGAACCGGGTGACACCGGAGCATCTCGAGGTGAAGGTGGAGGCCGCCGCTCCCGCGGTGCTGGTGGTCAACGACGCCCTCCAGCCCGGCTGGTCCGCGACCCTCGACGGCGCGTCCGTGCCCATCCTTCCTGCCAATGTCGCGGTGCGCGCGGTGGAGGTGCCCGCGGGGGAACACCTCGTGGTGATGCGCTATCGGACGCCCGGACTGGTGCCAGGACTGTGGGTGGGCGCCCTGACGCTGTGCGCGCTGGCCACCGCCATGGTGCTGGCACGGCGGCGCGCGCACAGAATCACTTCCTCCTGAATCGCACCTCGTATCACCCATTCGTTCGACGCGCTGTGCGTGCTGACCACCGAGGGCGCCAGACACAGAGGCACGAGCGAGCCTCCGCTGCTCGCGACCTCACGCTTCCTTCGGCTTCGCCTCCGGGGTCAGCACCACCAACAACGCCTTGGCGCTCACCTGACCACCCACCGAGGCGTTCACCGCCTCGACCGTGCCCGGGATGTCCGCGACGAGCTGGAACTCCATCTTCATCGCCTCCAGGACGACGAGCACGTCCCCCGGCTTCACCGTGGCCCCGGGCTTCGTCTCCACGCGCAGGATGCGGCCGTCCATCGGCGCGAGCAGCCGTCCCGTCCCCGCGCCCTCCGCCGACTTCGGCGGACGGAACGTCACGTCCGCGAGGCACCGCGCCCCCGAGCCCAGGTCCAGCCACAGCGAGTCCCCAGCGCGCAGATACCGCCCTCGCCCCCGAGCCCCCGCGACGGCGTAGTCGAATACGCCCTCCGCGAGGCCCAGCACGGAGACCTCCAGCTTCTCCTCGCCCGTGACGACCTCGTACTGCTCCGACGTCAACGGGCGCACGGAGACCTTCGCCTCGCCGCTCCGGTCCTCGAGCGTCATCGTCACCGCGTGCGAATACGCCGTGTTCCAGTTCACCAGCGAGGCATCCACTCCGCTCGTCCTGGAGAGCCGCAGCGCCTCGTCATGGAACAGCGCCACCGCCGCCAGCGCCCGCTCGCGAGTGCTCGTGCGGTACAGCCGCTCCAGCGTCGCGCCGTCCGCGTGCTTGCCGATGAAGCCCGTATCGTATGCCCCCGAGCGGAACGCGCCATCCTCCAGCACATGCAGCAGCAGGTCCTTGTTCGTCGTGACACCGAACACGGTGAGTTCGTGCAGCGCCTCCACGAGCCGCCGCCGCGCCATCTCTCGGTCCGCGCCGTACGCAATCACCTTCGCCTGCATGGAGTCGTAGAAGGGCGGGATGTCCTGCCCCTCGCGCACGCCGTGGTCGATGCGCACGCCTTCACGAGAAGGCAGCCGCCACGTGAGCAGCCTCCCCGCCTGCGGCGCGTACTGGTTCGCCGGGTCCTCGGCGCACAGCCGCACCTCGATGGCGTGGCCCGTCCAGGTGATGTCCTCCTGCGCGCGCGGCAGCTTCTCACCGGAGGCGACCCGCAGCTGCCACTCCACCAAATCCAGCCCGGTAATCTGCTCGGTGACGGGGTGCTCCACCTGGAGACGCGTGTTCATCTCCATGAAGTAGAACTCGCCGTTCGGCGCCAGCAGGAACTCGATGGTGCCCGCGCCCTTGTAGGCAATCGCCCTGGCCGCCGTCACGGCCACCTGCCCCATCTTCTCGCGCAGCAGCGGGTGCACCGCGGGTGACGGGCTCTCCTCGACGACCTTCTGGTGACGCCGCTGCACCGAGCAGTCGCGCTCGCCCAGGTGCACCGCGTTGCCGTGCTCGTCCGCGAAGACTTGAATCTCCACGTGCCTCGCGTTGATGACCGCGCGCTCCAGGATGAGCTCACCGCTGCCGAACGCGTTCGCCGCCTCGGAGCGGGCGCCCTTCAGCGCGGCCTTCAGCTGCGACGCCTCGTGCACCAGTCGCATGCCGCGACCACCGCCGCCCGCGGCCGCCTTCACCATCAGCGGGAAGCCGATGCGCTCGCCCTCCTTCGCCAGTGCCTCGTCGTCCGCGTCCGAGGCCTCGTAACCCGGGATGCACGGCACGCCCGCCGCAATCATCCTCAGCTTGGCCTGACGCTTGTTGCCCATCAGCGTGATGGCCTCCGCGTCCGGGCCGATGAACACCAGCCCCGCGTCCTTGCACGCGCGCGCGAAGGCCGCGTTCTCGGAGAGGAAGCCGTAGCCCGGGTGGATGGCCTGTGCCCCCGACGCCTTCGCCGCGCCGATGAGCTTCTCGATGACCAGGTACGACTCCTTCGCGGGCGACGGGCCGATGGGCACCGCCTCGTCCGCGGCGAGCACGTGCGGCGCGCCCCGGTCCGCCTCCGAGAACACCGCCACCGTCCGGAAGCCGAGCCGCTTGCAGGTGCGAATCACCCGCACCGCGATTTCACCCCGGTTCGCGATGAGGACCTTGTTGAAACGCTCCATCCCGTCCGCTCCTCTCACAGGCGTGCGACGCCGAAGCTGTTGGGGTTCACCTGCCGCGCCTCCGCCTCACGGCAGATGGACAGCACGAACCCGAGCACCCGCCGCGTGTCGCGCGGGTCGATGATGCCGTCGTCGAACAGCCGCGCCGAGGCGTTGAAGGGATGCGACTCCTTGTCGAACTGATCGACGATGGGCTGCGTGAAGGCGCGGATGGCCTCCTCGTCCACCACCTGGCCCTCGCGCGCCAGCTTCTCTCCGAAGACGATGGACATCACCTTCGCCGCCTGCTCGCCGCCCATCACCGCCGTGCGCGCGTTGGGCCACGCGAAGATGAAGCGCGGATGGAACGGACGTCCGCACATGCCATAGTTGCCCGCGCCGAACGAGCCGCCCACCAGCAGCGTCACCTGCGGCACCGTGGCGTTCGCCACCGCCTGAATCATCTTCGAGCCGTGCTTGACGATGCCGCCCTGCTCCGGCTGCGTCCCCACCAGGTACCCCGTGGTGTTCTGCAGGTACACGATGGGCGTGTTCGACTGGCAGCACAGCTGGATGAACTGCGCCGCCTTCGTCGCGCCCTTCGGGCTGATGGGCCCGTTGTTGCCGATGATGCCGATGGGCCCGCCGAACAGGCTCGCCCAGCCGCAGACGGTGTGCGCGTCGTACGCGTCCTTGAAGCCCGTGAACTCCGAGCCGTCCACGATGCGCGCGATGATTTCGCGGCAGTCATACGGCTTGCGGTAGTCCGCCGGAATCGCGCCGGCCAGCTCGTCCGGCGAGTACAGCGGCTCCGCGTAGGGCGCCTTCGACTGGGCCGCCAGCCGCTCGTTCCAGCCGAGCTTGGACACGATTTCGCGCGCCATGCGGATGGCGTCGGCGTCGTCCTCGGCCAGGTAGTCCGCGGTGCCCGCGACGGTGGCGTGCATCTCCGCGCCGCCCAGGTCCTCGTCCGTGGCCACCTCGCCCGTGGCCGCCTTGAGCAAGGGCGGGCCCGCGAGGAACACCTTCGCCTTCTTCTTCACCATCACCACGTAGTCGGACAGGCCCGGCAGGTACGCGCCGCCCGCCGTGCTGGAGCCGTGGACCACGGTGACCTGCGGGATGCCCGCCGCGGACATCCGCGCCTGGTTGTAGAAGGTCTCTCCGCCCGGGATGAAGATCTCCTGCTGGTACATCAGATTCGCGCCGCCGCTCTCCACCAGCGACACCATGGGCAGCTTGTTCTGCAGCGCGATGGCCTGCCCGCGCAGCGCCTTCTGCACACCCCACGGCGACGCGGTGCCGCCCTTGATGGCGGAGTTGTTCACGAAGACGAAGCACCGCACCCCGGACACGTAGCCGATGCCCGCGATGCTGTTGCCGCCCGCCAGCGAGCCGTCACTGTCGTCGTGGTAGCCGTAGCCACACAGCGTGGACAGCTCCAGGAACGGCGAGCCCCGGTCCAGCAGCATCATCAGCCGCTCTCGGGGCAGCAGCTGGCCGCGCTTGTGGAACTTCTCGCGCGCCTTCTCCTCGGTGGCGCGCACCTTGGCCTCGACGCCGCGCAGCTCGCCCAGCCTCGCGAGCATGTCCGCGCGCTGCGCCTGGAACGTCTCCGAGCCCGGGTTGACCTTGGAAGTGATTCTCGGCATCGGCCTCACCCCTCTCCTTCGCGCAGCAGCGACTCGGGAATGTCCACGTGACGCGAGCGCAGCCACTCGCCCAGCGCCTTGCCCTGCGGGTCGAAGCGCGTCGACGACGACACGCCCTCGCCCAGGATTCCATCGACCACGAAGTTCAACCCGCGCAGCTTCGGGAACACGTGCCGCTCCACCGGGAAGGCCGCGGCCTCCGGGAGCAGCTCCTTCAGCTTCTCCGCCGTGAGGAAGCGCGACAGCCAGCGCCACGCCTCATCCGAGCGCGCCCACACGCCGATGTTCGCCATGCCGCCCTTGTCACCGCTGCGAGTCGCCACCAGCCGACCCAGCGGCACCCGGCGCGTGGGCCCCGAGGACAGCGGCTCCGTCAACGGGAGCGGCTCCACCGGCGCCAGCGCCTGAGATTGCGCGGGCGGCGTGATGGCGGTGCGCGTGCCGTCGGGCAGCACCGCCACGTGCTCCACCTTGCTCGCGTCGACATAGGCCGGCGTGTAGACACCATACGGCGCGCCATCCGAGGGCGGCGCCGTCATGGTGAAGCCCGGGTAGGTGCCCAGCGCCAGCTCCACCGCGGCGCCGCTGAACGCTCGGCCCACCAGTCTCGGGTCCTGGTCCTTCACCACCACGCGCAGGAACGCGGCGGCCTGCTCCTCCGTGGCCGCGTCCTCGCGGTCCGTGCGCACCAGCGTCCAGTGCGCCTCGCTCGGCTTGCGCGTGAGCGCCGCCTCCATCTGCTCGCGGATGAGCCGCGCCTTGTCCTCGATGTCCAGGCCCACGAGGACGAACGTCGCCTCGTTCTTGTAGCCCCCCAGGTGGTTGAGGCACACCTTCACCGTGGGCGGAGGCGGCTCGCCGCGCACGCCGCTGATGCGCACCCGGTCCTTGCCGTCCGCCGTCAGGGCAATCGAGTCGAAGCGGGCCGTGGCGTCCGGCCCCGCGTAGCGCGCACCCGTGACTTCATAGAGCAGCTGCGCGAGCACCGTGTCCACCGTCACCGCGCCGCCCGTGCCCGCGTGCTTGGAGATGACGGACGAGCCATCCGCGGACACCTCCGCCAGCGGGAAGCCCGGACGGCGCACGTCGATCTCCTTGAAGAAGGAGTAGTTGCCGCCCGTGGCCTGCGTGCCGCACTCCAGCACGTGGCCCGCGACCATCGCGCCCGCGAGCTTGTCCCAGTCATCCTTCTTCCAGCCGAAGTGCGCGGCCGCCGGCCCCACCACCAGGGACGCGTCCGTCACGCGGCCGGTGACGACGATGTCCGCGCCCACGCGCAGGCACTCGGCGATGCCCCAGCCGCCCAGGTACGCGTTCGCGGTGATGGGCGAGCCCAGGCCCAGCGCGTCCGCGCTGCCGGAGAGGTCATCCCCCTCCACGTGCGCGATGCGGGCCTTGAGTCCCAGCTTGTCATTGAGCGCTCGCAGCGCCTCGGCGAGCCCGGCCGGATTCAGGCCCCCCGCGTTGGCGACGATGCGCACCTTCTTCTCCAGCGCCAATCCCAGACACTGCTCCATCTGCCGCAGGAAGGTCTTGGCGTAGCCGGTGGCCGGGTCCTTCATCCGGTCCCGACCGAGAATCAACATCGTCAGCTCCGCCAGGTAGTCGCCCGTGAGGACGTCCAACTGGCCGCCCTCGAGCATCTCCCGGACGGCCGAGAACCGGTCACCGTAGAAACCCGACGCGTTGCCGATACGGAGGGGGGACTCGCTCATGCGCTCTCCACGTCCTGCCTGAATGCGGAGCAGTGTGGGAGGCCATGCCTAAAAAAGCAAGCGCGCTTGCTTTTTTCCAGGGCGGCTTCCAAGCTGACCTCGTGAGCGAGGCACCGGCCGCGACAGGACGACAGGAGCAGGAGCGCAGCCGCGTCACCCGGCAGCGACTGATGGAGGCGGCCATCAGCGCCCTGTCGGAGCTGGGGTGGGCGGGCGCGACGATGACGGTCATCGCCGAGCGGGCCGGCGTGTCCCGCGGCGCCTGTCAGCACCACTTCCCCACGCGCGGTGATTTGGTGGCGGCCGCGGTCGAGTACGTGGGCCATCAGCAGATGGAGGAGCTCGGTCGGCGGGCGGCCCGGCTGCCAGCGGACCAGCGGCGCACGGAGAGCATCCTCCACATGCTGGCGGGCTTCTACACGCACCCGCTGTTCGTCGCGGCCGTGCAGCTGTGGGTGGCGGCGAGCACGGACGAGGAGCTGCGCTCGCAGCTGGTGCCGGTGGAGACGAAGGTGGGGCGGGAGGTGCACCGGCTGACGGTGTCGCTGCTCGGCGTGGACGAGCGCGAGCCGGGCGTGCGCGAGCTGGTGCAGGCGACGCTGGACCTGGTGCGCGGCCTGGGGCTGGCGAACCTGCTGCGCGACGACAGCGCGCGGCGAAAGAAGATTCTCCACCGCTGGGCGCTCACGCTGGAGGACGCGCTGCGTCCCCGGTCCGGGCGCAAGGCGGAGGACTGACGGGCCGCGACGTTCGCGACAACACGCCCCGACGACACTCGGGCGGGGCCACATCGGGAGAGCACATGGGCTACCGCTCCGTATTCGCGCCGGGGTTGTTCAAGGGACAGAACATCATCGTCACCGGAGGCGGCAGCGGCATCGGCCGCTGTACCGCGCACGAGCTGGCGGCGCTCGGCGCGCACGTCATCCTGGTGGGCCGCAAGCCGGACAAGCTGGAGAAGGTGGCGGCGGAGCTCCGCGAGGACGGCGGCGAGTGCTCGCTGGAGACGGTGGACATCCGCGACGAGGAGGGCGTGAAGGCCGCGGTGGCGCGCATCGTCGCGGCGCGCGGGCGCATCCACGGGCTGGTGAACAACGCGGGCGGGCAGTTCCCCTCGCCGCTGTCGGCCATCTCGAAGAAGGGCTTCGAGGCGGTGGTGGCCACCAACCTCACGGGAGGCTTCCTGGTGGCGCGCGAGGTGTTCAACCAGTCGATGAGCCAGACGGGAGGCTCCATCGTCAACATGCTCGCGGATGCGTGGGGCGGCATGCCGGGCATGGGGCACTCGGGCGCGGCGCGCATGGGCATGCTCAACCTGACGCAGACGGCGGCGGTGGAGTGGGCCTTCGCCGGGGTGCGCGTCAACGCGGTGGCGCCCGGGTGGGTGGCCTCCAGCGGCATGGACAGCTACCAGGACGAGGGCGTCAAGGCGCTCATCCCCATGCTCAAGCAGGAGGTGCCCCTGCACCGGCTCGCCACCGAGGCCGAGGTGAGCGGCGCGATTGTGTTCCTGCTGTCGGACGTGGCCGCGTTCATCACCGGCGAGGTCATCAAGATTGACGGTGGCGCGTCCTGCAACACCAAGATTTTTCCGCTGGAGGAGACCAGCGCCTCCAAGCCCTACGAGGGCTTCCACCGCGCCGCCGCGCCGCGCATCCTGGGTGGCCCCGCGAAGGAATGATTCGCGTCCCACCTCGCGGCCGTGACAAGAATCCGGGATGGCATTCCGGGTTCTCTGGGTGGGGTGGATGCTGGCGATGGTGTCGGGCTGCGCGAGCACGCGCGCGCCGTCTCCTCGCGAGGATGACGCGGTCTGGACCGAGGTCCGCAGCCGACACTTCCGCGTCCTGACGAACGTGGAGCCCCAGGAGGCCACGCGAGCCGCGCTCGAGCTGGAGACGCTCCGCGGCGCCGTGTCGCGGCTGTGGGGCGGGGACGAGGACATCCCCGGCGCGATGGACGTCGTGCTCCTGCGCGACGCCGCCGAGCTGGAGTCGCTCGTCCCTGGGACTTCCGGTGGCTTCTCCGCGAGGTCCGCCGAAGGGGCGCTGCTCGTCATCACCCAGGAGGACTCGGAGCGAGGAGCAAGGACGCGGGCCCGCGCGCTGGGCTACGAGCTGAGCCGTCGCGTGTTGCAGAGCCGCCCCCGGTGGCTCGCGGAGGGGCTCGCCCGCTCCCTGGAGACCGTGCGCGTCGAGCACGGCACCCGCGAGGCCGTGCTGGGGCGGGAGGATGCGTCCAGCCTGGAGCGGGTCCGCGAGAAGGGGTGGCTCGACATCGACGCGCTCTGGGAACAGGAGCATGTGCTGAAGCCGAGCCCCGAGGAGCAGCAGTGGCGCGATGCCTCCGCGTGGCTCTGGGTGCACTTCCTCGCGCAGGAGCAGCCGGCGCGCTTCGGCAAGTGGCTCGCGTTGCTGGCCCAGGGCGAGGACTCACGCGCCACGTGGGAGACGACCTTCGGAGACCTGGACGCGCTGCGGAGCGGTGTGCGCCGGCACGCCTCTCGCGAGCGGTATGTCCCTCGCGCGTCACCGCTCCCCGCCATCCCGGAGGAGGTCACCGTGCGCGCACTCGGCTCCGCCGATGTCCACGTCCTGCGCGCGCGGGTCCTGATGCATGCGCCAGGGAAGGACGCGCGGGCGGAGGCGCTCGCAGAGGTCCAGCGGGCCCTGGGCGAAGCGCCGACCCATGTCGACGCGGCGACGCTCGCCGCGCGCTTGTCGGAGGACACTCCAGAGCATCTCCAGCGAGCCCATGCGTTGGTGCGGGACCATCCCGACGATGCGCGCGCCTGGATGCTGCTGGCGGAGCTGCTGGACCCGTCCCTCGAGCCGGGCGCGCAGGCGGATGCGCGACGGCGCGCGACCAGCCTGGCCCGCGATGACGTCTCCACCCTCGTCCGCGTCGCCGACAGCTACAACGAGACGGGCAACCTGGAGGAAGGCCTGCCCACGGCCCGCCGCGCCCTGGAGCTGGACCCTCGCAGCCCCGCCGCGCTGACGTCCCTGGCCTTCCTGTCCTTCCGCTCCGATGGCTGCTCCAAGGCGAAGCGCCTGCAGTACCGGGTCCGGGACCTGCTCGACGGGTCCACCACCGCCGACTTCCGCGAGGCGATGGAAGAGCGGCTGCGCACCTTCGAGCGCAAGTGCAACGCCAACCGGCCTCCTCGCTGAGCCCGAAGCCTCCCATCCCCTGACGTCTCTGTATGGGCTCCAAGGACTCATCATGAGAGAGGGATGAACCCTCCCCGGGGTCCGTGGGAATCGTGGAGAGGATGTGCCAGAAGCCCCGCATGCCAATGTCAAAGGTGTGGGTGGGATTGCTGGGGCTCCTGGTGTTCTCGGGCTGCGCGGGCTCGCGGGCGCTGTGTCCGCGCGAGGGGGGCCGGGCCTGGTCGGAGGTGAGGAGCGAGCACTTCCGCATGCACACGGACCTGTCGCCGGAGGTCGCGGCGAAGTCGGCCATCGAGTTGGAGAAGCTGCGCCGGGCGCTGCTGCTGGCGTGGGGCACGGACTTCAATCCCCCGGGCTCGCTCGACGTCATCCTGCTGCGCAACACGAGTGAGCTGGCGGAGTTCACCCAGGGCCGCTACGTCGGCTTCGTGTCCACCACGGAGCGTGGCCCGCTGCTCGTCATGTCGGGCGAGGGCTACCTGCTGGACAACGGCCCCGAGCTGCAACTACAGACACATGAGCTGGCGCACTACCTGAGCCAGCATGTCCTGCTGCGGCAGCCGCGCTGGCTGGCCGAGGGACTGGCGCAGTACCTGGAGACCACGCACATCAAGCCCAGCACGGGCGAGGCGGTGCTCGGCCGGGTGAACGCGAACAGCCGCAACTATGTGACGCGCAACGGCTGGCTCGGCATCGACGAGCTGTGGGAGTGGGACCAGAAGGAGCTGCTCAGCGACGCGGAGAGCCAGCAGCACTACGCCTCCGCGTGGCTCTGGGTGCACTACCTCATCAACATGCACCCGGAGCGCTTCGACGCGTTCCAGACGCGGCTGGCCCGCGCGGAGGACCCGCAGCGCGCCTTCGCGCAGTCCTTCCAGGGCGTGAGTGATTTGGGCGGTGACTTGCGCACGTACCTGATGAGCGGGCGCTCGGCGTACCTCACGCTGCCGCTGCCGGCGGTGTCCACCCAGGTGGCGGTGCGGGAGCTGGGCAGCGCCGAGGTGCACGCCAACCGCGGGCTCATGTTCCTGCGCGCCCCGGGCGAGCTGACCCAGGCGCAGCGCAAGGAGAAGGCCGGCGCCGAGCTGGCACAGGCCCTGACGGAGGACCCGACCAACGTGAGCGCCGCAGTGCTCGCCACGCAGCTGTCCTCGAACCGCCAGGAGCACCTGGCGCGGGCTCGGGAGCTGGTGAAGGCGCACCCGGAGGACGGACGCGGGTGGGACCTGTTGGCGGAGATGCTGAGCGACCAGGACGAGCCCCAGGCGCTGGAGCAGGCGCGCGAGTCGGCCGCGCGGCTGCTGCCGCATGACGTGCGCATGCTCACGAGCCTCGCCCAGCACTACATGATGACGCTCCAGCCGCAGAAGGGGCTGCCCTCGGCGAAGCGCGCGGTGGAGCTCTCCCCGGGCAATCCGTTCGGGCTCGCGGTCCAGGCCGCGCTGTTCTTCCAGCTGGACCGGTGCGCGGAGGCCGTCGGCTTCCAGCGCCGCGCCGTGGACATGCTGCACGAGGCGTACACGGCCGAGTTCCGCAAGGACTTGCGCGAGCGGCTCCAGCGCTACGAGGCGAAGTGCGGGGCGGCGGTGTCCAAGCCAGTGCCGTGAAGTTCGGGCCTCGCTGAGGATCCGTGACTTGCCCCACCCCAGCAGAGGAGCAGGCAGGCGGCGAGTGAACCTCCGCTTCAGCCATTCCACCCTGCGGTGGAACCCCGTTTCAAGGATTCCAGTGACTTAGAACGAGGCCTTGCGGGCCTGAGCTGCCATTTGTACTTTTTCTCCGGAGAAAAAGTACAATGGCGACCATGGTTCTCCCACAGCTCGAAGAAGGTCGGGTCTACCGTACACAGGACTTCGAGCCTTGGACCTCCAACCCTCCTAGGTATGCGAAGGCGCTGGTCGACAAGGGGGTCTTGGTCCCGGTCGCGCATGGTCTGTTCGCCGTCCCCAAGCGCGGCAAGTTCGGTGTGGTGCCACCTACCGACGATGCGCTCATGCGGGCGTTCCTCAAGGACAGCCCCTTCGTGTTCACCGGTCCCGAGCGTTGGAACGCACTGGGGCTGGGAGCGACAGCCGTGTTCGCGGTGCCGCTCGTCTACAACACGAAGCGCTCCGGGCGCGTCGAGTTCGGTCTTCGCCGCTTCGAATTGCGGCGCATTGCCTTCCCCCAGCCGGCGCCCAAGGAGTGGTTCGTGGTGGACCTCTTCGAGAACGCGGAGCAGGCTGGCGCCTCGCGTGCGAAGATGGCCGAGGCGCTGACGCATGCGCTTTCGCGCGGCGACTTCGACCGCGAGCTGCTGAGCACCATGGCCCGGCGCTACGGAACAAGACCGACGCGAGACCTGATCAACACGGCGCTCCGAGCTGACTTCGTTTGAACTTCATTCACGACGACTCCGATTTCGACGACCTGCTCCGAATCGTCGCGAAAGACCGAGGCCTCTCGGTCGCGCTGGTCGAGAAGGATTATTGGGTCACCCACACGCTGTGGGCTCTCCATGCGACGGGATTCCAGGTCTGGTTCAAAGGGGGAACATCGCTCTCCAAGGGCTTCGACCTCATCCGTCGATTCTCCGAGGACCTGGACCTCAAGCTCGAGCCCGGAACTGTCTCTCTGCCCGAGGTCTCGAGTTGGACCAAGGATGGGACGAAGGTGACAGGACAGAGGAAGGCCTACTTCGAGGCCCTCCCGACCCTCGTCAAGATTCCAGGGACGAGCGCCACGCTCGACCTGCGGTCGACGGACACAAAGCGCTGGCGCTCCGGGAACATCCAGGTGAGCTATCCTGCTCGGCACCTCGGTGACCTCGCGGATGTGCTCCGCCCATTCGTCCTGCTCGAGATTGGCAGCGCTCGGGTCACACCCTTCGTGCATCGGGACATGACGTCCTTCGTGCATGAAGCGCTCGAAGCAAGAGGCCAACTCGGGGACTACGACGACAATCGGCCGAAGGCTGTGCGCTGCGTACACCCGCTCGTCACACTGCTCGAAAAACTCGACGCACTTCAGCGGAAGGCTCTTCACGACGAGAAAGAGCCAGCATCCTTCGTCAGGCACTACGAAGACGCCGCACGAATCATTGAAGCGGAGTCACGGCTGCCGACGCTTCCTGACTATCCCAGCGTGCACGCGCTCGCGTCGGAGATGGTGGCACAGAAGCAAATCATCGAGCCGCCACGACCCGATGCGCCTGCTCTTCAGCTGCCTCCCTGTAAGAGGACGGACGACATCCGAGCAGCACACGAGGCCATCGGTCGGATGTTCTGGGGCTCGAGGAAGACGCTCGATGAAGCGCTGGAAACGATTCGGGCGTGGCTCGAACGTACAGGTCTGGGAGCAGCGTCTCCAGACGGCCTTTAGAAGGCAGCTCAGCGCAGGACTCGGCGATGTGGCTCGAGTTGGGCCCGCACGACGGGCCCGCACCGGAGCGGGGCGCGCATCGCCCGTTGGACCTGGGTACACGTCCATTGCTCGACAGCCATCACGGTCGACGCACGGGGCGGCGGCGCGGCACCGGCCGTCACTACCGTGGTTCCACCTTCAACCCCGAGGTGGACATGCACACGCACATTCGTTGGCTGTGGTTCATGGCATTCATCGTGGTCTCCGGCGCGCTCTCCGCTTGCGGCACGGAGGGCAGCCCGGTGCTCGAAGAGGAGTCCGCGCTGGAGTCGAGTGAGGCGCCGCTGCTCGGCACCGTCACCTGTCTGCTCGGGACGACGACCATCTCCTTCTCGCCGCCCATCACCAACGAGCCCCGGGACACGACGGTGTCCGGCAGCGGGACGCTCACCAACTGCGTCGCGGTGCTGGCGGACCCGGTGATTTCGGGCACCACCGGCTTCGCTCCGGCGCTGCGCAGGAACTACACCTGCGACTCGCTGCTCGGCATCAGTGGAGGCTCGGTGACGGTGACGTGGAACACGGGCGAGACGTCGCAGCTCTCGCTCACCCAGGTCGTCGTTCAAGGTGGCACCACGACGCGGACCACGCAGCAGATTGGCACCGTGGTGTCCGGCAAGTACGCGGGAGCCACGGCGGTGCGGACGCTGGTGTTCGTGGTCGCGGACCTGGAGAACGCCTGCGCCTCTCCGGAGGGGCTCGCCCAGTACACCAGCACGCAGACGCTGGTGCTGACGCTCATCCCCTGACGTGAGGGACGGGCTCCGGAGGTTCGTTCCGGAGCCCGTCGTGGGTCATGCGCGCGAGAAGCCGTGCGCTAGAGGGCCAGCGCGGGCAGACACGTCGTGATGGCGGTGAGCTGCAGCC
Source organism: Myxococcus sp. AS-1-15 (assembly GCF_020037055.1). NCBI lineage: Bacteria > Pseudomonadati > Myxococcota > Myxococcia > Myxococcales > Myxococcaceae > Myxococcus > Myxococcus sp. AS-1-15. The sequence continues at coordinate 287,772 of NZ_JAIQDF010000010.1, read as the reverse complement.
CACAGCTCCCCAGACAGGGGACGAGGCTCAACACGGGTGAGAACTCCACGCAGGTCACGATGCACGCGCGAGCCTGCTCCGTCGCCGGATTGAGACACGCGAGGAACTCAGGGAGACCGGCGGCCTCGACAGTCGGAGCGTCGGCGGAAGGTGAAGGCTCGGGAGCCGCCGTCTCCTCGGCAGGGTCCATGGGTCCGCAGCCCACGGCCATCATCAGCACGAACGTTCCCGCCAACCGCTTCATCAGATTCAGCATGGTGACGCCTCCTGTGTTGCAACCCGGAGCGTCCCAGTTCACGGCAGTGCATCCCAGTGAGCCCCGGTCCCGAGTCATGTCCACCGGGCTCCAGTCGTTCACCCTCGAGGAGGAATCCGGTGCGGGTCCACGCAGCTCCCGCACCGAGGCTCACCGTGACGCCACGCTTCACTCAGTCACACGAGTGCGTGTGCGTATGCGCGCTGGCCTTGGGGCTCCAGCCCTCGTTGCCGTCCTTCTCGAAGAAGAACTTCGCGCGCTGGCGCTGCCGCGTGCCCACTTCGTTCAGCGTGGCCGCGTCGTACAGCCGCCCGTTCACCATCGTGTAGCGCACGGAGCGGCTGTTCATCAGGTCCTCCAGCGGGTTCCTGTCCAACACGATGAGGTCCGCCAGCTTCCCCTCCTCCAGCGAGCCAATCTCCCCATCCATGCCCAGATAACGCGCCCCACCGAGCGTCCCCGCGCGCAGCGCCTGCAACGGCTTCATCCCGCCCTGGCCGAACATCGACAGCTCCCAGTGCGCCGCCAACCCCTCGCGCTGTCCATGCGCGCCGAGCTGCACGTTCACCCCCGCCTCATTCAGCTCCCTCGCCGTCCGCGCCGCGTCGAAATGATTCATCTCGTCGTCCGGCACCATCGTCCGCCGGCGGCTGCGTGAATCCACCACCCGCCGCGGCACGAAGGACAACAGCCGCTCGTCCTCCCAGACGTTCGTCTTCTGGTACCAGTAGTTCTCACCCCAGTTGCCGCCATACGCCACCCCCAACGTCGGCGTGTAGCCCGTCCCGCTCTTCCCCCACAGCTGCCTCACGTCCGCGTAGATGCGCGCCACCGGAATCGCGTGCTCCACGCCCGTGTGCCCATCCACCACCATCGTCAGGTTGTGCTGCAGCAACGAGCCACCCTCGGGCACCACCAGCATCTCCAGCTCCCGCGCCGCCTGGAGCACCTTCTGCCGCTGGTCCCTCCTCGGCTGGTTGTAGCTCTTCACGCTGAAGGCCCCCATCGCCTTCATCCGCCGCAGGTGCGAGCGCGCATCGTCCAGCGTCTCAATCGGCGCGCGATACCCCACCCCCGCCGCGCCATACAGGATGGTCCCCGTCGAGAAGATGCGCGGCGACACCAACGCCCCCGCCCTCCCCAGCTCACTCGCCGCGAACACCTCCTCCGACGAGTTCGACGGGTCATGCAGCGTCGTCACTCCGTACGCCAGCGACGCCGCCTGCACCCAGCTCTGCTCCGGCATCAGCCCATCCACCCCCATGGCCCCATGCCAGTGCACGTCCACCAGGCCCGGCATCAACGTCTTGCCCTTCACGTCGACCACCTTCGCCCCAGCCGGCACCTGCACCTTGCCCACCGGCCCCACCGCGACGATGCGGTTGCCCTTCACCACCACCACGCCCTGCTCGAGCACCTCGTCACCCTTCATCGTGATGACGCGCCCACCCACCAGCGCCAGCGTCCCCTCCGGCACATCCGTCTTCACCAGGAACGACAGGTCCACGCCCTTCTCCGGCACCGGCGGCAGCTTCTCCGGCGCGCCGTCCACGAACGTGAACGCCTGCTTCAGCTCCCGCGTGAACAGCTCCGGCCCCAGCGCCCAGTGAAGCCCCTGGCTGTTGCCCGCCCAGTGCAGGTACTCGCCCGCGTCGCGGCTCACCTTCGCCACCGGCAACGCCTTCGCGTCCGGCCCCACCACCGCCGCCTTCGCCCCCTTGGGGAACGGCGTGATGAACGCGTTGAAGTTCTCCCGGAACGCCACCCACCGCTCGTCCGGAGACACCTTCAGCTCCGTCGCCTCCGCGCTCGTCACGTGCGTGCGCTCCTGGCTCCCGTCCAGACCCACGCTCTTCAACGAGCGCACGTCCTCCTTCTCCTTCGACTCCACATGCAGGAAGTACACGCGGTCCGAGCGCACACCGAAGTGCGGCTGCTCTCCATCCCGAGCCAGCCTGCGCGGCGTGCCTCCCGCCACCGGCTGCACGAACAGGCCCGTCTCCCGGCTCCACTGCCCCGGCATCAGGTAGCCATCCCCCGACGCGCGATACACCAGCGACTTGCCATCCGGGCTCAGCGCCGGCTCCACGTAGTAGCCCGGCCGCGTCGACACCACCTTGCCCTCACCGCCCGTGGCCGACACCATGCGGATGGCGCCCAGCTTCTCGTCGTCCCACGTCGTGTAGACGATGGAGCGCCCGTCCCGTGAGAACGACGGGTAGAACTCCAGGTGGTCCTCCTGCTTCGTCAGCCGCTTCGGCGTGCCACCCGGCAGCTCCTTCACGTAGAGCTTGCCCAGCGTCTGGAACACCACCCGGTCCCCCTTCGGAGACACCTGCACCCAGCGCAGCATCTTCGTGTTGAAGCGCTCCGGCGCCACCGCCCGCGGCGAGCGCACCGCCTCGAAAATCGTGCGCGTGCCCTTCACCCGGAACGGGATGGGCGTCACCTGCTTCGTCGCCACGTCGATGCGCTGCAGCTTGCCGCCCGCCCAGAAGACAATCGCCTTGTCGTCACGCGTCCACGCCAGCGTCGGGTACACGCCGTGGATGGCCCACGTCTCCTGCATGTCCCGGTCGAGCCCGTCGTACAGCGGGCGCTCCGCCCCCGACGCCACATCCGTGACGTAGAGCACCGTCTTCGTCCGCACCCGACGGACGAACGCCAGCTGCTTGCCGTCGCGAGACGGCGTCGGGCGGATGGAGCCTCCCGGCCCGGTGACGAAGGGGTCGATCTCCTTCGTCTCCACATCCAGCCGCTGGATGGCGTAGATCTCGCCGTTGGGGTCCTTGTTGTATTCGAACGTCCGGCCCGGCGTGACGTCCTGGCTGAAGTAGACGTAGCGCCCATCCGGGGAGAACGCCGGCTCGCCCAAATCCTTCTGCTCGTTGGCGCGCTCGGTGAGCTGCACGCCCTCGCCGCCGGAGCGGTGATACATCCACACCTCGCCCGCGCCCAGCGAGCGGCGCGCCGTGAAGTGCTTGCGCGCGACGATGAACTGTCCATCCGGGCTCCACGCGGGGCTGTTGAGCAGGCGGAACTTCTCCTGCGTCACCGCCTTCACGTCCGAGCCATCCCGCTTCATCACCCAGATGTTGTCGCCCCCGCCCCTGTCACTCGTGAAGGCGATGGACTTCCCATCCGGGCTGAAGCGCGGCTGCATGTCCCAGGACACGCCCGAGGTCAGCGCCCGCGCCTCGCCGCCCGCCAGCGGCAGCACGTAGATGTCCCCCAGCAAATCGAAGACGAGCTCGTCCCCGCTGGGGCTCACGTCCACGTTCATCCACGTCCCCTCGGAGACGTCGATGGACACCTGCTTCGCCGGGAACCCGGGAGCGTCCACCTTCCACGCGTCCTTGTCCTTGTCGGCCTTGGCGGACTCGGTGTCGGACGGGGCGTTGGGGTCCACCTCCACGGCGCGGCCGGCCTCACGGGCGGCGTCATCCTTCTTCACCGGGATGGGGGGCGTGGGGTCCTGCCGGGCGGCGGGAGGCGTCTGCGCGGGCTGCGCGGCGACGAGCGCGCCCGGGACGAGCAGCAGGGCGCAGAGAGCGGAGGTCAGTCGTTTCACCAGAGGTCCTCGTGTTGGGGGACTGTGCGAGACACGGCCTTGCGGGGCGCCACACTATCCGGCTCCCCGGGGACACGCCCGGCGCGACGTGAACAGGGGGACAGCCAGGCCTCTTCCTGAGCGGCCGCGGAGGGCTCGACGCGATTCGTCACGCGCCATCCCGGGACGTTTCTGTTATCCGCATCCCCATGTCGGACGACTTCAAGCTTCCCGAAGACAAGGCCGGGCGGATGGAGCGCTGCTCCCTGTTCTACTCGGACATCGTTCCCCACAACCACGCGCTGGGTCTGAAGCTCGTGGACGTGGCCCCCACCGAGGCCACCGTCGAGCTGCCCTACGCGGACTTCCTCGTCGGCAACCCGGAGACGGGCGTCATCGCCGGCGGCCCGGTGACGACGCTCATCGACGCGACGTGCGGCACCTCCGTCATGCTCCGGCTGGGACGCATGACCCCCATGGTGACGTTGGATTTGCGCATCGACTACCTGCGCCCCGCGCGCCCCGGTGTCACCCTCACCGCCGTGGCCGAGTGCTACCGCACCACGCGCCAGGTCGCCTTCGTCCGAGCGCTGGTGCATCAGGGCGACAAGAACCACCCGGTGGCCTCCGCGCAGGGCACCTTCATGCTGACGGAGGAATGACTTCCATGAATGACACCAAGCCCTCCTCCGCCATCGCCGAGCTGGTCCTCGAGGTGCGCAAGACGCGCGAGTACAGCCGCCTCACCGACGCCATCCCCTACACGCGCTTCATGGGCATCGGCGTGGAGAACCTGGCCGGCGAGATGATGTGCCGCATGCGCTACCAGCCCATGCTCATCGGCAACAGCTTCCTGCCCGCGCTGCACGGCGGCACCCTGGGCGCGCTGCTGGAGTCCGCCTCCATCTTCGAGCTGCTCTTGAAGACGGAGACGCCGCGCGTGCCCAAGGTCATCTCGCTCACGGTGGACTTCCTGCGCTCGGGCAAGCCGCAGGACACCTTCGCGCGCGCCATCATCACCCGACAGGGCCGCCGCGTGGCCAACGTGCGCGTCGACGCCTGGCAGGATGACCGCACCCGCCCCATCGCCAGCGCGCACGCCCTGTTCCTGCTCGCCGAGCCCTGACCCCAGCCTTCGTCCGTCCGGCCGTCGTTCCCTGGCCGCGCCTGCTTCGCCGTCGCCACCTTCGAGAGGTTCGGATTCACACTTCTCGGAGGCAGGCGATGAAGCGATGGAGCGGTTGGATGCTGGTCGGCTCGCTGGTGCTGGGCGGCGCCGCGGGCGCACAGGATGACGATGTCGCCACCCAGGATGGCACCGGTGACAGTCAGGGAATGATTCGCATGGGCGAATCGGAGGCCATCGACCACGGTGAGGACCTCCAGAAGCTGGGGGATGAACAGCCCGGCACGGGCGGCTCGGGGCAGGGCGACGCCCAGGCGGCGAAGTGGATGCAGCGGGGCCTGTTGCCCGTGCCCACCGAGGAGAAGGCGTTCCTGGCGGAGCTGCACCACGCGAACCAGATGGAGGTCCAGATGGGACGGCTCGCCCAGAAGAACGGCGAGTCCCAGGCGGTGAAGGACTTCGGCGCGCGCATGGAGCGCGAGCACGGCCAGGCGGACGAGAACCTGCTGGCGTATGCGAAGTCGAAGAACCTCACGCTCGAGGAGCCCAAGGCGGACTCCACGCTCGCCCAGGCGATGCAGGAGGCCGAGCACGCGACGATGAAGAAGCTGGAGGCGCTCCAGGGCACCCCGTTCGACCGCGCGTACCTGGCCGACATGGTCGGGGACCACGACATGGACATCGCCAAGGTGATGGCCGCGCAGCAGCAGTTCGCGAGCAACACGTCGCTGAAGGCGCTGCTCGACAACCTGCTGCCCCAGCTCCAGCAACATCGTCAGGCCGCGTACCGGCTGCTCGGACAGGAGACGCCGCGTCAGGCGAGGCAGGCCCCTCGCGGCGCGCGCTGAGTGACACCGTGCTTCAGTCGCGGGTGACGGACACGGTGTAGAGCTTTCGCTCTCCGTCGCGGGTCCACACCAGCAGTTGGCCCGCGCCGACATCGAGCGGTGTGAGCAGCAACACGCCGGGCTCCGACTTGATGTCGACCAGGTCCATGCGACCGATGGCGATGCGCGAGAGTCCCTCGATTCTCAGCTCGCGCGGCGTGCCCATCACCATGGGGAAGAACGTGTTGCCGCCCGTCCTCCTCGCCTCCTCGACCTGCGCCATGAAGGTCGCGTCCTGCACCGATGGTGGCGGCTTTGTGCCCGGCTTCCACCAGAGGGCCCCGGCCCCGCCCAGCACCCCCACGCCCAGCACCGCGACCCAGCCCAGCCACACCCTCTCGCGAGGTGTCTGTTTCGAGAGCGCCTGGAGCAGTGCCTCCATCGAGGGATGACGGGCCTCGGGCTCACTCGCGAGCCCCTTCGCCACGGCCGCGCGCACGTGGCCTGGCAGTCGGGGTGGCTTCTTCACCGATGCGCCGTGCTTCGTCGGTTGTCCGGGCCGCTCGCCATACAGCGCTTCGTGCAGCGCGACGCAGAAGCTGTACTGGTCGCTCCTCGCGTCCACGGGCTGCCCGCGCCGCTGCTCGGGTGACATGTACGCGGGGGTTCCCAGCGCGGTGCCCTCGCGGGTGAGCGCGGTCTCCTCCGCGTCCACGCCGAGCGGCGCGGTGGTGAGGTCGTCCGTCGTGGGGTTCGACGCCGCTGGCTCCCGCCACCTCCTCGCGAGCCCGAAGTCCGTGACGCGTGGACGTCCGTCCCGGCCCACCAGCACGTTGGCGGGCTTGAAGTCCCGGTGCACCAGCCCTCGCTGATGCGCGGCCGCGAGCCCCAGGCCCGCCGCGTGGAACATCTCCAGCACCTCGCGCCAGGGACGCTCCTGCTCGCGCAGCCAGCCCGCGAGCGTCGGGCCCTCCACCCACTCCATCGCAAGGAAGTCCCGCCCCTCCGCGGAGCCGAGCTCGAAGATGGGCAACACATTGGGATGGGACAGGCGCGCCATCGCCTGCGCCTCGCGCAGCAGTCGGGCGCGGCTCTCCGTCTCGACACCCTCGCGCATGGGACGCAGCAGCTTCACCGCCACCTTGCGCCCCAGCCTCGGGTCCTCCGCCGCGTACACCACGCCCATGCCGCCCTCGCCCAGCAGTTCGCGCAGCACGTAGCTCCCCAGCTTCGTGCCCTCCGGCAATCGCTCTGCTGGGGACGGGCGTGCTCCCCGGGTCGACATCCCCTCCGAGTCTGGACGCGTGAGCGAGCCCGCGCCCGGTGAGGAGGCCTCGGCCGCGACCACCGCGACCAGGGCCCGACAGTCCTCACACGAGTCCAGGTGCGCCGCCACCTCCGGCACCCGCGCGCCCGACAGCACACCGCTCACGAAGCCGGCGAGCACGTTCTCGTCCGGGCACGCCTCGGGCATGGGAGAGGCCGGTGGGTTCATGGGCGCGTGTCACATCATCCCCGCTGCCCTCATTGGAGGGAAGGCAGCGGGTCCCTCGGGCTACTTCGCGGCCGCCTGCTCGGGGTCCGTCACCACCACGGCGTAGTCCCCCTGCTGCCCACCGCGCGTCCAGGTCAGCAGCCGCGTGGTGCCCGCCTCCAGCCCCGTGATTTCGAGCTTCCCGCCCCCCAGCGTCTTCACCTCCGCCGTCTCCCTGTTCCCCAGCGCCACGCGGGTCAGGTCCTTCACGGTGATGACGTGCTTGTCCCCCACCTTCAGCTCGATGCGCTCCTCCGCCAGCGCCGTCGTGCCCACCACCGTCAGCGCCACCAGGGCCAGCTTCTTCAGTGCGTTCCGCATGATTCGGGTCCTTTCAGGATGAGAGCGAGGCGTCCTCGCCTGCCTTCATCGGGGTGACACCGGCCACCAGGACGTGTTGCACGCGGGCCGCGAAAAAGTTCGCGGGGGGCTAACCGGGTTCCTTCAACAGCCCCAGGAGGCTCACGTCGAGCTGACTGTGCACCACCCGCATCAGGCTTCGCAGCTCGTCCGCGGACAGCTGGAGGCGCTCGGCCAGCCGCTCGCGCGCGCCCTCCAGCACCGTCCTCCGCGTCTGTGAAATCCAGCGCGACACCGTGGACTTGTGCGTCTGGTACATCGCGCCGATGCGCTCCAGGCTCACGCCCTCCACCACGTGCAGCCGCAGCACGGTGCGCTCGCGCGGGGACAGGCTCCCCAGCGCTCCCGCCAGGGCCTCGCGGAAGTCCTGCTGGTGGCGGCGGCGCAGGTAGTCGAGCTCGACGTCACCGCCCGCTCCGCCTCGCTCCACCCACGCGGAGCCCTCCGCCTCCGCGTCCTCCTCGGCCCTGGCGCGTCGGCCCTCCGCGCGCTGGAGGTTGAAGGCCGTGCGCACCACCGCCGCGCGCAGCCACGCGGCCAGCGGGCCCGTGCCCTGGTACTCGGCGATTCTCGGCTCGGCGTCACCCTGGGGGACGAGGAGCCGCTGACGCAATTGCTGGAGGACCTCCGCGGTGTCCAGGCCGCCACCTCGCACCCGCGTCAGCGCGCTGGCCGCACGAGGGAGCAGATGTCGCTCCAGCGCGGCGTGCGCGGTGGGCAGTCCTCGTGCACACGCGCAGGCCAGATAGAGGTCCGCCACGGGCAGCGCGGCGAGTGTCGCGGCGGGCTCGTCGCTGGGGCTCAGCCGGGTCGCGACGTGGCGCAGGAAGTCCTCTTCCGGAAGCATGACGTCCGGCCACGCCTGTCTCGCGATGGACAGCCAGGAGTCCAACAGCGCGTCGAGCCCGGGCACCTCCGCGTAGCACCGCGCCTGGGGCGGCAGGTGCTGGAGGAAGAGGTGGGAGCGACTCGGCTGCTTCGACATGCACGCCTCGGGATGAACACCCACCGGTGCGGTGGCTTTCCTTGTTACAGCGCGGGGCGCCTTTTCTACAGGCTCGCTCGGAGTCCTCGCGCGTCTCCAGGCCTGACGGGCCTGCCTGGAGTCCGGGGGTGATGCTCGCCCGAAGACGGGCTTTCGCGCCATGGGCCAGTGTCTCCGATGAGCACTGGATTCAACGCGGCCGTGCGCGCGCCTCGGCATGGGCCCTGCTTTCCCCCGCAGGGCATCCGTTCCGGAGGACAGGACGATGAGCGAGCACGCGCGGGCCCAGTTGAGAGCGTTGAAGGAATCCGCGCGGTCGTTGTTCCTCCAGGAACGGTATGGCGAGTGTGCACAGGAACTGGAGCGCATCCTCCGCCTGGTGCCCAAGGACCCGAATGCGCGCGTGCAACACGCGGAGACGTGTCGTCGCGCGGGGAACCTGCGCGCGGCCATCGCCTCCTATCGGACAGCGGCGTCGCTGCTGCTCGCACAGGGGTGTGAGGCCCGGGCCCGCGCGGCCCTGCGCGCCGCGCTGGAGCTGGACCCTCGGGATGCGGAGCTGACCTCGGACTTCGCGCGGTTGGGACAGGCGCCGGTGCCTCCCTCGACGGCGCTGGAGGATGAGCGGCTCTATCGGGACGTGGCCGGGCTCGCCGTGGAGAAGGAGGCGCCTCGGGTGGAGTCGAGGACGCGCACGCCGCCGCCTCCTCCTCCCGCGTTCGTGTTGCGCGCGGCGGAGGAGGCTCGGGTCCGGGGACCGCTGCCTTCGGTTCCTTCCATCGCTCCGGTGAGCGTGCGCGCCCTGGTGGCGCCCAGCGCTCCGCCGGTGCCCGATGACGATGAGTCGTCTGTTCTCGACCTGGTCGACGAGGTGTCCATCGACATCGACGTGGAGCCCGTGGCGACGCCCGCGCCCACCACCGTGATGGGGATTCTGCTCGATGAGGTGCCTACCGCGGACTTCCTCGCGGAGCTGCTGGCGTCGACGCCCATCCAGGTACCCGCGTCACGGTCGCCGAAGTCGTCTCCCCCTGTTGCGGAGACACGGGCTCCCGAGGTCTCCTCGCCGCGTGGATATGAGCTCGCCCTCGTGGGGGAGCGGTTGCCCGTGCCCGCGGCTCCCGCGCGGACGCTGACGTCGTTTCCTCCTCGGGGTGCCGTGGCGCCTCGGCAGGTGGAGGCTCCGCGGACTGTTCCCGCGCCTGTGACGCCTTCGCGCGGCGCGGCGCAGAACACGGGCGGCGCTGTTCGTGCTCCGTCCACGGAACGCAATCAGGCGCGGCCGATGGGCGCGGGTACCGCTTCACGGCAGGCCGGTGCGCCTTCGGCTCCCCAGGCTGCGTCTGCTCCGCGTCAGCCCGACGGTCACGAAAGCACGACGAAGGCCCCGCTCACGCTCGAGCCTCGGTGGACGCAGACGGGCACCGCGCCTCGCACGGCCGGGGCTCCCGACCCTTCATGCGCTCGGGCGAAGTCGCCCTCGACCGCGTCACCCGCGCAGGCGCTTCAGGCCACGGCACGGGTCTCGCCTCCGGCGCAGGCGCTGAGCGCGCGGGATTCTCGCGAGCCACAGCGGGTCGAGGTGAGCGCGAGCCTGTGGACCACGGGGGGACCGGTGACGGTGAATCCCGTGACGTCGTATCGACCCGAGCTGCGCTGGCTCAGTCCCAACGCGGTGGCGCTGAGGGTCTCGCCTCAGTCCCGCTGGGTCATCATCCGCTCCGAGGGTCCGTTGTCCTTGAGCCGCGCGGAGACCCTCGCGACCGAGTCACTCGAGGACTCCCGTCTGACCGCGTCGGACCTGGCCGTGGCCTCCGTAGCGCCCACGCGCTGACGCGGCCCCACGCCTGGTCGGACCTGGCCGCGACCTCCGTGAACTCCGTGGCGCCCATGCGCCGACGCGGCCTCACGCATGCTCGGACCTGGCCTTGACCTCCGTGGCGCCCATGCGCTGACGCGGCCTCACGCCTGTCGTGGACGCGTGCATGCACAGCCTCGCGCGGGCTCTCGCATCACGCATGCGGATGCGCACGCTCGCGACATCGCGGCTTCAGGTCCGCTCGCGCTCCACAAGTTCTCCACATCGGGCGGACCTGGACCTCGGCGCACTCCGGAGCCCCTTCACGAGTCGGACTCACTGGAGCACTCCACCGCCCGAGCTCCCGTCCCACCCCGAGTCCGCGCACAGCCGCGCCGGACCGCTCGAGCCCCACGGGCCCGAGCCTCCTGGCTCACCGTCACTGGACGCGGGGGAGGGCCTCACGTCCGGAGGCCCTGCCCGTCCCGCCTCACATCGGCACGGACTTCTTCGGGTCGAAGCGCTTCTTCTCGGGAGCCGGCTGCACCTGGACAGGCTGGACCTGCTCCGTCGGCGTGGCTTCCGGCTCGCGGCCCTCCACCGCCGCCTGCGCCTCCGCCTTCTCCTCCGACACCTGCGCCTTCACCGGCGCCTCGCAGTGCTCACCCTTCCGGTTCGGGTGGCAGTGCCGAATCCCATACACGTGGTGACAACCACACGCGTCCACCCGCTTCTTGGCGCAAATCGACGGATTGAACACCGGACCCGCCACCGTATCCGCCGGCACCGCCTGCAACGCCATCGCCAGGAAAACCCCGCCGAGGAAACCCATCACCCACCCCCTACCTGGATGGGAAATGGATGGGACTGGCGAGGGAATGCGGCAAGCCCCGAGCCGATCCAATTGCCGCGCTTCGCACGCGAGCCGACTTTCGCTCGGACGTCCGCGTGTGCGCGCACCCGCCGCACCACCCCACCAGGATGCGTCCAGGGCGTCCGCACGGCAACAACACCACCCCCCTCACCTCGTCCCCAGGTCCGGGGCAGGCCCATCCCACGCGCCGCGTCGCGCCCCGCTCCTCCCGAGGGAAACCCCCGGATTTCGCTCGCCTTCCCGCCCGCTCCACCCGCATCCTCGGTGGTCCCTGGCGTACCCGGTCCGGACGGTCAGCTTGTTCCGGACGTTTGCGTCGCTCGCGCGTGTTCACCCCTGTCCGGGGAGGAAAGCCATGAGTTGGAAGCAACGTCTGGAGAAGGCCGCCGAGGGCCATTACGTCCTGCCCAAGACCAAGAGCATGCGGGTCGACGCGGACCTGTTCCTCTCGGACAAGCTGCTGTGGGGCGAGGGCCCCGAGGTCCCCGGGCTGGAGGACACCGTCTTCGACCAGGTGGTCAACGCCGCGTCGTTCCCCGGCGTCACCCGCGTCGCCGTCACCCCCGACTGTCACGTGGGCTACGGCGTGCCCATCGGCACCGTCGTGGAGACCGACGGCGTCCTGCTCCCCACCGCCGCCGGCTATGACATCGGCTGCGGCATGGTGCAGCTGCAGACCTCCCTCATGGCCGAGGACGTCGCCGACCCCGTCAAGCGCCGCCAGTGGATCGACCAGGTCACCCGCCGCATCGCCGTGGGCGTGGGCGCAAGCCGCGTGCAGCACCAGCGCCGGGTGTCGGACCGCTCGTTCGCGGAGGTGGTGCGCCACGGCGCCAAGGCCCTGGGCCGGGGCTCCGCCGTCACCGAGCGCGACTTCATCCCGGTGGAGGACGACCGGGTGGACATCCCGGACCGGGCCTACGAGAAGCGCGGCCAGCTGGGCAGCCTGGGCGGCGGCAACCACTTCACCGAGATGCAGGTGGATGAGAGCGGCCGCGTCTGGGTGATGCTCCACACCGGCAGCCGCGGCTTCGGCTGGAACATCGCCAAGCACTTCTTCGTGCAGGGCGCCGCGCACCTGGGCCTCAAGAGCCGCAGCGAGGACTTCGTGTGGCTGGACGCCGACAGCGCGCTGGGCCGGGAGTACTGGAACCTGCACAACATGGCGGCCAACTTCGCCGTGGCCAACCGGCTCATCATCGGCGAGGCCGTGTGCGCCGCGCTCGAGGACGTGTTCGGCGGGACGGCGAGCGTCTACTACGAGATTTCGCACAACCTCATCCAGAAGGAGGCCGGCAGGTTCGTGGCCCGCAAGGGCGCCACGCGCGCGTTCCCCGCCGGCCACCCCGCGCTCAAGCGCACGGCCTGGGAGGGCACCGGCCACCCCATCCTGATTCCCGGCTCCATGGAGACCGGCAGCGCCATCCTCTTCGCCGAGGAGGGCGCGTCCAAGTCCATCTACTCGGTGAACCACGGCTCGGGGCGGCGGCTGTCCCGAGGCGAGGCGCGGCGGGTGCTGAAGCAGGACGCCACCGACGCGCGCATGGCCGAGGCCGGCATCATCCTCAACACCCGGCAGACGCCGCTGGACGAGTCCGGCCCCTGCTACAAGAACCTGGATGACGTGCTGGAGACGGTGGAGATGGCGGGGCTCGCCCGGGTGGCGCACCGACTCAAGCCGGTCGCCTGCATCAAGGGCGCGGATTGACCCACACGCCGTGGCACGTGGACTTTCCGGGGGGCCTGCTACAGTGGCCCCCCTCCGGAGTCCCACGACATGACCTCGTCGTCCCCTGCCTCCCGCGCGCCCGCCTCGGGCCTCCGTGAGGCCGAGCTGGCTCGCGCCGAGAGCGAGCTGTCCACCCAGGAGTCCCGACTCGCCGAGCAGGTGACGCGCGCCCTGGCCGACGCGGCCCTGCTCTCCAGCCGTCTGGACGCCGTGCGCGCCTCGCTGGCCCGCGCCCACCAGGAGCCTGACGCCGACCCCCAGCTGGGCGAGCAGGCGTCCAGGCTCCAGGCCTCCTCCGTGCCCTCACTCGACGTGGAGGCCGCGCGGGAGAGGGCGCTGGAGGCGCGGGAGAAGGCGCTGGAGGCGCGCAGGCGGATGGGCGTGGAGGTGCAGGCGGCGCTGCGCATCCAGCAGGAGCAGACGGAGAAGGTGGCGCGCGCGGTGGCGGACGCGGAGGCCGCGCTGAAGCAGCAGCAGGAGGCCACCCAGGCTCGGGCGAAGGCGCGTCAGCAGGAGGCCGCGAAGGCCCGGCAGGCGGAGCTGGCGAAGGCGTCCCAGGCCGCGCGCGAGAAGGGACAGCCGCTGCCCTCGGCGCCCTCGCGGACCTCCGGCTCGGAGGGCGCGGACGCGCGGCGCAACGGTCGGGTGCGCATGCACACGTCCATCGACATGCGCAGCGACTCCAACTTCTTCACCGGCTTCTCGATGGACATCAGCGAGGGCGGCGTCTTCATCGCCACGGTGGACGCGGTGCCGCGCGGCACGCAGGTGGAGCTGGACTTCACGCTGCCCGGTGGACGCCCCATGAAGGTGACGGGCGTGGTGCGCTGGGTGCGCGAGGCCAACCCGAAGATGCCGGAGCTGATGCCGGGCGTGGGCGTGCAGTTCACCGGCCTGCCCGAGGAGGTCGCGTCCGTCATCTCCTCGTTCGTCACCACGCGCGACCCGATGTTCTATCCCGACTGAAGCGGCGGCCTCGCTTCGTCGGATACCCAACCCCAGCGGGCGCGGGGTGTCCGTGAGAGGCAATGCCCGGGGATGAAGACAGACATCCCATGGGGAGGATGCAAAGGTTTCGTCCTCATGAGCGCGCCCACCCGAAGCCCCACCGTCCCCGTTGCCCGCCCGCCCCGGTGGGACTCGCGCCGCCGCGTGGAGCCCGCCAACGTGGCGGACGGTGAGCAGGTGGGCGACGCGCCCTCGCTGCCGTCCGTCGACAAGGTGAACCTGGCGCAGCAGCTGGCGCTGTTCTCCGAGCACGGGCCCATCGGTGAGCTCAACGGGCGGCACGTTCGGCTGGCGAAGCTGTCGGGCCCGTGTGCGTGGCGCCACCATGAGCACGAGGACGTGTTGTTCCTCGTGCTGCAGGGCCAGCTGCGCATGGAGCTGCGCGAGCGCACGGTGGAGGTGGCGCCCGGCGAGCTCATCATCATCCCGCGCGGCGTGGAGCATCGGCCCGTGGCGGAGGAGGAGGTCCACGTGCTGCTCTTCGAGCCCGCCTCCACGCTCCACACGGGCAACGTGCGCGAGGAGCGCACGGCGGACCCACTGGAGCACCTGTAGGGGCCGGTCGCCCGTGAGGTGCGCCGGGCTCATGGCCGCAGGTCTCCCGGACGAGCGAGCGCTCCAGGCGGCGAGCAGCCCGGGCTCCTCGTCCGTGAAGCACGTCCCACCTTAGACACGGACTCGAGCGGCCTTGCGGCCTGGGACGTGTCGGCATGCGCATCCATCACCTGAACTGCACCACCCTGTGTCCACCCGGGGGCCGCCTCATGGACGGGCGCCGGGGCTTCCGAGGTCCCGCGGCGCTGACCTGCCATTGCCTGCTGGTGGAGGGAGCGAACGGGCTCATCCTCGTGGACACCGGCTTCGGCCTGCAGGACGTGCTCCATCCCCAGGTCCGTCAGAGCCCGCTCTTCCTGGACATGCTGTGTCGGCCCCAGCTGCACGAGGGCGCCACGGCCATCCGGCAAATCGAGCGGATGGGCTTCAAGGCGCAGGACGTGCGCGACATCGTCCTCACCCACCTCGACTTCGACCATGCGGGTGGGCTCGATGACTTCCCGCATGCGCGCGTGCACCTGCTCGCGGACGAGTACCTGGCGGCCACCGCGCGGACGTCACCGCTGGACCGGCAGCGCTACCGCCCCGAGCAGTGGATGCACGAGTCGCACTGGGTGACGTACCCCACGGGACAGGTGGGTGAGCGATGGTTCGGGTTCGACTGCGTGCGCGACCTGAAGGGGCTGCCGCCCGAAATCCTGCTGGTGCCGCTGGTGGGGCACACGCTGGGGCACGCGGGTGTGGCGGTGCGCTCGGGGAGCGGGTGGCTGTTGCACGCGGGCGACGCGTACTTCTTCCACGGGGAGATGGACTCGGGGCGCTATCGCTGCACGCCGGGGCTGCGCGCGTATCAACGGCTCATGGAGAAGGACCGGCCCATGCGGCTGCACAACCAGCGACGGCTGCGTCAGCTCAAGCGCCTGCACGGGGACGAGGTGACGGTGTTCTGCGCGCACGACTCGCTGGAGTTCGAGCGGCTGGAGTCGCGCGAGAAGCACACGGAGACCTCCGCCTTCCGCTCGTTCGTCACGCCGCCCGAGCAGCAGGTCCACCCGTTCTGAGGGGACTCAGGCGGGGGTCGATTCCAGGGGCTGTTCGAGCAGCGGCAGCTCCACCGTGCAGGTGGCGGTGCCCTCCATGCGCAGGGTGCCTCCGTGGGCGTCCACCCACTGTTGGACCAGGTGGCGGCCCAGCCCGGCGCCACCGTCGGGAAGGGGCATGCCCTCAACCACGATTCGCGCGCGGGTGCGCCCCACGCGCTCGACACGGAGCCGCACCGGGTGCCCCGCTCCGAGCTCCAGCGCGTGGGAGATGAGGTGGGTCAGCACCTGCTCCAAGCCCAGTCGGTCCCATCGCCCCACGAGCCCCGGCTCCGCGTCGAAGAGGAGCGGGCTGCCTGCCCGTGTCGCGGACTCGGTGAAGCGCTCCATCACCTCGCGCGCCAGGTGTGACAGGTCCACCGGCTCCGCGACCTGGCGACCCGTGAGCTGGCTCGACACGTCCCACAGGTTCAAGAGCAACTGACCCAGGCGGCGGGATTGTTCGAGCGCACGGCCGACTCCGTCCCTCACGCGGTCCGGCTCCGAGGAGGGGTCCACCCGCTCCAGGCCGCGCAGGAGCCACTGCAAGGTGTCGAACGGGATGCCCAGGTCGTGCGCCCTCACGCCGATGCGCGCCATCATCTCGTGCGCGTCGCTGCGGAGCGTGGCCTCTTCCACCGTCAGCGCGGCCCGGGGGTCCACCTCCGGGCTTCCGCGCGGTGGGGTCTTGGAGCCATCGCCGGGTCTCGCGGCCTCACCGCGCGAGGGACTGTCTTCGTCGAGCAATGAGTCGATGAGCGCCTCCGCGAAGAAGAAGGTGCCGGCCCTGGTGCGTGGACGCGCGGCCTCGTCGACTCTCTCCGAGACGCCATTCGCGGCCTGCACGCTCTCGGCGCGCGGCTTGATTCGCGGGGGGCTGGCCTCGACACGTGGCGGTGGCAGCCGGGACAGCAACAGTCCCCCCGAGGTCGCGGCCAGCACGAGGACCAGGCTCATCGTCACCAGGGAGAGCAGCAGGACCTGCTCGTCCGTCTCCACCACGGACTGGAGGCTCGTGCCCACCTGCGACTCCATCCGGGTCGAGAGTTGCTGGAGCGTCGCGTAGGTGGCTAGCCGTGTGTCCCGGGCCCGCTCCTCGAACAGGGCCTCGCGTCGTGAGTGCGCGGCGCGCGTGGCGTGGATGGCGACCCACTCCCGCACGGCCTGCTCGTGCTCCTGCTCCGCTCGCAGCACCGACGCGAGCAGCGCCGCGGCGGGCGGGGTCACCCCTCGAGACACCAGCCGCTCGTGCGTGACGATGAAGCGCTCGCGAGAGCGCACCCGGTCCTCGGCGAAGAACGCGTCATCGGACAGGACGACGCTCCGCTCGCTGGAGACCTTGTCGGTGAAGGCCCTGCGCAGGCGCTCCACCTCCAGCCGGTCCATCGACATCGCCAGGAGGTTCGCCCTGCGATTGGAGCGCGCGGACACGAGCTCCACGGCCAACGTGCACGTCAGCACCAGCGCGACGAGCAGGGCCGCGATGAAACCAGCGCCCACGCGCTGGAAGAACGTCCACGGCCGCCCCACACCCGCCCCCCTCCGGACAGGCCCTAAGGTGAGGACACGCAGGTCGCGCCTACACCCCCACCCGAGGAGCGCCGACGCGCTCACGCGTGAACAGTCTCAGCGGCTCCGGATATCACTCACGTGGGAGAGCCCATCCATGAACGGAGCGTCAGCATCGATGCTGGGGGCAATCTTGCGATTCAGTCGCATAGAAGCCCGGGGCCGTCCATCCGGGAGGCGCCGGCTCACGTCCTGGCGAGGGGCTCGCAAGCCGAGCACACCCCGAACAGCTCGTGGATGTGCCCGGTGAGCCGGAAGCCGAGGCTCTTCGCCACGTCGTTCTGGAGCAGCTCGATGGCCTCGAAGTGGAACTCCACCACCTTGCCGCACGAGGAGCAGATGATGTGGTCGTGGTGCTCGCGCTCGAAGGCGCGCTCGTAGCGCTGGCCCTCGCCGCCGGAGACCAGCGTCTGGTGGATGAGCTCCGCCTCCACCAGCAGCGGCAGCACCCGGTAGACGGTGGCCGGGTGCACGTCCTCCGCGCCCCGCTCCCGCACGGAGCGCACCAGCTCCTCCGCCGTGAAGTGCCCCACGTGCTCCAGCGCCGCGCGAGCCACCGACTCGCGCACCAGCGAGCTCTTGAGCCCCTTGCGCCGCACGAAGGCGCGAAGATGCTCCAGCGCACGGTTCAGCCCCTCGGGGCCCAGCATGGATGGATGAGACGCCCGACGCATGGCCGCATCATGCGACTGGGTCGCACTTCACGTCCAGTCAGGCGACACCCCGGGCGTGGGCGCTCAGCCCTGGGTCGTCCCCGGGGCGGCGGGCGCCTGCGCGGGGGAGGACGGGGCCTCGCCACCGGAGGGCGCCTCGAAGCTGCCCGTCTCCGGGTCCACGGACCAGGCGGAGAACTTCTGCTGCTTCACGTCCTTCAGCTTCCCGTCCTGGTAGCAGACGGAATAGACGAGGAAGAACTCCTTCTCCATCGACGGCGTGCCGTGGCGGTAGCAGTCCGCGCCCGTGGCGTCCTGCTCGCGCGTCATGGGCCGGCCCAGGAGCGCCACCACCTGGTCCGACGTCATGCCCCCATGCATGGACTTGAAGCCATGGGGCGTGACGACGCGGAAGGTGTTCGCCTGCTCGCGGGCCATCACCCAGAAGCCCACCGCCAGCGTGACGGGGATGAGGGCCGCGACGAGCGCCACGGCCCAGCGGCCCTTGGAGGCCTTGCCTTCCTTCTGGAAGGCCGTGAAGAGGTTGCTCGAATCCGTTGGCTCGGCAACCAGGGCGGCGTTCGGCGGGTTCTCTGTCGGGCTCACGTCGACTGACATGCCGTTCCAACAGCCCGGATGCAAGAAACTCCACGCGTCCTGTCCGGTAACGCCTGCCCGGCGCCTTCCCAGGCCTTACATCGGGGGCGGAGGGGCTGCCCTTCGTGACACGGAAGTTCACAATCCGGGGGTTGCCGTCCTGCTACATCCCCCGCCGAGGTAGGAACCCAGGAGCCGTGAAAGATGGCGAAGCGAGGGGCCGCCGGACGCAGCACCCAGAAGCCGTTGGAGAGAGACGTCCTGCCCGCGGGGACCGACCCGGAGGAGGGGCTCTTCTTCAACCGCGAGCTGTCCTGGTTGGCCTTCAACGACCGGGTGCTCCAGCTGGCCGAGTCGGCGGACGAGCCGCTGCTCGAGCGGCTGAAGTTCGTGGCCATCTACGCGCGCAACCTGGATGAGTTCTTCATGATTCGCGTCGCCCGCCTGCACGAGCAGGTGCGCGGCAACGTGGCCCGGCTGGTCCCCGACGGCGCGTCCCCGGGCCAGACGCTGGACAAGCTGCACGAGGGCATCTTCGAGCAGAGCAAGCGCCACAGCGCCATCTTCGAGAAGCTCCTGCGGCCCGCGCTCGCGGAGAAGGGCCTGCGCATCCTCTCCGCCAAGGACCTGGACGCCGAGCAGCGCGCGCAGGTGGACCAGCGCTTCAAGGAACAGATTTTTCCCGTGCTCACGCCGCTGGCCATCGGCCTGGGCCGACACTTCCCGTACATCTCCAACCTGTCGCTCAGCCTCGCGGTGCTCCTGAGGGACCCGGACGCGGGCGAGGAGAGCGTGGCGCGGGTGAAGGTGCCCAAGGAGCTGCTGCCGCGCTTCCTGCCCCTGAAGAACAACGTCTTCGTGCCGCTGGAGGAGGTCATCGCCCAGCACCTGGGAGATTTGTTCCCGGGCATGGAGGTGCTCAGCTGGAGCCTGTTCCGCGTCACCCGCGACGCGGACTTCACCGTGTCCGAGGACGCGGAGGACCTGCTCAAGGCGGTGGAGACGGAGCTGCGGCAGCGGCGCTTCGGGGACGTCATCCGGCTGGAGGTGCAGGCGGGGATGAGCCCCAAGCTGCTGGAGCCGCTGGTGGAGGCGCTGGGGCTGGAGTCGCGGCAGGTGTACGAGGAGCAGGGGCTGTTGGGCCTGGGGGACCTGCAGGCCATCGCCTTCGCGCCCGGCTTCCCGGAGCTGAAGGACCCGCCGTGGACGCCCGTCACCCAGCCCCGGCTGCGCCCGGACTCGGACGCGCCCGAGGGGACGACGGTGATGGCGGCGATGCGGCGGGGGGATTTGCTGGTGCACCACCCCTACGACTCGTTCGGCTCGTCGGTGGAGCGCTTCGTCACGGAGGCGGTGGCGGACCCGGACGTGCTCGCCATCAAGCAGACGGTGTACCGCACGTCGGACAGCTCCCCGCTGGTGCCCGCGCTGATTACCGCGACGGAGAACGGCAAGCAGGCCGTGTGCATGGTGGAGCTCAAGGCGCGCTTCGACGAGCGCACCAACATCAAGTGGGCCAACGCGCTGGAAGAGGCGGGCGTGCACGTGGTGTATGGGATTCCGTCGCTCAAGACGCACGCGAAGGCCATCCTCATCGTGCGGCGCGAGGGCGAGCGGGTGCGGCACTACGTGCACGTGGGCACGGGCAACTACAACCCGAAGACGGCCCGGCTCTACACGGACATGGGGTTGTTCACCACGGACCCGGACATCGGCGCGGACGTGGCGGACCTGTTCAACTACCTCACCGGCTTCGGCCGGCCCAAGAGCTTCCGCAAGCTCCTGGTGGCGCCGCTCACCATGCGCGAGGGGCTGCTCGAGCACATCAAGGCCACCGTCGTCGCGCACACGCTGGAGCGCCCCGCGCGCATCCAGATGAAGATGAACGCGCTGGTGGACCCCATCATCATCCGCGCGCTCTACGACGCGTCCCGCGCGGGCGTGAAGGTGGACCTCAACGTGCGCGGCATCTGCTGCCTGCGCCCGGGCGTGCCCGGCGTCTCCGAGAACATCCGCGTGGTGTCCACGCTGGGCCGCTTCCTGGAGCACGCGCGCCTGTACCTCTTCGAGCGGGGACAGGAATTGCGCTGCTACATCGGCTCCGCGGACCTGATGCCTCGAAACCTGGACCACCGGGTGGAGATTCTCGCGCCGGTGGAGGACCCCACGCTGGCCGCGCAGGTGCGCGACTCGCTGGAGCGCAGCCTCGCGGACAACACCCACGCGTGGGAGCTGCAAGCCGATGGCACCTGGAAGCGCCTGGTGCCACCGGCCGGCGGCGAGAAGCGCTGGGCCCAGGGCGAAATCATGGAGCGCGCCACGCGGGCCGCCCAGTTCCCCGGGGCCCGTCCCCTGCCCTGAGGCCCCGACTCAGCGCGCCGAGGTGGACCTCGCCGTCCACCAGGAGCACCGGGCCTTGCCGCGCGGAGGGCGCGCCGGAGGGCGTGGGCGCGCGCGCGGGGCGCAGGAGAGGAGCCTGGGGGGCTTCGGACTCCGGGCGATGGCGCGCACCCGGTACCAACGCGGGGAGCGTCCGGCGAAACGAATGGACCTGCTGGCCACGGGGGCCTCGCTTCCTTCAGGGGTGTGGAAACAGAGGAAAGACCGGAGAATCAGGCGCGCCTCTGCCACAGTTGCAGGTCCGAATTCAAGCCTTAACGATAATTTGCCGTCAGAGCTGAAATTGACTCACCCCGGGCCCCGCTCGGAGTCCTCGCGGCGGTGGGCCTCCACCTCGAGGACCTCCTTCCACTGAATCCACCCGGAGCGGGCGGCGTGACGCGCCGCGCTGGTGGTGTCGTCCACGGCGAGCAGCTGGCTGCCCGCGTCGCGGATGTCGGCGGCGATGGCCTCCAGCTCCCGGGCGCGGCGGGGGTGGCCGGGCACGTTGCGGATGTAGACGCCGAGGATGCGGCCGGGGAACTCGCGGACGATGGTGCGGTAGTGCTCGGCGTCCTCCTGGCCGCTGTCGCCGATGAGGATGAAGGGCAGGTGGTCCAGGTCCGTGAGCAGCCCGCGAATCTTCTCCAGCTTGTGGCCGTGGCCGCCGCCGGGGGCGAAGCCCGTGCTGGACAGGCCCCAGTCGCGCAGGAGCAGCGGCCCGGTGGGGATGTGGTGCAGGGCGAGGAACTCGTCCAGGTGCTCGTACAGGTTCCAGGGGCTGCTGGAGACGTAGAAGATGGGGTTGTCGCCCTGGCCGTCCGCGCCCGCCTGGAGCGCCGCGTAGAAGGCGTCCACGCCCGGGAAGGGCAGGCGCACGCGGTGCTCGGTGAGGAACAGGGCCCAGGCGCGCTTGAGCAGGTCCGTCACGCCGGTGACGATGACGGTGTCGTCGATGTCGCTGATGACGCCGTAGCGCGCGCTCGTCCCGGCCACGCGCACGGGGGCGGCCACGCGCGGCACGCCCTCCGGCTCGGGCGACAGCAGCTCCAGCTCCACCATGTGCCAGCCCGAGCGCACGCCCTCGGGCGGGGGCACCCACAGCTCCAGGAAGCCCTCCTCGTCGGTGGTGCCCTCCCAGCGCTTGTCGCCCCAGCGCACCGCCACCTTCGCGCCGGCGATTTCGCGCGTCATGTAGCGCTTGTAGGAGGCCACCGCGCTGCTCCACACCGTGTGGCGTCGCTGCTGCGGCTGGATGTGGCGGTCCTCCAGCACGCGCGCCTTGATGACCGCGCGCTCGGGGGTGCCGTGGCCCCGGTACGGGAGGATGCGCAGCGGCGGGGCGATGCCCAGCGAGCGGCGGAGGCTCCGGCTCATTGCGTCATAGCGGGCGTCGACGCGGACGGCGAGTCGGTAGAAGGCGGGTCTGAAGTCGGCCATGGCGCGGAGCGTAAGGAGTGGGAGGGGGGACTGTAGAAGACTCCGGGGCCCGAGGCGGAGCAAAGCCGCGCGCCAGGTCGCGGGCGCGCTCCGTATCCCAGGTGCCGTCCCCCACTCGACAAGGAGTCACGCCTTGCTGCGTCGTCATGTCCGCTGGTTGCTGGCCGCCGCTTCCCTGCTCGTCGCCTCGGTGGCCTGGTCGCAGTCCACGCCGAGCATCACCTTCCAGTCGCCCTCGCAGGGCTGGAATGTGTTCGCGTCATCCAACCCCCTGCCCTTCGGCGCCACGGCGAGCATCGTCTTCGACGTGTCGCGCCTGACGCAGTGCCGGGGCAACATCAACGCCACCACGCCGGGGTGGACCATTACGGGCCACTACCAGTTCAACAACGGGCCGGTGCAGAGCTTCTGGGTGGCGGGGTTCTCCTCCACGCCCAACCCGCCCGCGCCGTCCATCCCGCTCAGCACGCGCGGAGACCTGGCCATCTGGTTCGAGAACACCAGCCGCTGGGGCTGCCAGGCGTGGGACTCCAACTTCGGCAACAACTACCACTTCAACGTGCAGTGATTCGGCAGGAGGCCCGGAGGCCGCGCGAGCTCCGGGCCCGCCTTGCCTGGCGGCTCACATGCCCGCGATGCCGCCGATGCCGGGCTTGAAGCGGTAGATGAAGTACGGCGCGTTCGCGGCGATGTGTGCCTTGGACTGGAGCATGTGGTGGGGGATGGCGCTGTCGGCCACGTAGAGCCAGCCGTCCGGCCCGTGGTTGAGCGCGTCCGCCCAGCGCAGGCGCGGGGACTTCACCAGCGTCTCCAGGCGTCCCTCCGGGCTCATGCGCAGCACCGCGCCGTGCTCCACGTCCGTCACCAGCGCGTTGCCCTCGGTGTCCGCGCTGAGCCCGTCGTTGAGCGGCTTTCTGCCCACGGCTTGGAGGCGCGTGCCGAGGGCCTCGTCATCGAGCGAGCGGTCCTTCAGGTCCGCGGTGCGCACGCGGTACATCGTGTCGTGGTTCATCGCGGCGAACCACAGCCATTCGTCGCTGGGGTCCAGCGCGATGCCGTCCACGCCGCACTTGAGCGCGGCGAGCCCCCCGAAGAACACCATGTCCTTGATGGGGTTTCGGATGATGAAGTCCTTGGGGAACACGGCGTCGTGCTTCTCCAGCACGCGGCGCGACTCCTTCGTCGCCACGTCGTGGACGATGAGCGCCGGGGAGCGCCGCCAGAAGCCCACGTCCGCGATGAACACCGTCTGGCCACGCGCGTCCACGCGCAGGTCCTGGAGGAACGAGCCCGGCGGGGCGATTTGCGGCGGGACGTCGTACTCGTGCGCCAGGTGGCCGGTGGCCAGCTCGAAGGCGAGCAGCCGGGGGACACCGAGCCCGTGGTTGCCGTGGTCGATGGTCCACAGCCAGCCGCGCCGGTCGATGGTGATGCCGAGCACCGTGTCGAACAGCCGCGCCTGCACCGCCTCCGAGGGGAAAGGCACCGCCTTGCCGTCCACCCACTCGAACAGCTTCGCGCCCTGGGGCCGGCTCTCCGGATGCAGTGTGTAGAAGACGCGGCCCGTGGAGGAGACCGCGACGTTGCCGATGGGCTCGGGGCTGCGCACCACCTCCTCCAGCGCGCTGTCCGGGAGCAGGGGCATGCCCGTCACGTCCGGGTACGGTTCGCCTCCCCCGTAGCGCAGCCGCACCCCGACCAGCGCGAGCGCCACCAGGCCCACCACGGCGATGACGGCCTTGAGCCCCCGGGCGACGAGCGCGCGAGGTGCGGGGGACGACGAGGGAGCGGAGACGGTCGGTTCGGCCATGAGCGGGATTGGGGAGAGGGACACCCACCAGACGTGGTGAGTCATCACTCTCCCTCAATACGGAGGCCGACGACGAGTGGTTCTCTTCGCCGTCAGTCCTTGCGCCCCAGCGTCCGGTCCAGGTTGTAGGCGGCGCTGATGAGCGACAGGTGGGTGAGCGCCTGGGGGAAGTTGCCGAGCGACTCGCCCCCCATGCCCGTCTGCTCCGCGTACAGCCCCACGTGGTTGGCGTAGCCGAGCATCCGCTCGAACATCAGCCGCGCCTCCTCCAGCAGGTCCGGCCGCGCCGAGTTCGCCCGCGTCATCGCCTCCACCAACCAGAAGCTGCACAGGTTGAACGTCCCCTCGCTGCCGGGGATGCCGTCCAGCGTCGCCTCCACGTCGTAGCGGTACACCAGCCCGTCCGACGCGAGGCCCCCCTGCGACGGCGGCTGACGCAGGTGGTCCAGCATGGACAACATCCGGGGGTCCACCGGCGACAGGAAGAAGACCAGCGGCATCAACAGGTTCGCCGCGTCCAGCGTGTCCTTCCCATAGGCCTGGATGAAGGAGCCGCGCTTCTCGCTCCAGCCCTGGACCATGATCTCCTCGAAGATGGCGTCACGCGTCGCGAGCCACCGCGCCCGGTCCGCCGGGAAGCTGCGCTTGTCCGCCAGCCGGATGGCCCGGTCCAGCGCCACCCAGCACATCAGCTTCGAGTACACGAAGTGCCGCCGGCCTCCGCGTATCTCCCAGATGCCCTCGTCCGGCTGGTTCCAGTGCTCGCACACCCAATCCACCAACCGGCGCAGGTGCATCCAGAAGTCGTAGGAGATGGGCGCCGCGTACTTGTTGGACAGGTACACCGAGTCCATCAGCTCGCCGTAGATGTCCAGCTGGAGCTGGTCCGCCGCCGCGTTGCCGATGCGCACCGGCCTGGCGCCGCCGTAGCCCTCCAGGTGCGACAGCTCCTCTTCCTGGGGCACCGGGCTGCCGTCCAGCGAGAACATCAGCGGCAGGGGCCCGTCCCCGTGCTCCGCGCACCGCGCCTCCACCCACCGCATGAAGGCCGCCGCCTCCTTCTTGAAGCCGATGCGCAGGAACGCGTAGACGGTGAAGGCCGCGTCGCGCAGCCAGCAGAAACGGTAGTCCCAGTTGCGACTGCCACCGGGTGACTCGGGCAGGCTGCACGTGGGCGCCGCGACGATGGCCCCCGTCGGCTCGAAGGTCATCAGCTTGAGCGCCAGCGCCGAGCGCTGCACCGTCTCCCGCCAGCGGCCCGTGTACTGACAGCTCGACAGCCAGTGGCGCCAGTAGTCCACCGTGTCGCGGAACAGCGACTCCGAGGACGCGTGGTCGTGCACCAGGTCCTCGCACGACTTGCGCAGGCCCTCGCGCAACGAGAAGACCGCGGACTGGTTCTCCTTGAGCTTGAAGCGCGCGGTGACGCCCCGCTCCGCCCGCTCGAGCTTCACCGAGGACGACAGCGTCATCTGCAGCGAGCTCGACTCGAAGGCCGCCCCTCCGCCGATGAGGTGCGTCTGGTGCGAGTCCCGGGCGTAGTTGAAGGCCGGAAAGCACTCCATCTCGAACGACAGCTCACCGCGCACCACGCGCACGCGGCGGATGACCTCGCGCACCTGCTTGATGCCCTTGTGCTCCATGGGCATGAAGTCGACCAGCTCCCCCACGCCCTCCGCCGTGTAGAAGCGCGTCACCAGCACGTTGGTGTCCGGCCAGTAGAACTGCTTGTGCAGCACGCCGTCCCGCTCGGGGCGGATGCTCCAGTGGCCGCCCTTCTTCGGGTCCAGCAGCGACGCGAAGATGCTGGGACTGTCGAAGTGCGGGTAGCACAGCCAGTCGATGGTGCCCTCGTTCCCGACCAACGCCACCGTGCGCAGGTCACCGATGACGCCGTGGTCCTCGATGGGAACCGAATCCCCCGCCACCGCCTTTCTTCCCACCCCCATGCGCACCTCGCTTCAACGGAAGGAAATGACGTTCTTGATGCCGCCCGACACCTTGCCGGTCACCACGTCGACGAAGGCCTCGGGAGGATACCGTCCGGTGAGCAGCCGCTCCACCGCGCCGGGCCACGTCGCCCGGAAGTGGCTCAGGTCCTCGAGCGCCATGTCGAAGTCCAGCGCCGCCGCGTTCACCGTGCCGGACACCACCTGGTTGTGGAGCACCAGTTGCTTGAGCAGCGCGGCCCCGTCCACCGTCAGCTCCTCGCCGTGCGACGGCACCCCCGTGAGGATGAGCACGCCGTTGGGCGCCAGCGCCCCGAGCACGTCCACGGCGGCCTTCGCCACGCCCGTGGCCTCGTAGATGACGTCCGCGGCGCCGACGCGGCGGACCAGCTCCTGGGCGGACACGTCCTGGGTGGACAGGTAGGGCGCGCCCACCTCGCCCGCGATGGCCTCCTTCGGGTTGGGCGGCCGCTTGTGCGAGTACACCGTGGTGGCGAAGCCCCGCCGTATCAGGGCCAGCATGCCCAAGAGGCCCACCGGTCCGCCGCCGAGCACCACCGCGCGCCCCGGCGCGGGCCTCCAGGGCAGGCGCTCCTGGATGTGGCCCAGCTGGCGCAGGCCCTTCTGGGCGATGGTGAGGGGCTCGGTGAGGACCGCGATTTGACGCAGCTCCGAGGGGACGCGGTGCACGTAGGCCACGTCCTCGACGAAGAACTCCGAGCAGAAGCCGTGCGCCTCCTTGATGCCGCGCTCGGTGAAGTCGCCGGTGATGCAGTAGTCGGGGTGGCCGCCACGGCAGGCGGTGCAGATGGCGTGGGGACAGGGCCTGCGCACGCGGGGCACCACCAGGTCGCCCTTCTGCACGCCCTTCACGGCGGAGCCGACCTCGATGACCTCGCCCAGGCACTCGTGGCCGAGGATGAGGTAGTCCAGGCCGGGCGGCGGCGAGCCGTAGGTGAAGGAGACGATGTCCTTGTCCGTGCCGCACACGCCCACTTCGTGGGTGCGCACCTTCACCTGTGTCGGCGATTGGAGCTGGGGCTCGGGCGCGTCGTTGATGACGCGCACCGCTCGCTTCCCGGGAAAGACGGCGACGGCCTTCATGCGCGGCTCCTGCGACAGGCGGGTGCGGAATCCTGTCTGAGGTGTTCACCCGGAGGCCGTGACACCAGGGGGCTCGGGGTGGAAGGCGCGGTGCGCCCGCTCGCTCGCCGCCTGGGGGCTTCTTTCCGACGCGAGGGGTGCACGAAACCGCTGCGGGCCGGGGCCCGCGGGTCTATGAGTGGAGCTTGTGAGCGAGCCCACCCCCGCCATCCCCATCGACGACGACAAGCCCCTGGCCAGCCGCTCCACGGCGATTGGGACGGTGGCGTTCCTCATCCTCGCGCTGCCGTTCCTGGTGCTCGGCCTGTGGCTGCTGGATGGGAAGTCGCGGATGGATTTGCACTGCGCGCCGGGCGGCCCCTGCACGCTCACGAAGTCAGGCTGGCTCACGCGCGAGCCGGTGGCCACGCTGCCGCTGGACGCGATTCAGTCCGTGAAGGTGGAGCGCACGAAGAGCGCCCGTCGCAAGTCCGTGCCCATCTTCCGGCCGGAGCTGATGACGACGCAGGGCAAGCTGCCCCTGTTCGCCCAGTGGGCCACCGTCGAGAGCGAGGCCACCGCGGTGAAGGAGCAGGTGGAGCGCTACCTCGCCTCGCCCGCCACGCAGTCGCTGGAGGTGACGCGGGATGACCGACGCTCCTCGCTGCGCGTGGGCGGCGCCTTCACCGGCGTGGGCGTGGGGTTGCTCGTGTTCAGCCTGTGGCTCGCGTGGCGCACGCGGATGCACCGACGCCTGGAAGCAGCCCGCGTCTCGGAATGACGTGAGCACGGGTGGATATCGCCCCGGGGGCGGGCCGGTTCCTGTCCGGGGACTCCGTGTTAGCGTTGCCAGACATGGAAGCGTCTAGAACCCTGAGAAGCTGGGGGGCATGGGTGATGGTGCTGTGGGCCTGGTTCGCGCCGGGGCTGGCCCTGGCGGAGGACGTGAGCCCGTTCCGCCGCCGCATGGAGCGCGCGGGCGCGCAGTACGAAGCGCTGGAGTACGAGAAAGCCCTCCACTGGCTGACCCAGGCGAGGCAAGTGGCCTCCACCCCCGACGAGCAGGTCGAGGTGGCGCTCTACCGGGGTCTGGTCCTGTCGGACCTGGGACGCAGGAAGCAGGCGCTGGAGGAGTTCCGCGCGGGCCTGTCCCTGAAGCCCGATGCCGTGCTGCCCGCCGCCACGGGTCCCAAGGTGGAGCGGGACTTCGAGTCGGTGCGCAAGCAGGTCCGGCGACAGCAGGGCACGGCCTCCGCGGCCGCGCCTCCCGCGAAGGTGGAGGAGCCCGAGGCCCCTGCGAAAACCGAGGTGCCCCCAGCCGTCGCGGTCCAGGAGACGCCAGCCCCCGCCCCCGTCGCGCCCGAGCCGGAGCCGGAGGCGCCGCAGAAGAAGGACCTGCGCTCGAAGCTGGGCGCCGCCGGGTCCACGCTGGGGAAGAACGTCGGCAACGCGCTGGGCTCGGCGCTCGACTCGGTGATGGGCTCGAAGAAGAAGCCCGAGGAGCCTCCTCCCGCGTCCCCGGATGTGGCGAAGAAGGACGAGCCGTAGCGCGGGGTGGCGTGCGCTGGCGGGAGGGCGATGCGCGACTCCGGCGCGCGTCGAGACCTTCCACGGCGGGTCCACGAGCGGGGACTTCGCCCGAGCACTCGACAGGCCTCGACGTCGCTCACTCCTGCGTCAGGTTCAGCTTGAAGACGTTCGCGGTCCCCGCCTTCACCTCGAAGCTGCGCGTCACGCGCTTGCCCAGCCGTGAGTTCACGGCGGTGATGGTGTGGTTGCCCTCGGCCACGTCGATGATGCCGAGTGGCGTCTCGCCCAGCTTCTTGCCATCGAGATACACGACGGCATAGGGGCGGATGCGGAACTCCACCGTCCCTGTCACCGCTCGCGCGGAGCCGCCCTTGCGCTGCGTGCCCTCGGTGTTGCCTGTCACGGGTGCGAGGAGGCCATCGTCCGCATCGGGCGCGGAGGGCTCTGTCGGCCGTGGCGCGGCCTCCTCGGCTTGGGAGAGCTCCACGCCGGAGGGCGCGGGCTGTTCTCCTTGCGTGGGCTTCACCTCGGAAGGCACGGGTCGCACTCCCTCCATGGGCGTCGTCTCGGCGAGCCTCGCGTCGGAGGGAACGGGCAGTGCCTCCGTCGTGACACCCCTGTTCACCGACACCTCGGGCACCACGGGCCCGGACGGCGCTCTCCCGAGCAGCGCATAGCCACCACCGGCGACGAGCAGCACCACGCCCGCGACAGCCGCCGGCACGCGCTTCTTCCCGCGCGTCGCACCCACGTCCTTGTGAGGCCGCCGCTGGGTCGTCTGCTCGAACACGGCCGCGTCTCTCGCCTCGGCCCGCTTCTCGCGCGCGGGGCCCGAGGGCGCGGTGCGCTGGGCCTCGCGGTTCGTGATGGGCGCGGGCGTCGCGGTGGCGCGCTCCTCCACCACCTGCTCCACGGACTGCGCAATCTGATACGCGCCCACGGGCTCGCCCGTCGACAACACGAAGCGCTCGAGGTCCGCCTGGAGCGCGCGACAGTCGGGATAGCGCTTCTCCCGGTCCTTCTCGAGCGCGGTGGAGATGATGGCCTGCAAGGCGCTCGGGACATCGGCGCGGTGGCGACTCACCGGCACCGGCGGACGCGAGACGATGGCCTGCATCATCGCCAGCTCCGTGGCCCCCTCGAAGGGCAGCCGCCCCGTGAGCAGCTCATACAGGACGACCCCCAGCGCATACACATCCACGCGCCGGTCCAGCGGGTCCGCCTGACATTGCTCGGGTGGCATGTACGCCACCTTGCCCTTCACGATGCCCGTCTGCGTGCGGTGCTTCTGCCCCGCCACCTTCGCGATGCCGAAGTCCACCACCTTCACCGCGCCCTGCCGCGACACCAGGATGTTGTCCGGGCTCACGTCCCGGTGAATCAACCCGAGCGGCTGCCCCGTGCCCGGGTCCGCGAAGTCATGTGCGTACGCGAGCCCCTCCGCCGCGAGCGCCACCACCTTCGCGCAGATGTTGGGCGCCAGCGGGCGTCCTCTCGACGCGGCCTGTCGCTGCCAGCGGCGCAGGTTCGGCCCGTCGATGAGCTCCATCGCCAGGAAGTAGCTGCCCTCGGCCTCACCGAAGTCGAAGATCTGGACGATGTGGGGATGGTTGAGCTGCGCGACCAGCCGCGCCTCCTCCAGGAACATCTCCACGAAGGACGGGTCCTCCACCAGGTGCGGGAGGATGCGCTTGAGCACCAGCGTCTTCTCGAAGCCCCCGGGCCCGGCCACCTTCGCCAGGAACACCTCCGCCATGCCGCCCGTCGCCAGCTTGCGGACGAGCTGATATCTCCCCACGTGCATTGCGCGCAGGTTCCCCCAGCTTCCCCCGGGAAAGGAACCCCCCTCGTTCCGGACGCTAGGACACCAGCAACCCGATGACGCGCCCCAGCCCCACGCCCAGCGTCACGCCGAAGCCCAGGCCGAACCGCGCCCGGTCGAACGCATAGCGCCAATCCCAGACGCTCACGCCCCCAAAGCCCGCCACCAGCGCGCCCGCCAGGATGGGTGACGCCAACCCCAGCAGCAGCGCGCCCTCGAAGTCGTCGACGAGCGGCTCCGGCCAGAACATCGCGCTGAGGCCCCCCAGCCCCAACCCCAGGAGCAGGTAGAGCACCAGGGCCCACGCGCCGCCGCGCTTGTCCTTCGCGAAGACCGACAGCACCCCGACCACCAGGTCCCCCAGCACATCGGTCACGACACTCAGCATGCCCCCGGGTCTAAGGCGGTCGAGCAGGCGCGGAAAGCAAGCGGCGGAGGCATCCCTAGTTTTCGGACGTCCGGCGAAGAGGTCCGGAGGCCGATGACGGAGTGTGGAGGAGACGACACTCCCCTCCCGGCGAGCGAGGAAGCAGGGTGACGGGTGCCCCCGAGGCAGCCCACACCCCCTTCCGTCTTGCGTACATGTGCCTAGCTTGTGGCCGATGCTGCGTGCCCTCCTCGGCCGATGGCGAAGCTCGCTGCGCTTCTTGCGTCCGGCCGACGTCAGCGCCGCGCGCGCGAAGATTTCCGTCACCCAGCTGGGGCATCGCTACGGCAACAAGGTCGTGGCCTTGAAGGACGTGGACCTGAACGTCCGCTCGGGTGAGTTCGTCTGCCTCCTGGGCCCGTCCGGCTGCGGCAAGTCCACGCTGCTCTACGCGCTCGCGGGCCACGTGCGCCCCACTGGCGGCACGGTGTCCATTGATGGACAGAGCATCGGCGGGCCAGGGCCGGACCGGCTCCTGATGTTCCAGGAGGCGGCGCTGTTCCCGTGGCTCACGGTGCGGGGGAACATCACCTTCGCCCTGGCGGCCCGGGGGGTGCCTCGCGCCGAGCGCAAGGAGCGCGCGGACCAGTACATCCGCCGCGTGCAGCTCCAGGGGTTCGAGGACACGCTGCCCCACCAGCTCTCCGGCGGCATGAAGATGCGCGCGAGCCTGGCGCGGGCGCTCGCGGTGGACCCGACGGTGCTGCTGATGGACGAGCCGTTCGGCTCGCTGGACGCGCAGACGCGCATCCACATGCAGGAGCTGTTGCAGTCCATCTGGATGCGCACGCACAAGACGGTGGTGTTCGTGACGCACGACGTGCACGAGGCCCTGATGCTGGGCTCGCGCGTGGTGCTCATGGCTCCGCGGCCCGGGCGCATCGTGAGGGATTTGGAGGTCCACCTGCCCATGCCGCGTCATCCGGACGACGCGGCCCTCACGGAGATGGTGCGCCACATCCAGGGGCTCTTGCGCGAGGTGGAGCGCGAGAGCGAGCCCGAGCCCGAGCCCCCGCGCGCCCAGGAGCCTTCCGCCGCGCTGCCCGTGGCGGGACTGCCTCGTCCGGTGAGGTGAGCCATGAAGCGTGATTCGGCGCTCAAGAACTACTCCCAGAAGCTGGGGCTGGTGTTGTTGCTGCTCGGCGTGTGGGAGGGCGTGGCCCGGATGGGCATCTGGTCCTCGTACCTGTTCCCCGGGCCGATGACCGTGGCCGAGAGCCTCTGGCGGCTGGCGTCCGGCGGGCAGCTGTGGGGCGCGACGCTGCGCTCATTGGGACGGTTGGGGCGCGCGTACGTGATGTCGGTGGGCATCGGCGTGCCGCTGGGCCTGCTGATGGCCAGGCTGGCGTTCTTCCGCAACGCGGTGAAGCCGGTGGTGATGGGGCTGCAGGCGCTGCCGTCCATCTGCTGGTTGCCCTTGGCGCTCCTGTGGTTCGGGCTGACGGACGGGGCCATCCTGTTCGTGGTGGTGATGGGCAGCGTGCTGGGCATCGCCATCGCGACGGAGGACAGCATCCAGGGAGTGGACCCGCAGCTGTTGCGTGTGGCGAGCACGTTGGGGGTGCGCGGGCTGCGCTTCCAGTTCGGGGTGCTGCTGCCGGCGGCGCTGCCGGGCATCGTGACGGGGTTGAAGCTGGGGTGGAGCTTCGCGTGGCGCGCGCTGCTCGCGGGGGAGCTGCTGTTCGTGTCCGGGGGATTGGGGCAGCTGCTCACGGTGGGGCGCGAGCTGATGGACGTGCCGCAGGTGATGGCGGTGATGGTGGCCATCGTGCTCATCGGCGTGACGGTGGACCGTGTCTTCTTCCAGACGGTGGAGGGGCGGCTGCGCCGGCGCTGGGGTTTGCAGCCGGCGATGTGAAGCGCCCGACGCTCGTGTCGTGACACGTGTTGCCAGTGCTGGCTTCGCGTCCTTCTGCTGGGTGCCTATGCGTCTTCTTCGTTTCCTGGCGGTCGTGGTGTTGATGGGCGTCGGGTGCAAGCGCGAGTCGGCGCGAGGGCCTGACGATGCGCTGCGGCTGGGGTTCTTCCCGAACATCACGCATGCGCAGGCGCTGGTGGGGAACGCGGAGGGGACGTTCGCGTCGGAGCCTGGGGTGGGGAAGCTGGAGGTGAAGCAGTTCAACGCGGGGCCCGCGGCGATGGAGGCGTTGGTGGCGGGCTCGTTGGATGTGTCCTACGTGGGCACGGGGCCGTCCATCAACACGTTCCTCAAGGCGGGGCGCGAGCTGCGGGTCATCGCGGGCGCGGTGAACGGGGGCGCGGTGTTGGTGACGCGCACGGCGAAGAGCGCGGCGGAGCTGAAGGGGAAGAAGCTGGCCACGCCGCAGTTGGGGAACACGCAGGACATCGCGCTGCGCTACTGGCTGAAGCAGCAGGGCATCGAGACGAACCTGGACGGCACGGGGGATTTGCAGATCGTGCCGCTGAGCAACTCGGACATCCTGGTGCAGTACCTGCGCGGGGGAATCGAGGGTGCGTGGGTGCCCGAGCCGTGGGGCACGCGCATGCTGCTGGAGCCGGGGGGTGGCGGGCAGGTTCTGGTGGATGAGAAGTCGCTGTGGCCGGGTGGGCGGTATCCGACGACGGTGGTGGTGACGACGCGGAAGGCCATCGAGACGCAGCGGCCGCGCATCGTCGCGCTGTTGCGCGCGCACGTGAAGCTGACGGAGCGGTGGGAGAAGGAGCCGGAGGCGTTCGCCACGGCGGTGAACGCGGCGTTCGGGCAGTTGACGAAGAAGCCGTTGAAGCCGCCGATTCTGCAGGGGGCGTTCTCACGGCTGGAGCCGAGCCTGGACCCGGTGGGCTCCGCGCTGGCGGCGGCCGCGCGGCATGCGCAGGAGCTGCACTTCATCCCCGCGTCGGACATCAGCGGGCTGGTGGACTTGAGCCTGCTCGAGGAGGCTCGCAGGGCGAGGGATTGAGGCAGCGCGCTATGCGCTTCCATCCGGGTCGGAGTCGAGCAAGCGCAGATAGTCGCGCACGTCCTGAACAAAACCCGGGAGCGGCTTCGACAGCGCATTGAGGTGCTGCTCGAAGGTCTGCGGAGGTTTTTTCTTCTCCTCGGCGTGCTGTCGGAGAATCTGGAGCAGCGTCTCACTATCAAGGTCGAAGAGATTCCGCAGGAAGCCGTCAGCGGACTGCGCCTCCATGAAGTCGGGCAGGTCTTCCTTCTGGAAGTGCTTCAGATTGTTGGTCACCAGGACCTGCGCCTGCGCCTTGAAGGCCGCGGCGGCGACATGCCTGTCCCCCGGATGATTTCTCATGCTGGGCTCCAGGTGCTCGTAGCCTGTCACCCTCGAGTCGGGGAAATGCAGCTCCAACAGGGCGAGCGTCCTGTCGATCGACTCCGGGGTGCGGTTCCTCTTCGCTATCAGGCTCCGTCGGAACTCTTCGAGGACGCGGTCACTCCAATACGGTTGGATGAGACCGGCCGAAGCGACGCGCAACAGGGTGTCGCGCGTCACTCCCGAGAAGAACACGTTCGCGTCGATGAACACCCGAAAGACCGCTGGGAACACGCCCCCACCCCGCAGCGGGCCGGCGTGCTTCGACCGGCCCTAGCTGTAGTAATCCTCGTCGTCTTCACTGAGCTGCGTGAGCTCTCGAAGACCACTCGCCCTTGCCTCGTCCCGCTGCTGCTTATAGCGCAGGAGGTCCTCGAAAAGGATGCGTCGATGCTTGACGCTTCGGGTGTATTTGATTTTCCCGGACTCACACAGATTGACGAGTCCCTGGCGTGAGATGTTGAGAAAGTCCGCTGCTTGCTGCGTGGTCAGCGCTTTCCTCGAAGGCACGATGCTCACCGGCTCTCCCTTGGCAAGCGCGGCGAAGAGCGTGCGCAGCAACTCCGCGGCCTCTGGCGGCAGTTCGACCTGAGCGCCGTTCGGGAAGAGCAGGACCGGCGACTTCGGGCGAGCCCCTGACGCGGCCTTTCCCTGGGTGAGCTGCAGATGGATCTGCTCGGCGATAGGGCGCTTCTCGGGAGGAAGCGCGACGGGGTCGTCGAGGTTGGTCAGCATGCGGGCACTCCGCTACAGCAGCAAAGGAATCCCTGTTTATTCAGGGGTTTGAATCACTCGACTCGATTCAAAATCGCTAAATTCGCCAACCTGATTTAAACAGCCGTATAACATCTGTCAAACCCGTCAGTGCCCCAGGCTGTCCACGCCCCGCAGCGGGCGCATCAACGCGGAGACGAGTCGCTCGCGGCGCACCACGAACTCGGCTGTGCCCGTCATCCCTGGACGCAGCTTCACGGGCACTCCCGCCGTGGAACGCGGCGCCTCCGGCACCCTCACGTCCACTCGATAGGGCGAGGCCCCCAGCGTGTCGTCCTGCCTCCGCGTCGTGTCCCCCGCGACGCGTGACAGCTCCCCCAACAACACACCGAAATCCTGGAACGGATAGCCGTCCAGCTTGATGCGCACCGCCTGCCCCTCTCGCAGGAACGTGATTCCCTCCGACGTCACCGCCGCGCGCACCACCAACGCATCCTCCGACGGCACCACCAACCCCAACACACTCCCTGCCTGCACCACGTCTCCCCGGTCGAACACCGTCAGCCCCTGCACCGTCCCCGCTCGCGGCGCCACCACCTCCCACCTCGCCACCTCCAGCCGCGTCTCCTCCAGCTCTCCCTCGTACCGCTCCAACTCCACCTTCGCCGCCGCCAACGCGGCCCCGTCCGCCAACGACGCCACCCTCGCGTCCCCCTCCAACCCCCGCTGCTCCAACTCCAGCCGCCCCAGGCTCGCCTCCAGCTCGCGCGCCGCCGCTCTCGCCGCTTCCACCTGGGAGCGCGCGACCTCCGCCTCCGTCGCCGCGTTCTCCGCCTCCACCGGCGCCACGAACTCCTTCGCCTTCAGCTGCTCGGCCTGCCGCGCATCCCTCGCTCGCGCCTCCGCCTCCCGCTCCTTCGCGCTCACCTGCGCTCGCGCCGCCTCCAGCCTCGCCACCGTCTCCACAGCCGTCGCCTTCCGCACGCGAACCTGCACCCCGTACGCGTCCGCTCGCGAGGCCACCAGCGCCTCCAACATCGACACCCGTCCTCGCGCCTCCGCCACCTGCTGCTCCAGCAGCTTCAAGCGCGTCCGCACCTGCGCGTCATCCAGGCGCAGCAGCACCGCTCCCTGCTCCACCGGCTGCCCCTCGCGCACCGAGATGTCCGCCACCACCCCCGAGCGCTGTGCCTGCACTCGCGCTGTCTCCCCCACCGGCGCCACCACCGCCTGCGCTCGCACCACCACGTCCAGCTCGATGAAGCACAACGCGCCGAAGCCCAGCAACGCCAGCCCCGCGCACACCAGGTACAGCGTCCGCAACACCTGCCGCGTCCTCGGGAAGTCGAGCACCGGCAGCAGCTCGCGATACGCGTCCTCACTCACCGCCATGCCCCACCTCCGTGCCATGGCGCTTCCAGTTCGGCGTCGCCTGCGCGAGCGCGCTGTACAGCTTGCCCTGCGCCGACATCAGCGACTCGTGCGTCCCCATCTGTGAGATGCGCCCCTCGTTCATCACCACGATGCGGTCCGCGTGCTGCAACGTCTGGAGCCGATGGCTGATGATGAGCGTCGTCCGCCCTCGCACGATGTCTCGCAGCCGGTCGTGAATCGCCTGCTCCGCCAGCGGGTCCAACGCCGCCGTCGCCTCGTCGAAGATGAGGATGCGCGGGTCCGTCACCAACGCCCTCGCGATGATGACCCGCTGCCGCTGCCCTCCCGACAACGTCAACCCGCGCTCCCCCACCAACGTCTGGAACCCGTACGGCAGCTCCGTGACGAAGTCGTACGCCCCCGCGAGCTGCGCCGCCCTCACCACCGCCTGCTCCGTCACCGGACGCCCACAGGCGATGTTGTCGAACACCGTGCCGGAGAACAGCTGCGTCTCCTGCGTCACCATCCCTATCTGCCCACGCACCGACTCGGGCGTCACGTCCCGCAGGTTGTAGCCGTCAATCGAGACCGTCCCCTCGCTCGGGTCATGCAACCGCAACAGCAGCCGCACCAGCGTGCTCTTCCCACACCCCGAGGGCCCCACCAGCGCCACCACCTCGCCCGGCGCGAACTCCAAGTCCAACCGCTCCAACGTGTTGGACTCCCTGCCACTCCCATAGCGGAAGCTCACCCCGCGAAACCGCAGGTGCCCCTTCACCCTCGGCAGCTCCAACACCGCCGAGGCCCGCTTGTCCCCCTCCCCCGCCACGTCCTGCACCGCCCCCACCCGCTCCAGATGCGCTCGCACCCGCTGGTAGTCCCGCCACTGCGTCGCCAGTCGCACCAACGGCCCGCTCATCTGCCGCGCGAACAGCGTCGCCGCGATGAGCGCTCCCACCGTCAGCTCTCCTCGCAGCACCGCCTTCGAGCCCACCCACAGCACCAGCGCGCTGCCCATCAGGTCCAACGTCTGCGACACACTCGCGCCAATCGCCCCGTGCATCGCCGCCTTGAAGCCGTGCTGCAGCGACGGCGCCAACAGGCGCTGCATCGTGCGCAGGAAGGGCAGCTCCAAAGCGTGCGCCTTGAGCGACTCGAAGCCCTTGAACGAGTCCATCAGGTGCGTCTGGTACAGGTCATGCTGTGACAGGTACGCCACCGTGTGGTTGCGCACCTGCCGCCCCACCACCGCCGACACCAACAGGTGCAACGGCATCAACGCCAACGCCAGCACCGCCAGCACCGGCGAGTACAGCGTCAGCACCGCCGCCGTGCTCAACACCAACGCCACGTCAATGGTGATGGCGATGGCGTTGTCGACGATGAACCCGCGCACCAACCCCACCTCGAGGAACCGGTTGAGGATGTCGCTCGTCGTGAAGCGCTGGAACAGGCCCGAGGCCCCATCCAGGATGCGCCGGTACAGCGTCTCCACCACGTCGCGCTCGATGCGCGTGGACGCCTCCAGCACCAGGTAGCTGCGCGCATAGGACAACACCCCGGACACCACCGCCGTCCCCAGCAACCCCACGAGCAGCACGTCGAGCAACGCCGTGTCCGCTCGCATCAACACCCGGTCGATGACGACCTGACTCCCCAGCGGGAACGCCAACGCCAACACCTGCAACAACAGCGACAGCCCCACCAGCTCCGCGATGGCCCAGCGATAGGGGCGCAGCAGCACCGAGAAGCGCCCGAGCGCGGACTGCTCGCGCTGCTTCGGGGCCAGCGGCGCCACCGCCGTCGTCATCCGGTCCGACGGCTTGAGCAGCAGCAACATCCCCTTCCACGAACGCTCGAACGCCTCTCGCGGAATCGTGCGCGTCGCGAACGACGGGTCCCCCACCACGACACCCTTGCGCGTCACCCGCCACACCACGACGAAGTGGTGCCGGTCCTGCAGGTGCGCGATGGCCGGCAGGTCCACCGAGCGCAACAGCTCCCAATCCGCCTGGATGCCCGTGGTGATGAACCCGAGCTGCTCCCCCGTGCGCGACAGGTCCAACAGGCTGGTGCCGTAGCGGCTCACGCCCGCCAGCTTCATCAGCGAGGGGTAGTCCAGCTCGTGGCCGTGGTACCGCGCCACCATGCGCAGGCACGCGGCCCCACAGTCCATGTGCTCCTGCTGGCGGTAGAACGGCACCGGCTTCCATCCCGACGCGGCGCTGGGTCGCTCGGGCAGCTCCAGGGAGGACTCCTCCTCCGGGGGCACCTCGGGTGGCGCGCTCACATCCGTGAGCACCACGTGCGGCCAGCGGTTGAACTGCGCGCTGCTGCGAGCCACCCGTCGCCCCAGCGCCCGGCGGACTCCCGGGAAGCGCAGCAGCACCTCGGCCGTGGCCCCTCGGGGCGCCGACAAGAGCGTGCTCGGCTCCAGCGCCGTCGCCGCGGCGAAGACGGGCGCATCCAGGAGCAGCGCATCCAGCGCGAAGTCCTCGCCCGGCCCGAGGGCCCGCTCGCCGTAGCGCACCGAGCCCTGGCGCAGCACCCACCACTCCGCCGCCGTGGCCCCCGCGGGCATGAGCACCGTGCCCTCCGGCACCGTGCTCTCCCGGAAGCACGCCGCGAGCCGCAGCGCGCCCTCCGGCTCCACGTCCTCCACGAACAGGTCCAGCAACGCCCGTCGCAGCGCGGGACACAGCAGCGCCTTCAGTCCACCCGTCTCGTCGAGGGCCAGCGCCTCCGTGAACGCAGCACCCGGGACCTCCAGCACCCGCGCGCCGCCGCTCGCCACCACATCGAACCCGTGCGTCGCCCCCACGTCACGCGCGTGCGTGCCGTACAGCTCCCCCGCCGCCACATGGGTCACCCGGAGGAACGCACCGTGGCTCGCGCCCAGGTGCCCCATCACGAGCATCCCCTCGAGCACCAGGAGCACCGAGTCACACGGCTGTCCGTGCGTCGCCACCAACTCCTGCGGCGCGAAGACACGGATGCGCCCCGCGCGCTCCAGATGTCGACGGACCTCTTCCGGCAGGATGCGCAGCACCCCGGACACACGTCGCGCATCCAGGGCGAACGTCTCGACGCTGTCCGC
The DNA here is from genome assembly GCF_020037055.1 of Myxococcus sp. AS-1-15. Classification (NCBI taxonomy): domain Bacteria; kingdom Pseudomonadati; phylum Myxococcota; class Myxococcia; order Myxococcales; family Myxococcaceae; genus Myxococcus; species Myxococcus sp. AS-1-15. The sequence goes on along the minus strand of NZ_JAIQDF010000010.1, from coordinate 248,363 downwards.
GAGCACGCTCATGGCGCCGCCACTCAATCCTCCACGGTGAAGACGAGCGGCCCCTCGTCCGGACCGTAGAAGTCGAGCAGCTCGCGGTGGTACGCCATCGTCAATCTGCAGAACGTGATGAGCCTGCGACGGATGCGCGCCTGGTCCGCCGCGGTCAACGGCCCCGAGTCCGCGAACGGCTCCCGCCCGAACTGGTCGTGGTCATCACTGCAGTCCCCCACGTCATGGTCCCGGAAGGGCCCGTACGCCTCCACCGGCAACACCCCGTGCTCGGTGAAGCGCTCCCAGAACTTCCCCACCGTGGCCAGCGCCGTCGGGTCTCCCTCCCCCACGCCGATACAGGCCGAGTACGACAGCGGATCCGCCATGCCCAACCACCGCAGGTGGTTGATGAGCGCCTGCATCGAGATGAGCGGAGACGCCCGCTCCAAATCCACCTCCGTCAACCCCGCCGCGAGCAACCCGCGCTTCAACCACGCGTGGTGCCAGTACTCGAACGACAGGTGCTCGCTCAGGATGGTCTTCAACCGCTCCGTTGGCTGCGACGCCACCGCCGCGCTCTGGTGCGACGAGGCCGCCAGCGCGAAGTGGTAGTTCTCCAGCAGGTACCCCACCGCCAGGCGCCGCGACACCGGCCCCGTCCAGAACCGGTGCAACATCGCCGACGGCCCCCAGCGCTGCTGCGCGATGCCCGCCAGCGAGCGCAGGTGCTCGTAGTACGCCAGCGCGTCCACCTCGAACGCGCTCGTCTGCACCAACACCGCGCGGTGATACAGGTCCTGCGCCACCGACGACACCAGCTCCAGACCCAGCTTCGTCTCCCGCGCCAGCTCCGAGAGCGTGCGCTGCCCGTCGAACAGCGGAATCACGCGCCAGGCCTTCTCCGCGCTCTCGCTGTCGATGGTCATCACCTCCCAGGGCTCGCCCTGCGCCCCACCGAGCACCAGCTCGCGCCGCGCGAGCCCGTCGGGACGGACCCAGCTCGCCAGGGACAGCCGCATCGCGGGATGCAGCGGCCCGGGCTCGCGCGTCGAGGGATGCCAGGCACGTCCGATGATGGGAAGGTGGCCGTTGCTGTCACTCATGGTTCTCACCGCCTGCTGAAGGGTTGGAAGAAGAAGCAGGAGCCACGAGCGAGACGAGCTCCTGCTGAACGAAGGCGCCCAACGTGTGGCGCGTGACGGCAAGCGCGAGCTCCAGGTCCCAGCCCCGCTCGCGATGCAGCACCTCGGCCACCTGGACCACCGTCCTCACGCCGTCACAGGCGCGCCAGACGGCATCGGTGCCCTCGTCCAGGTCGAAGTAGTAGTTGTCCAGGATGAGGTGCACCTGGCCCTCCGCGCGGCGCCGCCGCACGCGCAGATGGGTGACGGGAACGAGCAGGTCCATGGCGCTCATCCCTCGATGACATCCGTGAGCTGGTTGCACAGCCGGATGCACGTCTCCAGATAGGCCTTGAGCGCCTCCGGTTGCGCCCTCAGCCGCGCGCCGTCGGGGAACTGGAGCTCCCAGAAGCGCTGCTCGAACGTGCGTGCCTCCGCGTCACCGCTCGCGGCGAGCTGCCCCAGGATTCTGGTGCGCCACTTGCGACGGATGTTCGTGCTGCCCCGCGCGTGACAGAAGGCGTCGCAGGTGGAGTTGAGCAGCTCCCGCGCGCGCATCAGCGCCACGTCCGGCTGCTCCATCATCCCGTAGAGGTCCTCGAGCGCGTCGTCGACCTCGCGAATCTTCACCTCCTGCAACCACCGCGACAGCCGAGGGAAGTCGAAGCGGGCGCGGAGCCGCTCCAGGCGGCTGTCGTGCGTCAGCGCGACGCCCGTGCGCACGCGGTGGAGGAAGACGATTTCGTCCTCCGTCATCCGCCGCTCCATCATCACGTTGTCCGGCCCCCCCTCCTTCAGGTCGAGCGAGGCCAGCTTCGCGGCGAGCCGCTCCACGGCCGCGTCACTCCAGTACTCGAAGTCCACGCGCCGCTTGCCGAGCATGTGCACGGAGAAGAGCGCCTCCCCCGCCTTGTGCAGGCTGGTGCCCTTCGGCTCCCCCCCGCCGACGATGAACACGTCGATGTCGGAGAAGGCGTTGCCCATGCCCTCCACCAGGGAGCCGGACAGGAACACCGCGGCCTCCAGCGCGGGCGTCAGGGACTCGAGCGCCAACAGCTGGCCCAGGTCCACACCCAGGAGGTCCACCAGGTCGTCACGCGAAGGCTGCGTCATGAGGGCCGCCACATCGGAAAAAAGAAGAGGAAGGACGACGCGGGCCCGTTTCCAGGCGGCCCGCGCCCCCCTGCATGAGCCTCAACGGCCCACGCGGTCAGCCTTCACCGGCGAAATCACAGCACCGGGAAGACGCGGCCCGGCCCCTCGAGGATGGGACCCGTCACCACCGGGCCCGTGACGATGGGACCCGGCAGGGTGACGACGGGGATGTTCGTGGTGGTGATGGCGCCACCGACGACGCACTTCATGGTGTCGGCGGACAGCTTGATGGCAACGCTGCGGGGCTTGTTCATGGTGATGCTCCTTGATGTGTCGGTTGTGACTGCGTGCTACGTGCTGCGTGCTGCACCTGTGGCGGCCACACCCCACCGCCTGAATCGAACGAGTCCCCGCGCGACGCCCGTGCGAGGATGGGTCCCCTGGAATCCGGAGGACCGTGGATGCGTGCCGCTGCCTCGACACCCGTGCTTCGCGTGGGACTCAACAAGGTCGCGCTGCTGCGCTCGTCGCGTGGGAGCGCCGTCCCCGACCTCGGCGAGGCCGCGCGGGCGCTCGTCGACGGCGGCTGCCGCGCGCTGCTCGTGCACCAGTGGCCGGACCATCGGCACGTGAAGCCCGAGGACGTCTCCGCGCTCTCGCGACTGGAGGTCATCCGTGACGAGCGCGCCTCGCTGCACGTGGGCGGAGACCTGCGCGAGGACCTGGGCGCGCTGCTCGAGCGGACGCCCGGCGTCGGCTGCTGGGTGGTGACACCGTTCGAGGCCCAGCACCTCACCACGCAGCGCGGCTGGCGCGCGGAGGATGACCAGGCACGGCTGGCGCACTGGGTGCGCTCGCTCCAGGGACGCACGCGCATCTCCGTGTTCGTGGACCCGGAGCCGGCGGCCGTGGACCTCGTCGCACGCGCGGGCGCCGCCGCGGTGGAGCTCAACTGCCGTGCGTATGTCGAGGGCTTCGAGACCCCCACGCGGGAGCGTGCGCTGGAGGCCCTCGCGCTCGCGGCGGACCGCGCGCGTCAGCTCGGGCTGGAGGTCAACGCCGCGCATGACCTGGACCGGCGTCACCTGCCGCCGCTCATCCGCGCGGTGCGCCCCACGCTCGTGTCCGTGGGACATGCCTTCGTGGCCGCGGCGGTCATCGCGGGGCTGCGTGAAGTGCTGCCCGGCTTCCTCCAGGCGGCCTCGGAGGAGTGATTCGCTCGCCGTCATGGCGACACCCCCAGGTCCCGGGTGCCGTGCAGCTCCAGCGCCTCCGCGAGCAACCGCACGCCCGTGGCGTGCAGCACCAGCGCGATGTCCTCGGTCCGTGGATTCACGGGCGCGAGTTGGAACGGCGCGTTCGCCAGGAGCAGCAGCGGCGCGAGCACGTCCAGCCGCACGCGCCAGTCCGCGTCCCTCCGCACGCGGGCCTTCACAGACAGCTCGTCGACCAGCCATGCGTCCAGCGCGGCGAAGCGCTGCAACGCCGGCCCGGCCCACGAGGCCCACTCCCACGAGATGCGTCCCTCGCCCTCGCTCACCCGCGCCGCGCCCGCGCGCACCAGGTCGTAGAGCCCCCGCGTGCACGTGCGCAGCTTGGCCAGGTCCTCCATGTAGTCGCTGTCGGAGTCCCCGGTGACGGTGGAGCCGCGCGGGTCCAGCAACAGGAAGCGTCCCGTGGCAGGCTCGAACAGCACGTTGTCGTACTTGAAGTCCCCGTGGAACCGACCGAGGCACGGTGGACGCAGTCGCGCGAGCAACACGGTGTCGCGTTGCAGCTCGCGCATCAGGGACGCCGCGCTCGGGTACACCCGGCCGTGGATGTCCAACTGCTCCGCTGAGCACAGCCGGTCGAAGCGCTCGGACATGCCCCGGCCCGCGCTCGCCCGGCGCCAGAACTTGTCCACGTAGCTGACGTGGAAGAAGTCCTCCGGCGCCGGCCGGTGATGGTCCGCGTAGAGCACGTCGAAGGCGAAGTCGAGGAGACTCCGCGTCCCCGAGATGGCCTCGTCCACCGTCAGCGTGCCGTCCACCAGCACGCGCGACATGTCCGGCCACGGGCAGAAGTCCATGTCGTACTCGGCCCAGCCCTCCCCCGTGCGCACCTCCAGCACCCGCGGGAAGTACCCGACGGCCCTGGGTGGAAGCGCCTTCAGCCACGCCACCTCGCGCAGGAGCTTGTCCCGGCCGTGCGTGGCGCGCTTGGTGACGCGGTGGCCGTTCACCCGCACGTCGCGCACGACGCCGCGCCAGTCTCCTTCCGACACGGGCCCCCTCATCGCGCCGCCTCCCGCTGGTGACGGAGGACGTCCAGTCCCTCCGTGAGCGTGAGCGGCGGTTCGAACCCGAGCGCGGACAGCCGCGTGGAGCCCAACCGGTTGTCGCGAGGACGCGCCGCGAGCGACGACTCCTTGCGCGCGTGCACCAGCGTCACGTCCAGGTTGAAGGCATGCGCCAGTCGCCTCGCCCACGAGTACTTCGTGGTGGCCTCGGCGCCGCTGAAGTGCAGCACGCCGTGCACGCCTCCCCCCGCGAGGCGCGCGAGAATCGCCGCCACCTCGTCCACCAGCACCGGGTAGCGCACCTGTTCGCCATCCGCGTACACGGGCTGGCCCGCCGCGAGCCGCTCCAGCGTGGACGTGACGAAGGTGGCCTTCTCGTCCGGCCCCGCGAGGCCGTAGAGCAGGGGCACGCGCAGCACCAGCGCGTCCTCGAGTGTCAGCGCGAGCAGTTCTCCTTCCCGCTTGGTGACGCCGTAGTGCTGCAACGGTCGGGGTGCGTCCGTCTCCACGTACGCGCTCGTGGGTGCGCCGTCGAAGACGTGGTCCGTGGACACGTAGAGCAGACGGGTGCGCGTGCGTCGGCAGGCCTCCACCACGTGGCCCGTGCCGACCACGTTGGTGGTCGACGCGAGCGTCCGGTTTCGCTCGCAGTCATCCAGGTTGCATCGCGCCGCCGCGTGGATGCACACGTCGAAGCGTCCCGCCGCGAAGGCCTCGTCCACGGCGCGTGCGTCGGTGATGTCCAGGCGCTCCAGGCCCTCGCGCGGCGTCGTGCTCCAGGTCCCCACGGCCTGGGCTCCGCTCGTGCGCAGAGCGCGCATCAGGCGACGGCCCAGGAACCCACTCGCTCCCGTGACAATGACTTTCATGACCCTGCCTCGTGTCCGCCTCGCCGCTACAGCAGCGAAGAGGACGCGCCCCCGCTCGCGCCCAGTGCCGTGCCCAGCAGCGCCAGCCGGTCCGCTCCCGCGCGGGGTCCCGGCGCGCCGCACTTCACCGCCGCCACCTTCGTCGCGAAGCGCAGCGCCTCACCGAAGCCCTGCCCCGCGAGCACCGCCGCGATGTAGCCCGCGTGGAACGCATCCCCCGCACCCGTCGTGTCCACCACCTCGCAGGACTCCGCCGACACGCGGTGGTGCTCTCCATCCGACGTCCACCCCTCGCACCCCTCCGCGCCCAGCGTGCCCACCACCACGCGCAGCCCTCCAGCCAGCAGCGCCCGCGCGGCCGAGGCCAGCTCCCGCTCCCCCGTCAGCTCGCGCAGCACCTTCCCAGGCGCCACCAGGCTCGTGAGGTGCGGCAACAGCGGCCGGGCCTCGTCGGCCACCTCCGCGTCCGCCAACACCGGCAGCCCCCGCGCCCGCGCGTGCTTCGCCAGCGCCAGCGAGAAGGCGGGCTCGTGCCCGTCCAGGTACACCAGGCCACACGCATCCATCGGCGCGGCCTCCACCGGGACACCGTCCATCCGCAGCCGCGCGTCCTTGTGCATCACCAGCGAGCGCGTGCCGTGCGTCGTGTCCACCACGATGGCCGCCGTGTGCTGCGGACAGTCCGCCACCGTGAGGCTGCCCTCCACCCGCACGCCCGCCTCCACCAGCGAGCCGCGCGCGAGCCTCCCGAAGTCCCCTCCACCGAAGACACCGAAGTAGCGCGTGGTGACCCCCAGCGCGCCCAGCATCGCCGCCACGTTGGCGCCCTGCCCGCCGCCGAAGAAGCGCAGGCCGTCCGCCTGCACCTTCCCGTCCGTCACCAGCGCCTCGCGCGTGGAGAAGACGATGTCCACCGTGTTGTTGCCGATGACGAGCACTTCCATGTCACCACCCCGTGTCCGCATTGCCTGCCCGCCCCTCGGGCCTCGTCGCTCCCCCGCCGTCGCCACCTAGCGCGCCACCACCGGACGCACCGGTGCCTCCGCATGCAGCCGCCGCAGCACGTCCGTCGCGATGCGCTCGGCCACCTGCTCCGGCCGCAGTTCGCTCGTGTCCACCACCACCCAGCGCTCCTCGGGCGGCAGCAGCGACACGAGGAACTCGTCGTAGGCCTGGTGACGCTCGGGGTTGTCGCGCAGGTACGTGTCCCGCACCGACTTGGAGGGACGCAGCAGCGAGCGCTCACGCTTCGCCTTCGGCGTGGACGTCAGGTAGTAGTTGAACGCGAACGGGAGGTGCTCATCCCAGATGAGCTGACTCGGCAACCCCGCCGCCTCCGGATGGAAGAAGCGGTTGCGCCCCACCTGGCTGAGCCAGTGCCGGTCCTGCACCAGGAACCCCGACGGCAGCCCGCGATGACACCGCGCCAGGTCCAGCAGGATGTTCGCCGAGTAGAACCAATCAATCCGCAGCAGGTCCGGCGTGAGCTTCGCCTCGGCCAGGAAGTGGTCGAGGATGGGCAGGTCGTGCACGTAGCAGTGCCCCAGCCGCGCGGGCAGCCCCGCCGCCGACAGGCTCGCGCCCAACAGCTTGCACACCGTCGTCTTGCCCGCGTAGTCCGTGCCTTCAATCAGCAGTCCGTGAATCATGTGCGTGGGCCTCGCTCGCATCAGGGTTGGAGGACGACCTTCAGCGCGCCCGCGGGAGCGCCCTGGCGCCGCGCGTCCACGTCGCAGCCCACCAGCGCCAATCCCTCCCGGAAGCGCGTCAGCGGAAGCTGGTGCGACACCAATCGGCGCGCGGGGATGACGCCCGAGCCGATGAGGTGCAGCGCGGTGGCGAAGCTGCCGTCCAACGAATCGATGGAGCCCTGCACGGACAGGCTCCGGTCCGCGATGGCGCCCACGTCCAGCGGCACCTCGTGACGCTTGAGCCCCACCAGCAACAGCTGTCCGCCGCGCGAGAGCCTGGGCAGCACGTCCCCCGCCATGCGGCCCGTGGTGTCCACCACCAGGTCGAGCGGCGCCGCGTCCCTCGCGTAGCGCGCGCACACCTCGTCCAGTGACTCGGCCACCGCCCAGCGTCGGTCCACCACCTCGCGGCACAGCTCCCGCCGCCCCGGCGCGCGCTCCACCAACGTGCCCGTCAGCCCCAGGCTCGACAGCACCCACGCGTACAGCACGCCCATGGGTCCGCCCCCCAGCACCACCGCGCGCAGTGAGGGCCGCAGGCGCAGCTGGTTCGCGCCCGTGACGGCGCAGCTCAAGGGCTCGGTGAGGCTCGCCTCCTCGAAGCCCACGTGCGCGGGCAGCGTGTAGAGGAAGCGCTCCGTCGTCCTGTGCAGGGGCGCCATCGTCCCGTCCGCGCTGACGCCCGTCTCCGTCTCGCCCTTGCGCTCGCAGTGGTTCTGCCGACCCGAGCGACACAGCCGACACTGGCCGCAGAAGAAGGTCGGGTCGATGACGACGCGGTCCCCCACCCGCACGTCGCGCACGGCGGGGCCCACGGCGACGACCTCACCCGAGGACTCGTGGCCCAGCACCACCCCGGGCTTCGCCGCGTACTCGCCGCCGATGATGCCCAGGTCCGTGCCGCAGATGCCGGTGGCGCGCACGCGCACCAGCACCTCGTCCCGCACCGGCGCCGCCGGCTCCGCGTGCTCCTGGAGCGACAGCTCCCAGGCCGCTGAATACACCAATGCCCGCATGTGACACGCCCCCTCGAGTCAGCCCACGTCCGCGAGCGCGCGGCCCAACCGCGCGACGATTTCTTCCAGGTCGTCCTGCGTCGCGATGAGCGGCGGACGCACCTTCACCACGTTGCCGAAGCTGTAGCGCGAGCCGCGCAGCACCAGTTGGTGGCGCTCCTGCGCCACGCGGATGAGCGCCAGCGTCTTCTCCACGTCCGGCGAGCCATCCTCGCGGATGAGCTCCAGCCCCCACATGTACCCGAGCCCCCGCACGTCCCCGACGCAAGGGTGACGCGTGGCCAGGGTGCGCAAGAGCTCGCCCAGGATGATTCCGTTGCGACGCACGTTCGCCAGCAGGTGACCGGACGTCATCGCCTTCAGCGTGGCGGACGCCGCGGTGAGCGCCACCGGATTGCACCCCGAGGTGAAGGAGTGCTCGTGGCTCTCCAGCACGTCCAGCGCGCCCTCGAAGAGCACCGCCGCCACCGGCACGCCGATGCCGCCCAGCCCCTTGGCCAGCGTGACGATGTTCGGCTTGAAGCCCAGCGCCTCCGAGGCGAACAGGTGCCCGGTGCGCCCCATGCCCGTCTGCACCTCGTCCGCGATGAGGAGGATGCCCTTCTCCTCACACAGCTTGTTGAGTGCCTGGAAGTAGCCCGGCGGCGGCACCACGTTGCCGCCGTTGCCCAGCACCGGCTCCACCAGCATGCACGCCACCGAGCCGCTGCTCGCGTACTCCACGAAGTCGCTGATGCGCTCCACGCACAGCATCCCGCAGCCGGGGTACTTCGCCTTGTAGAAGCACCGGTAGCAGTAGGGCGCCGGCACCTTCACCGAGTGTGGTGACACCGCCTCCGGGAAGCCCTTGCGCCGGAATGCGTTGCCCGAAATCGCCGTGGTGAACTGTGTCTGCCCATGATGCGACAGGAACAGGCTCAGCACGTCTGTCTTTCCCGTGGCCTTCTGGGCCACCTGCACCGCGCACTCGTTGGCGGTGGAGCCGGTGATGTCGCGCATCCATCCGGCCGTGAGGTGACTCGGGGCATGCGCGAGGAGCTCCGAGAGCACCTGCTTCGCCTGCGCCGCCATCAGCGAGGAGCTGGCGTGCGCCATGCGGCGCAGCTGCTCGACGACGGCCTCCACCACCTCCGGGTGGTCATAGCCGAGCGGCACGTTGAAGGTGCCCGACGCCGCGTCGAGGAACGCCGTGCCGTCCTCCCGCACCAGCCGGATGCCGCGTCCCCGGACGAAGTCCTCCGCCCTCGAGACGCCCTCTGTCGCGACTTCGGACGCACCCTCTCGTACATCCGGGCCTTCCCCAGGAAGGACCTTCAGATTGAGACCGGACATGCGCGCTCCCCCGAACGGCATGAAACGTCCCCCCTTGGACGTTTCGAATCCCCGCTGCTGGTGTCTCAACGGGGGTCTTGAAAATCCGTCGGTGAGTCACCATTTCCCGGCGCTTTTCGCGCGGGCAGCTCGCAGGACGCGTCACCTCCGCGTGAAAACAAAGACAGGGGTTGGCCGCGCGCGCATGGGCGGCCAGGATGTCCGCCATGAAGACGGAGCACGTGGAGCAGACGCTGGAGCGCATCGCCCGCGAGCGGGAGGCCATGCCGGGCGGAGTGCTGGCCTTCGACGGAGACGGCACGCTGTGGAGCGGCGACGTCGGCGATGACCTGTTCATGAGCATGACGGGGCACGACGCCGTGCGAGAGGACGTGCGGCCCCGCCTCACGGCCGTCGCCACCCACTACGGCCTGGAGACCGAGGGCAGCCCCAGCACGCTGGCCCGCCGCATGTTCTCCGCCTTCCAGGCCGGCCGCATTCCGGAGAAGGACATCTGCGAGATGGCCACCTGGGTGGCCGCGGGCTGGACGCTCGAGGCGCTGTCCGCCTTCGCTCGCGGCGTGGTGGAGTCACACGGCGTGGCCGAGCGCGTCCACCCCGAGGTTCACCGTGTCCTGGAGTGGGCACGAGCGCACGACGTGCCCTGTTACGTGGTGAGCGCCTCGCCGCTGGCCGTGGTGCAGGCCGCCGCGCGCGTCGTCGGCATCCCCCCCGAGCAGGTGGTGGCGAGCACGCCCCAGTCCCGCGACGGCGTGGTGTGGACGGACGTGGTGTCGCCCATCCCTTATGGCCCCGGCAAGGTGACGTGCCTCAGGGCCCGCACCCAGCGCCCCCTGTACGCGGCCTTCGGCGACAACGTGTTCGACCTGGAAATGCTCGGTGCGTCCCGGGTGCCGGTGGCGGTGCGTCCCAAGCCCCGGCTGATGGAGCGCGCGGCGAGCCTGCCCTTGCTGGTCCAATTGCACCCGGTGGCCAGTCGCTGACAGCGTCCGCTGGGGAACGCGGCCGGCGAGCTTTTGGGGGCGTCCGCCGCCGCGTCCGTGCTAACTCAGGCGCCCTCACTCACTTCTTCCAATCCGCCACGGAGAGACACAGTCATGCCGCTCATCGCCCTGCGTCCCCTGCTCGACTACGCCGCCGCCAACAACTTCGGGGTCGCCGCGCTCAACGTCAACAACATGGAGCAGATCCAGGCCATCATGGAGGCCGCGCGCGCCACCCAGAGCCCGGCCATCATCCAGGCGTCGCGCGGTGCGCGGAAGTACACCAACGACTTGTTCCTGCGGAACCTGATGCAGGCCGCGGTGGAGCTGTATCCGGAGATTCCGGTGGTCATGCACCAGGACCACGGCAACTCGCCGGAGACGTGCATCAGCGCCATCCGCATGGGCTTCACCAGCGTGATGATGGACGGCTCGCTCGAGGACGACGGCAAGACGCCGTCCAGCTACGAGTACAACGTGGCCGTCACGCGCGAGGTGGTGAACGTGGCGCACCGCTTCGGCGTGTCCGTGGAGGGTGAGCTGGGCGTGCTGGGCTCCCTGGAGCACGGCATGGGCGAGAAGGAGGATGGCCACGGCGCCGAGGGCAAGCTGACCCTGGACCAGCTGCTCACCGACCCGGACCAGGCGGTGGACTTCGTCAACCGCACGGGCATCGACGCGCTCGCCGTCGCCATGGGGACGAGCCACGGCGCCTACAAGTTCTCGCGCAAGCCCAGCGGCGACGTGCTCGCGATGAGCCGCATCGAGGAGATCCACAGGAAGATCCCCAACTGCCACCTGGTGATGCACGGCTCCAGCTCCGTGCCCAAGGAGCTGTGCGACATCATCAACGCCAACGGCGGTCGCATCAAGGAGACCTACGGCGTGCCGGTGGAGGAGATCCAGCGCGGCATCCGCGCGGGCGTGCGGAAGATCAACGTCGACACGGACAACCGCCTGGCCATCACCGGCGCCATCCGCAAGGCGTTCACCGCGAAGCCGGAGGAGTTCGACCCGCGCTACTACCTGACGCCCGCGCGCGCGGCGATGCAGGCCGTGTGCGAGGAGCGCATGAAGCAGTTCGGCCAGGCCGGCCACGCGAAGAAGGTGCCGCACGTCACGCTGGAGCAGATGGCGCGTGACTACGCGGCGGGCAAGTACGGCGACAACGCGCGCCCGGACACCGTCGTCGGCAAGAAGGCCAGGTAGTCACGTCCCATCCGGGGGAGGAGCGCGCTGGATGGCGGCTCCCCCGGAGTGGTTCCCCTGAAGCAGGCGGCGCTCACTTCTCTCCCTGGAGCGCCGTCGCCAGGTTCCGCGTCTGGTTCTCCACCTGGTAGTCGGCCACCACCTTCTGGCCCTCCCGGGGCGTCTGCGTCAGGCGCAGCGCCTGCAGGTCCAGCGGGATGACGGCGCCCTGCTGATCCTCCTGGATGTAGAGGACGTCGTTGCCCAGCTCCACCACCTCGCCCGAGATCTGCTTCGTGCGCTTGGGGTCCGGCAGCGTGTCCACCTTGGGCCCCTGGACGATGGGCACCTGGCCCTGGGTGGGCGTGACGTCCACGCCAATCATGCCACCCAGGTTGAGCGGCGGCAGGACGGAGGCCCGCGTGGTGGTTCTGTCGAACTCAATCTGGCTCTGCTGGTACTCTCGCGAGTCATGGTTGGGTATCTCCGCGGCGCCGACGGCTGGCAGCAGCAGCGCTCCCGTGGCGGGTACCGCCAGGGCCAGACTCTTCCAGCGACTCCACCTCGTTCGTGTCATGACGCATGCTCCGGCTGGGGGGTCCTCGACCCGTTTGCCCGAAGCTAGGTCACGCCCCGGCGCTCACGCCTGGAGGGCGCCCCGGCCTCCTCCCGGAAGGACAGGCCGACGCTGTGGCCCGAGTGTTCAGCCGGCGAACACCCGCGCCCCATGCCGGTGGGAACAGGCTAGGGTGCACCCGCAAGGCCCGGCGGGCGCCCTTCCGGACGGAAGACGCGCCGGGGCGCCATACCGCAGAGGCCTCACGTGAACGGTCGGACCAACGAGCACCGCATCGCCCTCTTTCTCGACTTCGAGAACCTCGTCACCAATACAGGCATCAGCGCCTCCAACTTCGACCTCCAGCCCTCGCTCGACCGACTGCTGGAGAAGGGCAAGGTGGTCTTCCGCCGCGCCTACTGTGACTGGTCGCGCTTCAGCGACGCGAAGATTGGGCTGCACCGGTTCGGCGTGGAGCTCATCGACGTGCCGCCCTCCACGCGCGCGGGGAAGAACGGCGCGGACATGCGCCTGGTCATCGACGCGCTGGAGCTGTGCTACGCGAGAGAGAGCATCGACACGTTCGTCATCGCCTCCGGCGACAGTGATTTCTGCCCGCTGGCGTACAAGCTGCGCGAGAACGGCCGCACCGTCATCGGGCTGGCGGTGAAGGAGTCCACCTCCCCCCTGTTCGTCAACGCGTGTGACGAGTTCATCTACCTGCGCACCCGTCAGCGCTCGGAGAAGGGTGAGAAGGGCCGTCACGGTGGAGCGTCCGAGGAGGCGGGGCACGGCAAGCGCGGCCGCCATGGGCGCGATGCCGGGGGCAAGGGCGGCAAGGCGGAGGCCGACAAGCAGGCGCCGTCGGGCAACAAGGGCCACGCCAAGTCGGACGTGCCGCAGATTGCCCGCGAGGTGGTGCAGAACCTGCTGGCCCGCGCGACAGGCCCGGTCAACCCCTCGCTCATCAAGGAGACCATCGTCCGCAAGGAGCCGGACTTCGACGAGAGCGAGTACGGCTTCGCCACCTTCGCCAAGCTGCTCGCCGCGCTGGAGCAGGAGGGCGTGCTGCGCCGCATCCAGCAGGGCCGCCAGTGGTACGTGGTCGGCGCCGACGCGGACCTGGGCCACACTGGCGACACCAAGGAGCCCAAGGAGTCCAAGGGCAAGAAGCACGGCAAGGGCCGCGTCGAGGAGGTCGAGGAGGAGTTGGAGTCCTATCCCGACCCGGACGAGGACGACGGGCTGTAACACCGTGGCGCAGTGGGGCCGCTCAGCGGCTCCACGCCCCCAGGTCGTCGCATGAAACGGGGGGGTTCGACCTGGACCCCAGGAATCTCCAGAAGTTACGGCGAAGTCACCGCCGTCATCCGTGACGCCTTCCGCTACGAATCCGCCGTTTTTGTGACGGCCCACGCTACAGCGCTTCCGGTGTTGGCCCGGAAGACGTCGTTGGCACGTCCACTGCTCTGTGCGGGCTCGCCGGGTTTTCAAATCCCCCACCGGCCCTCACCGCGGAGCATTCCAACATGTCACAGGGTCATTTCCGCCGACGCCTCACCCAGGCGTTGGTGCTGATGGGCGTCTGCAGCGCGCCCTCGGCGTTCGCCGTCGTCCAAGGCTCGGAGGGCGTGCGCAGCCACGACGCCCGCGTCGCCCACAACCAGGGCCTGCGCCAGGGCCTCAGCGCGAAGCAGCAGGACAAGGCGGCCCAGCTCCGCAAGAGCGTGCCCGAGCTGCGCGTGGAGCACGACGCCACCACGGGCCTGGTGCGCTCGCTGGTCAACCCCGTGGGCGCGCTCACCTCCCCCCTCAAGGGTGACGCGCTCGCCGTCGGCCTCACCTTCGTCCAGAACCAGTACGAGCTGCTCGGCCTGGAGCTCAAGGACCTGGCCAGCCTGGAGGTCACCGACCGCGTCTACTCGCGGCAGACGGGTATCACCCACCTCTACCTGCGCCAGACGCACGAGGGCCTGCCCCTCTACAACGGCCAGCTGCAGATCAACGTCGACAGCCAGGGCCGCGTGCTCAGCGTGCACAGCGACTTCCTGCCGTCGCTCGCCCGGAGCGTCGCCAGCATCCAGCCGCGCCTGGGCGCCGCCGCCGCCGTCACCGGCGCCGCGCGTCACCTCGGCCTGAAGCTGGCCACCGCGCCCCGCGCGCTGGAGAAGCAGGACGGCCCCCGTCAGCGCACCCGCGTGGAGCAGTCCGGCCTGTCCACCGAGCCCATCGACGCCGAGCTCGCGCTGCTGCCCATCCGCCCTGGTGACGCCCGGCTGGTGTGGAACTTCCAGGTCCACACGCCCGACAGCAAGCACGTCTACGACCTGACCGTGGACGCCAACACCGGCGAGGTGTGGACGCGCTTCGACTGGACGGCGTCGGACGCGTACTCCGTCTACCGGCGCCCGGTGGAGAGCCCCATCCACAACACGCCGCTGCCGCCCATGGACGGCCGGCTGAGCCTGCTCAACCCCGCCAACCTCATCGCGTCACCCTACGGCTGGCACGACACCGACGGCATCCCCGGGGCCGAGTACACCCTCCACCGCGGCAACAACGTCCACGCCTACGACGACTCGGCCAACGCCGACGTGCCGCCCCTCTTGCAGCCCGACTGCGGCCCCGGCCTCACCTGCAGCTTCCTGCTGGACCTGACGCAGGACCCGTCGACGTACAAGCCGGCGGCCATCACCAACCTGTTCTACTGGAACAACATCATCCACGACATCCAGTACCAGTACGGGTTCGACGAGGCGGCCGGCAACTTCCAGCACAACACCTACGGCAACGGGGGCCTGGGCAACGACTCCGTGCGCGCCGAGGCGCAGGACGGCTACGGCCTCAACAACGCCTACTTCACGTCTCCGCCGGACGGGCAGCGCCCGCGCATGGAGATGTTCGTCTGGAACCAGACCTTCCCCCGGCGCGACGGTGATTTGGACAGCGGCATCATCGTGCACGAGTACGGGCACGGCATCTCCAACCGCCAGGTGGGTGGCCCCAGCAACGCCAACTGCCTGCAGAACAACCAGCAGCCGGGCGAGGGCATCAGCGACTTCCTGGCGCTGATGTACACCGCGCGCCCCACGGACACCGGGCCGCAGGGCCGCGGCATGGGCACCTACGCCATGGGCCAGCCCACCACGGGCCTGGGCATCCGCACCAAGCGCTACAGCACCAACCAGACGGTGAACAACTGGACCTACGCCAGCATCAACGGCATGGCCGTGCCGCATGGCGTGGGCTCCGTCTTCGCGCAGGCGATGTGGGAGGCCTACTGGTCGCTGGTGGACCGCTGGGGCTTCAGCACCAACCTGTACAACGCCGCGGGCGGCGCCGGTAACCAGCGCATGATGCTGTACTTCAACGAGGGCCTGAAGAACACGCCCTGCGGCCCCACCTTCACCCAGGTGCGCGACGGCATCATCACGGCCGCGACGGCGCTGAACAACGGCGAGGACGTGTGCCGGCTGTGGACGGCCTTCGCCGACTTCGGCCTGGGCGTGGACGCCAACTCGGTGGGCCCCGCCAGCACCGCGCCCGTCAACGGCTTCAACGTGCCGGCCGCGTGCAAGACGGACGTGTGGGGCAAGGACAAGCCGTGGGACACGGGCGCCGAGCCGGACGCCGCCACCGCGGCCAACGGCATGTGGGAGAGCGAGGACATCTGGGTGCGCACCACGGCGACGCCCGGTCCGCACGAGAACCCGGAGGCCGGCCAGCCGAACTTCGTGCACGTGAAGGTGCGCAACCGCAGCACGGTGGACGCGCACAACGTGATGGTGAAGGTGTACGGCACCGCCGCGGCCACCAGCACCTCGTGGCCCAACCTCTGGGTGGAGATTGGCGAGGCCAAGGTGGTGCACCTGCCGGCCGGCGCGGATGACGAGGTGGTGGTGCAGTGGAACCCGGCCGCCGCGGGCCACTACTGCCTGCTGGCGCGCCTGGTGACGCGGCAGGACCCGATGACGCACCCGGAGCTGGGCAACCCCGACCACAACACCCGCCAGAACAACAACATCATCTGGCGCAACACCAACGTGGTGAACCTCATCCCGTTCGGCTTCTCCGAGGCCACGTTCATCCTGCGCAACACGCTGACGGAAGGCCGCCTGTTCAACCTGCGCTTCCAGGACCGCACCGTGCAGGCCAAGCGCCCGCTGCTCGAGCGCGGCGGAATCGTGGTGGACCTGGGCCGCGAGCTGATGGAGCACCTGAAGGCGCAGGGCGGCGAAATCGAGGGCCTGGAGCAGGTGGGCGAGACGCGCTTCGAAGTCACGGACCCGACCAAGGCCCGCATCGCCATCCGGCTGGAGCCCGAGCAGGAGTTCCCCGTGGGCCTCCAGTTCCGGGACCGCGAGTGGAAGGAAGGAAAGCAGACCGACGACTTCGTCCAGTACGAGTTCGCGGCCGTGCTCGAGGACCCGAAGCACGAGGAGGCCAAGACGCAGGACATCGGCGGCGTGACGTACTACGTGCGCATGTCCGTGCAGTAGGCCCTTGTCGGCCTCGTGTGAGGCCGACCTGAAGCACTCGAGGCCGGGTGGTGCCCTCAAGGGCCACCCGGCCTTCGTCGTCTCAGGCGACGCGGGGCGTGGTGGCCTCGCACAGGTGCTCGAGGAACTCGGGCAGGAGCGCGGAGGAGATGATCCACAGCTTGCCCTCGCCCAAATCCGCCAGGGCGGCGCGCTCGACGTACTCCACGCACGCCGACTCCACGTAGTGCACGAAGACGCGGCGGCCGCGCGGGCGGTACCACTCCGCGGCGTGCGCCAGCAGCGCGAGCAGGGCCCGCTGCGTCTCCGGCTGCGCGTCGTCGGTGAGCGTCACCAGCCGCACGCCGTCCAGCACGTTGAAGAGGTTGAGGCCCGGCTGTGCGGACTCCATCACCGCGAAGGCCACGGCCTTGCCGTCCACGCGGGCCACGCGCAGCTCGCGCTCGCGGCCCAGGCCCGCCTCGCCCCACTTGGTGCGCGCGCGCGACAGCTCGAATCGCTCGGGCACCAGGTCCAGCGCCTCGCGGTACGCCACGGGGCGGGTGCGCTCGACCTCCTGGAAGAACCGGGCCTGCTCGGCCTCGGTGGGCACGGCGACGTCCACGTCCTCGGGGTGGTCCCAGTCGCGCTCCACCTCCGCCTCCATCAGGCGGAAGGGCGTGAGGCTGGCCTGCCCGGTGTGCTCGTACCAGCTGGCGAAGTCGAACTTGGTGAAGCGCACCCAGCGCACGTTCGCCTCGCAGTAGGCGATGAACCACTTCACGTCGGGGTCCACCTGGGTGGGCTCGTAGCCGCGCAGGTAGATGTCGCGCAGCGCCTCGCGCGCGGAGCTGCGCTGACCGGGCACCGCCTGACGCGCCAGCTGGTGCGCCATCCATGTGCCCTCGTACGGCTTCACCACGGACAGCGTGGCCTCCAGCGACTCACCCGCCGGACGCACCACGCGGTAGCCCAGGCGCGTGCGGCCCTCCAGCCGCTCCTGCGTGGCGTCGAACCAGGGGCGCTCCTCGGTGAAGTCCTCGGGCGACTTGCCCGGCAGCCCGAAGTAGCCCGAGCCCTGGAAGAGCTTCCACGTGGCGTCGCCCCAGTCACCCTCCACGCGGGTGGACGGATGCATCTGCGCCTCCACCAGCGCGCGCCACGCGCGGGCGCCCTCGGCGTCCAGCGGCCGCACGGACATGCCGCACCGACGGCCCGCCGCGGTGCCGGAGATGTTGCGCACCTCCGCGCGCAGCCGCACCGGCGCCATGCCCTCCATGGCCACCTCCAGCACCGGCTGGCGCAGCCCGGGATAGAGCAGGTCCTCGCCCGGCTCCGTCATGAAGGCCAGGCCCTCATAGGACAAATCCAACACCGGCCGGCGCACGTGCACCTGGGGCCACAGCGGGTGGTCGAAGGACAGCGTGCACGGGCTGCTCGGCGGGGCGCGGCGCAGCCAGCGGTGGCGGTAGCGCACCACCTCCGTGGGCACGGACATCATCACCCAGCCGGCCTCCTCGCGCGCGTCGTGGATCTCCAGGTGGACGACGCTGCTGTAGCCGAAGGCCTCCAGCACGAAGGGCCCTTGCGGCAGCGGCCCCTCGAAGCGCCAGCCCATGCGGCCGTTGTGCGCGTCGAAGTGGACGGCGGTGACACAGACCTTCTGGCCCTGTGGCGTGCGGGCGACTCCGCGCGCCTGGCGTCCCACCAGCGCCTCGCAGATGCGCAGCACGCGCTCCTTGCGGTCGATGCGCTCCTTCCACACGGGCCGCGTCTCGGGCGGCAACAGCAGGCCGTTGTCGCGCAGCGCCTCCAGCACCGTGACGATGCGCCGGCCCGCGTCGAGCGGCGGCGACACGAAGCGCAGGCTCACCTCCGGCTTGCCGCCGCGCACCTCCGTCACCTCCGCGGCCAGCGACGTGGCCCAGCGCTCACCCTGGCCCAGCACCACCGACGCGGCCTGTCCGGGGCTCGGCAAGGACCTGGAGTCCAGGTGCAAGGTCAGGTGCTCGAGCGAGAGCTGCACCAGGCGGCCCGGCGAGTCACCGTCGCCGAACGAGGCGACCGCGGTCAGCTCCGTCCCCACCCGGTAGCCGAGCACCGACTCCCGGCCGCGCGTCCCGTCCCGTGTGTCCGCCTGCATGCCAGCTCCGTTGTGAGAAGGGAGTCGATTGTACGACTTCGCGCGAAAGGAAGCAGTCCCCCGGTACGGATACCACCTGGGTGAACCGGGGTTCATATAGCCTGCCCACTCCTGCGGGGCGGGGAACTTGTTCGACAGTACAGGCGTGGCGGAACCACATCCGGCGCGCCAACCCCCTGGGATTCAGGGACAAGTCGCCTCGCGGAAGCCAGACACACCCACCGCTTCGCCGTCGGGTCCGCTTTCACCCATCCCGGCACGTATCGAGTCTTGTCCGCCCACGAGGGCAGGCTCCCCGTCGCCTCCTCGACATCGGCGCCGGGGTCGCGGATCCCCGAGGGGCTCGGATGAACCGTGCGGCACAGGGCGCTTCCCGGGCTCGATGGACACTGTTTCGTTGCCCGCCTGAACAGCTTCTCGACCCGGTCCGGTGTGGGCCCGGGTCCGCGCACGGCTCCCTCGGAGGAGGGGGACGTACCTGGCCACCCTGGAGGTAGCACCCCGACCCACGGGCAGGCGTGCGGGGGCACCTTCCGCGCCTCGTCGAGATGGAACGACGTGCCCGGACGCGTTAGGGGGAGACGATGCCCCTGTCCACCCTCTGCCTCCGTTGCGGCATGTGCTGTGACGGGAGCCTCTTCACCCACGTCTCGCTCCAGCCCGACGAGGCCACCGCGCTTGAGCGGCGCGGGGTCCCGCTCGCGCGCCGTGAGGACGGCACCCAGGCGCTCGCCCAGCACTGCGGCGCCCTGGAGGGCCGGACCTGCGCCGTGTACGCGGACCGGCCCGCCAGCTGCCGCCGGTACCACTGCCAGCTCTTCGCCGCGCTCGCCGAGAAGGAGGTCTCCCTGGAGGAGGCGCTCGGCGTGGTCGACCAGGCCCATGCGCTGAGGGCGACCCTGGAGCGCGAGCTGCCGGAGGGCACGACGCCGGACGCGCCCCGCTCGGTGATGCAGCGGGCGCGGCGCGCGGCCCAGGCCCACCCGGCGCGGCCCCTGTCCCAGCGAGCGCAGGATGCCTACGCGAGCACGGAGGCCTTCCTCGACAAGCACTTCCGGGGACGCTTCGGCCGGCGCGGGTGAGTCCGCTCCAGCGCGCGTGGGCGTGAGCTGGAATCCCTTCAACGCGGCCCGCTTCAACAAGCGCGGGTGAATCCGCTTTGGCGCGCGTGGGCGTGACACCGGCGCATGGAGCCCTTCGGGAAGGACGGGCGAGGCTACGATGCGCGCCGCGCGGCACCTTCACCCGACGCCCAGGTCCTCACGAGGTCATCTCCATCATGAAGACGTCGCTCCTCCCCACCATCGCCCTGTCGTCCTTCGCGCTGCTGCACGCCCCGCTCGCGCTCGCGGGGGACGAGCCGCTGGTGAAGGCCGCGTCCGTCGACCTGAACGGCGACGGGAAGCCGGAGGACATCTCGCTGGAGACCCAGGAGGGCCCCAAGGGGTTCGGCTACGTGCTCAAGGTCGGCGCCGCCACCGTCAACGTCCGCTCGGACGCGGAGGTGCACGGCTTCGTCATCGTCGACATCGACAGCGGGGACCCGCGCAAGGAGGTCGCCGTGCACACCGGCATGACGGACCACGACAGCGCCAGCACGCTCTACGCGTTCGATGGCAAGGCGCTCAAGTCGCTGGGCTCGGTGCGCTCACCCATCGAGGCGAAGGGCAACAACATCATCCTCTCCAGCACGTGGCAGTCGTTCTGGACGCGCGTCGACAAGTACGTGCTCGACGCGAAGGCCGGCAAGCTCGACCACGTGCCCCAGGAGTTCTACTTCGTGGGGCAGGAGGCCAAGGTGCGCGAGTCCTTCCCCATCTTCCAGCAGCGCACGACGTCGAAGCCCGTCGCCCAGCTGGCCACGGGCTCCGCCATCCAGGTGCTGCTCGCCGTGCCCGTCACCGTGCCCAGCGGCGTGAAGGGCAACCAGAAGGTCAAGGCCCACGCCTTCCTGGTGAAGTCCTCCACGGGCCTCGTCGGCTGGGTGAGCGAGAGCGTCCTCTCGTCCAAGACAGAGGGGCTCCCGTTCGCCGGCTGAGGCGCCCCCCGTGTCTAACCGACGAGCGCCAGCTCCACGCGTCCGAGCTGCTCGTCGGTGGAGGCCACCTTCACCGTCACCGGCATGCCCACGGTGAAGGCGCGCTCCTTGCCCACCAGCGACAGCTCGCGCGCGTCCGGACGGAACGGGCCGCCGGGCAGTCCCTCCGCGGGGAGCGTCCCCTCCGCGAGCATGCCGTCGAGCTGCGCCACCAGGCCGAAGGGCTTCACGCGGACGATGCGCGCGGAGAACTCCTTGCCCACGTGGCCCGCCAGCCACCGCGCCTCCAGCACATGGTGCCGGTCCGTCTCCGCGCGGTTGGCCGAGCGCGCCCGCATGTTGATGTGCGCGGCGAGCGACTCCACCGTCGGGTCCTCGTCCAGGTAGTCGCGGCGCCCGTGCAGGTAGCCCTTCAGCGTGCGGTGCACCGCCAGGTCCGCGTACCGACGGATGGGCGAGGTGAAGTGCAGGTACAGGGGCGCCGCGAGGCCGAAGTGCGGCCCCGGCTTCACGGTGTAGCGCGACGGGCCCAGCGAGCGGCGCAGCACCGAGCGCAGCGCCGGCTCCGCGGCGGCGCCCACAATCTGCCGGTCGAACGCGGCCAGCGCGAGCGGCGTCAGCTCCCGTCCGAAGCCCGCGGCGAAGCCCGAGTGCTCCGCGAACGCGTTGAGGTCCGCGACCCGCTCCGGGTCCGGCTGCTCGTGCACGCGGAAGACACCGGGCAGGCCGCGCGCCAGCATCCACGTGGCGATGGCCTCGTTCGCCGCGACCATGAAGCGCTCAATCATCCCGTGCGCGGACGTGGGGCGCTCGGAGACGAGGCCGGAGACCGCGCCGGTGGACGCGTCGAAGGTGAACCGCGCTTCATCTCGCGCGAACTCCATGCCGCCGCGCGCGCCACGGGCCACGGCCAGTCGCGCCGAGGCCAGGCGGAACCACGGCATGACCTCGCGCACCGGCTCCATGGGCGGAGACACCTCGCCCCGGTCGAGGAAGGCGCCCACCTCGTCGTAGTTGAGCCGCGCCCAGGAGCGGATGACGCTCTCGTACACGTCCGCCGCCGTCACCCGGCCCTGCGGGTCGATGCGCAGCTCCACCGTGAGGCAGTGCCGCTCCTGTCCCGGCACCAGGCTCAGCCAGTCCGAAGACAGTGACTCGGGCAGCATCGGCAGCACGCGGCCCGCCATGTACACGCTGGTGGCGCGCTCACGGGCCTCCGCGTCGAGCACGGTGCCCTCCTTCACGCGCTCGGCCACGTCGGCGATGGAGACCAGCAGGCGCAGCGCGCCGTCGGGTCCTGCGGGCAGCACGGAGATGGCGTCGTCGATGTCCCGCGTGGACGGCGCGTCCACGGTGACGGTGGGCACGTCGCGCAAATCACGTCGGGAGCCCACGGCGTGGGGCACCTCGCGCGCGAGCCGCGCGTCCTCCAGGGCCTGCGGGGAGAAGTCCTTGCTCAGGCCATGGCGCGCGATGATGCGCTCGAGCGAGCGGTCCTCGCCGGCCTCGACCTTGTAGAGCAGCACGACCTTGCCGTCGGCGATGGAGGCGACCACCGCGTCGCCGTGCTGCACGCGGGTGGCGCCGGCGTCGAGCACCCAGTCCGCGTTGCCCACCTCGCGGTCGATGCGCAGGAACAGGGCGCCCTTGCGCGAGACGACCTCGCCATAGACGCGGGTGCGGGGGCGCTCCACCAGCGACAGGTGGCTCGCCGTCCAGCGGCCGTCCGCGGCGGCCGTCACGGTGCCGGTGACGATGTCGCCGGCGAAGAGCGGGTTGAGGTCCGGGGGCGGGATGAAGGCGGACAGCACCTCGTGCGAGCCCGGGGTCTGCACGGTGAGGAAGCCGAAGCCTCTCGGGTGGACATCGATGCGGCCGGTGACGGTGCGGGGAGAAACAGGAGTATCCATGGAACCTTGGAGCGCGTCTTAGCCCAGGTCCCAGCGGGGACGGGCGACACGGACGCGCGGAATGTGAAGTGGGAAGGGGGCGCTGTCCGGAGGCCGGCTCACGAGAGGAGCCTGGGCTCGCTGGGAACAGCGCGCGAAACACGATGAGAACGGTGGCCCGGACGCGGGGCGGCCCGTTCTCCTGACGCCCTAGTTCTTGGGCTCGTCGCGCATCGCCCGGCGCTGCTCGAACGAGCCGAACAGCGTCTCCACGAACTGCTTCGTGGAGAGACCCGGAGGCAGGCCGGGCGCGGGGCTGACCGACGCGTAGACCTCTTTTCCACCCTCCATGACCCGGAACGATGCCCCACTCCAGGCAAACAAGGTGACGTGGCCCTCCGGGTGGCGCGCCAGCTCCAGTTCACCTTCTTCGGGTCCCTCGCAGAAGACGTCGAGCCGGCCTCCAGGCTGGACGGTGAACGGCATCCCCTCGGGCTCCAGTTCCAGCTCCACGGGGAGGTCCCGCGTGTTCTCGAAGTCGAACCGCACCGTCTTCATCGCCATGCCCACTCGCTTTGCCGAAGCGTCACGCCTCGGTTTTCACACAGCCGCTCGCGCCAACACCACCCGCGCCGCATGGACACACATCACGGCACACCTTGGAAGTCTTCACGGTGGGTGCGTCCCGCGAGCGGCGCGGAGTAGGGTCGCCCCTTCGCGGTGGCGAGGGGGCCTCCGCGTCCTTCCTGACGACGGACGAAGAATGAAGACCGAGCTTGGAATCCATCTGGGCATGTCCGCGCGCACGGCCCGGAGGAACATGGGACTGACGCAGGCAGTGGTGGCCGAGCGGCTCGGCGTGGCCCGCGAGGTGTACGCGCGCCTGGAGCGCGGCCACATGCTCCCCAGCCTCCACACCCTCAAGGGCCTGTGCACCGTGCTGCGCGTGCCGCCCCATCAGCTGCTCGCCCTGGACGCGAGCATCGAGACACCCCCGGGTCGCAAGCGCCCTCCACCCACCCCGCGCGTCGAGTCCACCGCCCTGGTGGACCTCCGCAAGACGCTGCGCGGCCTGTCCCGCTCGGATTTGCGCCTGCTCAACGCCCTCGCCGCCACCCTTCCCGCAAGCCCTCCCCGCAGGCACGCCGCACCTGAACCCGACATCAAGAATTCGTTGAAGTCGGCGTGATGTCGATATTCGTGGACTTTTCTTCGACCGCGACTTTCGCGTCCGTCCGGGTGCCGGTGTAGATTCGGCGCCTTCCGATGAGTGGGACGACGCTGCCGCTCGCGCCGGATGCCTCCAGGGGCCGGTCGCTGGGCAAGTACGAGGTGCTCAGCCGCCTGTCCACGGGCGGGATGGCGGAGATCTTCCTCGCGTCGCAGCGTGGGCTCGCGGGCTTCCGCAAGCTGGTGGTGCTCAAGCAGATCCTGCCGGACATCCGGGGTGAGGAAGAGTTCATCCGGATGTTCCTGGACGAGGCCAAGGTCACGGCCGCGTTCAACCATCCGCACATCGCCCAGGTCTTCGACCTGGACATCGCCGAGGGCGAGCTGTTCCTGGCGATGGAGTTCGTGCCCGGGGCCACGCTGGTGGAGGTGGCGCGCGCGTGCCGGCAGGCCAACCACCCCATCCCCATGGGCTTCAGCCTGATGGCGGTGCGCGACACGGCCGTCGCGCTGCACTACGCGCACACCTTCACGGACCCGCTCGGCCACCCCTCGCCCGTCATCCACCGGGACGTGGCCGAGAAGAACATCATGGTGACGTACGAGGGCGTCACCAAGCTGTTGGACTTCGGCATCGCCAAGAGCCTGGCGCGCGCCAGCCGCACCGCGGTGGGCATGGTGAAGGGCACCAGCGGCTACATGTCGCCCGAGCAGATCATGGGCGACCCGCTGGACGCGCGCAGCGACCTTTTCAGCCTGGGCGTGGTGCTGCACGAGCTGCTCACCGGCATGCGGCTGTTCTACGCCAAGCAGGCCGAGGCGATGATGAACGCGGTGTTGAAGTGCGAGGTGACGCCGCCCTCTCGCTCCAACAAGCAGATACCGCCGGAGCTGGACGCCATCGTCCTGCGCGCGCTGTCGAGGCGGCGCGAGGACCGCTACGCCTCCACGCTGGAGTTCGCCCGCGCCCTGGAGCGCGCGGTGGGCCCGCTCATCTGGCACCCCGAGCAGAGCAGCGAGGTGATGCGCCGCCTCTTCGCCGACCGGCGCGAGCAGACCCGTCAGCTCCTCATCGCCGGCCCCGCCTCGGGCGACGTCACCGGCGAGACGAACGTCGCGCAGATGCTGGCCATGGGCGGCAGTCCCCCCACCGCGCCCGACGTCCCCGAGCCTCCCACCGTCAACACCACCTCCGGCCCCCCGGACTCGGCGCCGATGCCGCGTCGGGCCTCGGGGACGATTCCCACGGTGAAGTCGTCCGGCCCGCAGTCCAGCGCCCAGCCCACGCCGCGCCGGGCCACCACGACGGCGCTCCCCACGACGCCTCCACCGCCGCCGCCCCCGGACCCGGAGCCTCCTCGCAAGGCCGTGCTCCGGGCGCCGCCCCAGAAGAAGCTGGGCAGCCGGGGCGCCGGTCAGGAGCCCTCGCGTCCGCCGCCGCCCTCGGAGACGCTGCCCTCGCGGCCTCCCGACGATGAGACGCACACGGCCCGCACCCAGCCGGGGCGCCCCGCGCTGACGTCTCCCGGGCCCGCGCGCACGCCGCCTCCTCCTCCGCCGGCCGCGCTGACGACCTCGGGCCCCACGCGCTCCGCCGCGCCGTCCCCCGGGCCCGCGCGCACGCCGCCTCCTCCGCCCTCGCGCCCCTCGGCAGGGGACGACACCACGCTGCGCAACGACTCACGTCCCCGCTCCGGCCGGACGATGGAGGCCCCGCGCGCCCAGGTGCCCGCTCCGATGCCGCCCGCCCGGAACGAGGAGACCGCCATGGTCCGCGTGGCCTCGCTCTCCTCCTCCGACTCGGGCCCGTCCCGCCGCGCCCCGGCTCCTCGTCGCAGGACCCAGGCCCAGCTGCCCGCGTCCTTACAGACGCCGGACCCGAACCTGGAGGCCACCACCAAGCCCGCGCGCTCCTTCCAGGAGAACCGGCGGACCCCCCCACTCGCGGAGGCCGAGGACAACGACTCCCATGTCCACACGCTGAACGGCGTCTCCGCGGCGCGCTCCCGGGTCGGCCTCAAGGTCCTGGCCACCGTGCTGGTGCTGCTCGCGGTGGGGACCGCCGTGGTGGGACTGGGGCTCGACGGTGGAGTCGTCTCCAACCGGGTACGGCCCCTCCTGGGGCTCGCGCCCCGCGTGACGCCGCTGCCTCCGGAGCAGGTGAAGAAGCCCGCGCCCGCTCCCAAGGTGGAGAGCGCTCCCACCCAGGGTGCCCTCGCCGGCAGGCCCGTGGAGCCACCGCCCGAACCGGTGGGGCCCCCCGCTTCCGCGCCGGAAGAGGCCGCGCCGGAGGCTCCCGCCGAGACGGAGGTCGCGGACACCAACACCCCTGTGAGTGAGGAGAAGTCCTCGCCGCGCGCCAAGGCGCCGCGCACCCCCAACAAGCGCGCCCAGCCCCGGGACTCCGCTCCCCTGGCCACCGGCGAGCCGGGCTTCCTCACGCTGAGCACCGAGCCCCAGGCCCAGGTGTTCCTGGGCGGGCAGTTGCTGGGGGAGACGCCGCTGTTCAAGGTGAACGTGCCCTCGGGCAAGCACACCCTGAAGCTGGTGGACGAGGAAGGCAGGGCACTCAAGCTGACGGTCGAAATCAAGCCCGGCGACACCACCTCCATGAGGGTGCCGCTCGAGATGTTGTCCCGTCAGTAGCAATCGTTCCCGGCATGGTGCGTAGCCCGGCATGACGGGGCCCCTGCCGGGCTCCACGGCCCTTTGGGAGCACGCCATGAAGACCGCCCGGATGTCCCTGCTCGTCCCCCTGATGATGTTCGCCGGAGCCGCCTGGGCCGGGGACGCGCAGACGCGGGACGTCCCCGACTTCCACAGCATCGAGGTGGGCCACGGCATCAAGGCCGAGCTCAAGGTGGGCCCCAAGTCCGTGCGCGTCGAGGGCCCCGCGGACCTGCTGTCCCGCCTGGAGCTCGAGGTGGAGGACGGCGAGCTCGCCACGAAGGTGGAGCGCAAGGGCCTCCGCGACGCGTTCAACGGCGGCAAGGTTCGCCTCTTCATCACCGTGCCGCGGCTGGAGGAGGTCTCCGTCAGCGGCGGCGGCTCGGCGCAGGGTGAGGTGGCCACCTCGGAGGACTTCTCCATCGAGGCCAGCGGCGGCGCCACCATCGACCTGCGGGGCATCGACACGCGCAAGCTGGACCTGGAGGCCAGCGGCGGGGGCACCGTCCAGCTGGAGGGGCGCGCGAAGCAGCTGGACATCGAGGCCAGCGGCGGGGCGGTGGTCAAGGCGATGAAGCTCGCGGGCCTGAAGGATTTGGAGGTGGAGGCCAGCGGCGGCGCGCAGGTGGAGGCGGACCCGTCAGAGAGCCTTGAGGTCCAGGCCAGCGGCGGCACCACCGTGAAGTGCGTCTCCCGTCCCGACCGCACCCAGGTCCAGGCCAGCGGCGGCAGCCGCGTCCTCTACGCGAAGGACTGAGGCACGGCGGGCCTTGCGCCCGCACGAAGCGCGGCGTCTTCCACCTGGGTAGGGAAGGACACTCCCACCTGGGAAGAGGGCCACCTTGCTCCGACGGGGCGGGGCCGATTGGAATGCGGCCTCCCCCACCCCCGGAGAAGCCGCGCCATGACGGACCCGATTCCTCCACCTTCCTCGCAGGGCACCTCGGGACGCAGAGCCGCGGTGTGGAGTGGCGTGGGGCTGGCGGTGGCGCTGGCCGCGGGAGGCGCGCTCTATGTCCGGAGCGCCCGCGCGCCGAGCCCCGCGCATGACGAGCACGGGCCGCATGACGGGCATGCGCACCCGGAGCTCCCCGCGCCCAAGGGCCCGCGCGCCGTGAAGTACACCGCGTCGCCGGAGGTCCTCCGCCACACGGACCGGGCCGCGCGCTTCGCCGCCAGTGGTGACTCGAAGAAGGCCCGCGAGTCGCTCGGCGAGGCGACGATGCTCGCCCCGAGCTTCGCGCCCGCGCTGCTGGTGCACGTGTGTCTGGCGCTGCAGGAGGGCAATGACCCGGAAGCCGCCGAGGTCCTGGAGCGCCTGAAGGCCGAGGCCCCTGGGAGCCCCGAGGTGGCGCTGCTGGAGGCGCTGCGTGAGCGACGGCGCGCGCCCGACGCCGGCACCTGGCAGCAGGCCTTCCGCGACGCGTGGGACAAGCTGGGCCGTCCCGACTTCCGGCAGAGCGAGCTGTTGCCGGGAGCCACGCCCCTGCCGCCGGACCCGGCCCTGGCGGACTGGGAGAAGGCCGCGTGGGCGCGCGCCACGTCCGACGACACCCGGCTGAGGCTGGCGCTGGCCATGCGCAAGCTGGAGCCGGAGCAGGCCCTGTTCCTCTTGAACCAGGTGCCCCGGCTGGAGGACCCGGACCTCTACGTGGCGGTGCGGGACGCGCTGCGCGGCGAGGCGCTGCCGGAGTCCGAGTACGAGCGGGCGCGGACCGTCTTCCGCGAGAAGCTGGAGGCGCTGGTCCGGGCGCACCCGCGCTCGATGCAGCTCCAGCTGCTGCTGCTGCTGGGTGACACGGAGTCCGGCAGCGAGCTGACGGCGGCGGAGATCGACGCGCTGGAGAAGCTGTCCACGCTGCCGGCCTGGCGGGAGACGTCCTTCCACGACGGCTACGTGCGCTCGCGCGAGCTGCTGCGCGAGGTGGGGGTGCCGGACGCCAGCGCGGCGGCGATGGCGGTGTCCAAGCGCGTGCTGGGCGAGCGGGGCACGTGGATCCTGCGCACGCGCAACGTGGGCACGCGGGGCTCGCTGTCAGCCGAGGGGCTCAAGCGCCTGGGTCGCATCACCCGGGACATCGGCGCCAGCCTGGTGCGGCAGCCCACGTTGGTGGAGCGGATGGCGGGCTTCCAGCTGGTGCGCGGCGGGGCGCAGGACATGGGGGACGAGGCGGGCCGGGCGCTGACGCTGAAGCAAATCGAGGCGCTGGAGCAGACCCTGAAGACGTTCAACCAGACGGCGCTGGAGCGCTGGCCGGTGGCGGCGTTGACGGAGGAGCTGCTGATGGAAATCACCCGCGACGAGGTGACCTGGCTGGAGGCCTTCGTGGCGAAGGCGCCCGCGGGCACGGCGAAGGCGCGGCCGTAGGCAGGGACGAGGTGACTCGGGCCCCAGGGAAATCTCTTCCCCCCGGGGCCCGAGCAGACCCCCCACACTGCAACGGAGCCGCCGCACGCCGGACCTCCAAGGTCGTCCGGGCAACCGCACTCCTTCCACACCAGCGCCGGAACCCAGGGGGGCATTTCCGGTCAGGCCTCGCGTGGGCAAGGTGGAACACGTCCACGTCTTTCAACGCAACGATGGGGCGAAGAATATCGGGTACGCGCGGCATGTCCACCCGCAGGGTCGGTGACGCGGGGGGTGTCGTGTCAGGACGGGCGCTGAACGGGCC
Organism: Myxococcus sp. AS-1-15; assembly: GCF_020037055.1. Classification (NCBI taxonomy): domain Bacteria; kingdom Pseudomonadati; phylum Myxococcota; class Myxococcia; order Myxococcales; family Myxococcaceae; genus Myxococcus; species Myxococcus sp. AS-1-15. The sequence continues at coordinate 219,192 of NZ_JAIQDF010000010.1, read as the reverse complement.
CTCGTTCACCATCCGTCCGGGAAAATCGCGCGGAGACCCCAGGTCGGCGATTGACAGCGGGCCCGGACCCTCTCTGGCGACGCGGGTCGCGGACCGCCGACACCTGAAGCGCCGTTCATGACGCGCCGGCACGGAGCCCGGGTGAAGGCCGCCCACACCCAGAAGCGTTGTGGAGAAGTTGGGGATGACAACGCCCGTTGTCGGCGCTGTCCACGGCGTTGACGGACCTTCGCTTTGAATCCTCTGAATCCCTGACGTTTCCGAGGTTTGCGAGGGCGGGTGGCCCTGGTCACGGCGTTGCACCGGGGCGTGGGCATGCACGTCGCCTTCTACCTGCTGCTCGTCATCGGATTGTTGGGAGCCTTCGACGTCGTCTACTTCCACCACTGGCGCGGCCGGCTGCACGAGCGCGCCGAGTGCCAGCGGGAGGTCTTCTGGCACACGGCGCGGCACCTCATCTACGCGCTGCAGTTCCTCTGGGTGCCGCACGTGCGCTTCCAGGGGTGGGCGCTGGGGGCGCTGGTCGTGCTGTATGCGGCGGACGTCGGGGTCGCCTTCGCGGACGTCTGGGAGGAGAACGACAGCCGCGCGCCGCAGGGGGGCCTGCCCCGGGGGGAGTACTTCGCGCACGTGGTGTTGAGCGTGCTGGTGGGGCTGTACCTCATGGCCACGTTCCAGGCGGTGTGGGGGGACCGGCTGCTGCCCACGGGGGTGCGGTGGGAGCCTGCCGACGTGCCGGTGGCGCTGCGCGCGCTGATGACGGTGATGGGGGTGACGGCGCTCATCACCTTCACCCGGGACGCGGGCCGGTGGTGGGCGATGCGTCGAGCCACGGGGGTGCCAACGCGTCGACCTGCGCTCCAAAGGATTGTCGCGGAGGTGCTCATCCCCGCGCCGGTGGAGGTGGTGTGGGAGCGGACGCAGGAGCCGGCGCTGCATGTGGCCTGGGACGTGCGCTTCACCTCCATCCGGTATCTGCCGGAGCAGGACGCGCGGGGGTTCCACTGGATGGACTACCGGACGCACCTGGGCTTCGGGCTCGAAATCGTGGGGTGGGGGCGCTACCTGGCGAACACGCCGAACGTGCGCTCGACGTTCGAGTTCGGCTCGGAGGACTGGCGCAGCCCCATCCTGCGGGGGCGCGGGGTGTGGCTGTACGAGCGCCGTCCCGAGGGGACGTTCTTCAAGACGGTGTTCGACTACCAGACGCGGCATGGGGTGCTGGGCGAGGTGCTCGATGCGGTGCTCTTCCGTCCCATCATGCGGCTGGGGACGGAGTGGGGATTCGAGACGCTGCGGCGGTGGTGCGCGGGAGATGAACAGGCCACGAAGCGAGGGCGTTCGCGGTGGCGGTTCGCGCTGTTCGTGCTCGCGCGGACGCTGGGCAGGCAGCCTGCGCCGGACGCGGCGCGGAGCTGGCTGGGTGGGGGGGCGCGTGGCACGGCGCCGGCTCCGGGGGCGCGCCTGGTGGAGGTGTCGCCGTGAGCGTGGGAGCCAGGACGTTCGAGGCGCGGGTGGCGAGTCTGGCGCGTCACGCCGACGCCCGTGAGCCGATGAGAGAGGGGGCGCTCCGGGCAGCGGCGGCTCTCGCGGAGGCACGCGAAGCCATGCCTCATGCCACGGAGGCCACGTCGCGAGAAGGCGCGCTCCAAGCGGCGGCGATTGCCGAGGCACGCGAAGTGCTGTCTCATGCCATGGGAGCAGCCTCGTGGAAGGACACGTTCCACGAGGAGGAGCTCGACGAGGCGCGTGACGCTCTCCCCCACTCGTCGCTTGAGGCACTGCACGGCTTCGTCCTGCGTCAGCGCGCCTGTCGACTGTCGCTCGGGCTGCTCGCGGACTTCTACCGGGTGAATCCATGCCGCATGGCCCAGGTGCACCTGCTCGCGGCCAGCGCCGTGACGCTGGGCCGCTTCTGGGGCGTGTCCGAGCCCTTCGCCCGTCTGGGCGCCGCGGTCATGCCGGTGGATGAGACCGGGCTGCCTCGCACGCCGGAGTGGAGCGCCTATGCGAGCGCATGCGCCGAGGGCCTGCCGATGGAGGTGCGCGACGAGCGATGGATTGAAGCCCACATGGTCGATGTCGCGCGCGGACGCGAGCTCGGTCATGAGGCGGCGTTCCTCGAGGAGGCTCGAGCCCATGAGCGCGAGCCGCTGTGGCGTCTGCTCGTCCAGCACGTGGAGATGACGCTGGGCGCGCGCTTCTTCGACCAGCACGCGCTGGCGGGCGCGGTGCCCGGGGAGAGCGCCATCGCGCACGGGCTCGCGCTCTCGGTGGTGCGGCTGACGAGCGCGGGCTGGGTGCTCCTGCGTCACTACGCCTGGGCCACGCTGCGCGCGCTGTGCCTGCCGCGCTGGCATCGGGACCCGGGCCTCGTCGGCGAGCGCCGCGCGGCGTGGCTGCTGCTCTCGAGCTTCCTCACCGCGTGGACGGCGGCGGGAGTGTACCGGCGGGGCGTGAAGGCGCTGCATCGGGGACAGCGCACGAGACCCTCGGATGCCTGGTCCCTGCTCGCGAGCGCGATGGGCCCGGAGGTGTCCCGCGTGGACGAGCGGGTCATCCGCTTCTACGCCAACCCGGGCGCCTGGAACGTGCGCGCCTCGGTGACGTTCTCCTCGCGCACCGCGCGGGTGTTGGCCTGGGTCGCGACGCGACTGTCGGGCCAGGGCCTCTTCGAGCACGGGGCACGCACGTTCCCCGGACGCTTCCGGACCTTCCGCCGCGCCGATGGCTCGATGCACTTCGTCCGCGAGCTGTACTGCGACGGAGCCCTGCGCAGCTTCGACTCGGACTTCGTCCTGCGAGGCAACCAGCTCCACGAGGTCTTCGTCGAGCACGGCCTCGACCTGGCGCTGGACGTGTCGGTGCTCGACGACGGCGGCATCCGGCTGCGAGGCGGCACGCTGCGGTGGCACGGGCTGGTGCTGCCCCCCGTGGGACGCGGCGTGGAGTTCCGCATCCTCCCCTCACGCGTGGACCCCACCCGCGTGGACATCATCGGCACCTTCCGCTGGAGCTCGTCGTCCCGCGCGCCCCTGGGACGCATCCACTACGAGGCTCAGTGGGCCGCGCCCTCGTGATGGTCGTGTCCCGGCCCACCAAAGGTCCCGGGCCAGGGCTCGTTCGCGGGCAGCAATCCCGGCATCGGGAAGCGCTGGAAGCGCGCCTGGCTGGAGGCGAACGGCGGGTCGCACTCGCCGCACGTCTCGGCCCCATCCATCATCAGCAGCGCGCCCGGCGCCAGCTCCAGCAACTGGGGCATGGTGCGCGCCTGGTAGTCCAACCGGCACTGGAACGCCTCGCTGCCGTCGGAGACCCGCACGCCCACGAGCAGCTGCGCGTCGTCCGCATCCGTCGCCGTGGTGAGCACCAGCGTCCTCGGTGGCAGCCCCGGCGTCTCCGGCCACGTCGCCAGCCGCAGCTCCTTCGTGGTGAGCGACTGTCCCGAGCGAAGCGAGTACGTCCACACGGGGCTCAGTGACGGCAGCGCGAAGCCCCGCAGCTGCGTGGGCGCGGGCGCGTTGCCCTCGTCGCCGACATTCACCGTCGTGCCCGGCGCGCTCGGCACCAGTCGCTCGCGCGTGGCCACCACGCGGCCGAAGACCTGCGGAATCGTCCCCGCCACCGAGCCATCCGCCGTGCGCAGCGCCTGCCCGCCCCGCTCCGCGAAGAGCAGCCCGTCGACCACCGCCAGCTCTCCGGCGCGCTGCCCCTGGGACTTGCGCCAGCGCGGCACCCCGTCCGACGAGAACGCCATCAACAACGAGGGCGCGCCCGCATGCAGCGGCGCCCCCACGTTCAGCGTCTGCGAGAAGGACACATACAAATCCCCCGCCGCGTCGGACACGACGCCGAACGGGTGCGGGTGGTTGCACTCGGACAACAGCGGGTCCGTCAGCTCCTGCGCGGACACCATCTGTCCGAACGCGTCCAACACCACCAGGAAGTACATGCGGCACAACGTCTCGCGCCGCTCCCCCGCGGGATACGCCTCGAAGAGCGCCGCCAGCCGGTCCGGCGCCATCACCGCCAGCCGCGCCAGGAAGAGCGTCTCCGTGCGCTGACGGATGTCCGGCCGCGCGTCCCCCAGCGTGAAGGTCCACCGAGGCACCCCCGTGTACCGCTCCATCAGCGACACCGTGCCGTCCTCGGGCAAATCCATGCACAACAGCCGGTCATTCCACAGCATGCACCGCCGGGCCGCGTCCCGGCTCAGCATGGGCGTCGGCGCCGCCGCGTCCAGCAGCGCCGACTCGTAGAAGCCCGACAGCGTCACGTCCCCCTCGGGCCCCACCAGCAAATCATGCAGGTTGCGCGGGTACGCCGCCGCGTCGAGGCTCCAGTCCGGCGCCAGCGTCACCGCGGCGGGGCGCTCGCACACGGGCCCGCGACACCGGCCCTCCGCCTGACACGGACTGGCCGACGCGCAGACGAAGCCGTCCGGCAAGTCCCTCCGCGCGCACGCGCCCTCGATGCACACGTCCGCCGCGTCGCAGCCGCGCTCCGTCCCGCAGAAGGTGCCATCGGGCGCATCCGCCAGGCCGCACCCGAGCTTCGGGTCGCACGTGCCCACCTGGCACGGCCCACCCCCGGGACACGGCGGCGCCGGGACCGAGCGGCACCCATCCAGCGCATGGCACGCATCCGTGGTGCACGCGTTGCCGTCGTCACACGGCCGCTCCTGCCCTCGACACCGCCCCTGCTGACAGGTGGCCATGGTGAGACACGCGCTGCCCGGGTTGCACGCGGTGCCGTCCGGCGACACCGTCTCCACGCAGCGCTCGGTGACGGGGTCGAACGTCGAGGTCGCGCAGACCACCGGGACACAGTCGGGCGTCGGCCGCGCCTCGCCCGCCAGCACCAGCTCCACGCGTCCTCCATCCGACGCGGTGCCCACCAGCCGCGACTCGAACGTGCCGATGGCCCGGGGACCGAAGCGCACCCGCACGGGCACCTCCTCCATCCCCACGCGCGAGGGCAGCCCCTCCACCAGCGAGAACGGGGCCTCCACCGCGGTCCATGTCACGTCCAGCGGCGCGCGCCCCGCGTTGAGCACGCGCACCTCCGCCTCACGCGTGCCACCCGGATACGCGAAGGGAAAGTCGAGCCGGTCGACGGACAACCGCAGCCGACCCTGCGCGCCCACCAGCGACGGGTCCTCGCGGCACGCGACAAGCCCCGTGCCCAACACCACCGCCATCACGATGACGGCCCACCCCGCCCCGCCTGTGCTCGTCGCGCGCGCCATGGGTGCCTCCCGGACTCCAGCCCTCCGCGTATAGCCCCGGGCTCCCCGTGATGCGAGGGGTGAGCACCTCGCGCCTGTCCGCCATCGCCTCCCACGCGGCCCGCGCGTTTCGGCTGCTGAACGCTCGCGTCACGGCGCGCTCACGCCAGCACGTGGCGACACACGTTCCCTGCGTGACGACTTCCAGGACCTCCCCAGGGCCCTCACCGGACACCGCGGCGGACGCCGCGCCACCAGCACCCTGAAGTCGCAAGCTCGCCGCAGAGATGAACGTCGGACGGAATCCTCATCCACTCGGGTAATGGAAGCCGGTGGAGGCCCGGAAGGCGCGCCTTCCCGAAGACACTTCAGACCGCGGCCACGAACACCCTGTGATTTTTTCAGACGGTCGCGGCCGACCCACTCCAACCGCGCGGAATGGTTGGATCCAGGAAAGGTACGGTTCTCGCAATCGGCGCCGGCATGACCTCCGTCGCCGACACGGGCTCTACGTCCTCCCAGGCCTTCACCGTGCTCATCCCACGCAGCCTGCAAGGCACCGTGGACGGGCTGACGCCCAAGACGCGGCAGGCGCTGCTGTCGGAGCTCTTCCGCATGGCCGCGCTGGCGCACCAGGAGCGCGGCCTTTTGCCCGCGTCGGAGCCGTATGCGCTGAACCTGGACTTCGACGAGTGCCACGTCACCGTGGAGATGGACCCGTCCCGTGCCCGGCTGACCCTGGCCGGGCTCTCCCGGGCTCGAGCGCTGGGCTGAGCCCGGCGATGCGTGGAAGCAATGTCTCGACGGGCCGGCTACGAAGAATCCTGGGACCTGACCTATCTGGTCGAGCAGCTGCGCGAGCTCATCAGCCGCGACCTGCAGCTGGATGACGCGCTCGGCGAGGAGCTGGAGGACACCCTCGCGCGCCTCGTGCTGCGCAACCAGCGGCTGCGCATGCTCCAGCGGATGGTGAACGCGGAGCGCTCGGCCGAGGACCTCGAAATCCTCCGCAATGCCCTGGAGCACACGGACCGTGAACTGCTCACGGCCCTGCCCGGCCTCCTCGAGCGTCTGCGCGCCGCGCTGACCTGAGCGTCCAAGGCCCAAGGCCCCCAGCGCCTGCTGGCGCCCTGTTCCGACCTGGGAAGCTCCCGGTGTGCCCGCGAAGGCCCGGCGCGCGCCCCAGGGCCCTCCACGGCCGCCTGGCGAGGCCTGCCGGCGTGGGCTCCTGATGGCTTCGCGCCTGGAGGCCCGCGTGCCGCCGTGGGCGCCGCCCGCGTGCCCGGATGCCAGGGTGTTACAGCCGTGTGGCGCTCATCCACAGGCGCAAGTCACAGGCACCGTCTGCTTCTTCAAAAGGGATATGGGGTATTGATCAAGTGGTGGAAGAAGTAGAGGGCACGGAGTTGGGGACAAGTCAGCAAGCTCTCGGGATCACTGACGAATTCGCGCGATGCTACATGTGGGTAAATTGGCGGTTTCCCCCGGCCACCCACAGGGGTTGATCCACGCCGGGGTTTCTCCACAGCCATCCCCCCGCTGTCCACAGGCCATCCACAGGTTCGTGGTGGATGACGGGAAGACGGTGGGTGACGGCGTGTTCTCACCGCAGGTCCGCGCCATACAAGCCTGTTATCCTCGGCGGCGTTGCGGCTCCGGTGGCGGGGCGCTGGCGAGGAGGGTTGACCCATCGATTTCTATCGGGGCGAGCGCATCGGGAAGTATGAGGTCGTCACGCAGCTGTCCGTGGGTGGCATGGCCGAGCTGTTCCTCGGCTTCACCTCGGGTCCGGGTGGCTTCCGCAAGTACGTGGTGGTGAAGCGCATCCTGCCGGACGCTCGGGACAACGAGCAGTTCGAGCGGATGTTCCTGGACGAGGCGCGCATCACCGCGGCCTTCAACCACCCGAACATCGCGCAGGTGTTCGACCTGGGGCAGGAGGAGGACGGCCTCTTCCTGGCGATGGAGTTCATCGCCGGGCAGAACCTGAACCAGATAACGAGCGCGTGCCTGCGCCACCATCGCCCGGTGCCGCTGGGCTTCACGCTGTCGGTGGCGCGCGACGTCTGCATGGCGCTGCACTACGCGCACACCTTCACCGCGCCCTCGGGCGAGCCCAGCCCCGTCATCCACCGCGACGTCGCCCAGAAGAACATCATGGTGACGTACGACGGCATGGTGAAGCTGCTCGACTTCGGCATCGCCAAGGCGAAGAACAGCCTGGAGCGCACGCACGCGGGCACGGTGAAGGGCACCACCGGCTACATGTCCCCGGAGCAGGTGCGCGGCGAGAAGCTGGATGGGCGCAGCGACCTGTTCTCCGTGGGGGTGATGCTGCACGAGATGCTCACCGGCGCGCGCCTGTTCGCGGGCAGGACGGAGCGCGACGAGATGATGAAGATCCTCGAGGCGCCCATCCCCTGGCCCTCGCACGTCACGCCGCACGTGTCGGAGCAGATCTCCAAGGTGGTGATGCAGGCGCTGGAGCGCAGCCGTGAGAAGCGCTTCGCCAACGGGCGGGACATGGCGCGGGCGCTGGAGGCGGCGGCGGGGACGCTGATGCAGGACGCGGAGCATCGCGCCACCCTGATGAAGGAGATGTTCGCGGAGCGGATGGCGGCCACGCGCGCGCTGCTGGAGAGCGTGGACGGCACGGCCAGCTCGCTCATGGTGGACTCCGCGAAGCGCGCCCTGCGCGGGGATGACGGGCCGTACCTGCCGGTGCGCGAGGAGATGGCCACGCCCCGGTCGGGCAACACGCCGATGAAGGGCGGCAAGAAGCCCTCGCGCAAGGTGTCGACGGTGAAGACCGAGGCGCCGCCGCCGCTGGACGGTGACGAGCTCACGCCCGCGCAGAAGCTCCGGTCCAATGTGCTCTGGGGGCTGGTGCTGCTGAGCATCCTCGGCGGAGGCATCTATGGCGCGGTGAAGCTGAGCCGCGCGCTGGATGACTCGGCGACGATGGTGCCCGTGCGGGAGGAGGAGCCGCAGGACGCCAGGCTGCGTCCCATCCAGCCCGGGGCCATGCTGGGGAACCTGGGGCCGGGCCCCGATGAACCTGTTCCAGGAGCGAAGCCGGAGCCCGCGCCGAGGAACGTCGGCGCGCAGGGGGAGCCGCCGGACGAGGGCTCGAAGCCGGAGCGCACCAGGCCCTCGCGAGCCACGGGCAAGCTGACCTTCAACATCACGGGGCAGTCGGCGCCCGTGTATCTGGGAGGCAAGAAGCTCGGCGTGACGCCGCTCTTGGGGGTCTCCGTGCCGGTGGGCAAGCACACGCTGAGAATCGTCGACCCCCAGGGCAAGTCGCGCTCCCTGCCCGTGGTCATCAGCGCCGGGGAGACGACGGTGAGCAAATTCGAGAGCTGGCAGGACCTGCCCTGAGGGGTGTGAATCCGCTGCGATGACGAGGGGGCCTGTTATCTTCGCGCCCCCTCATCCTTCCTTTCGAGACCCATGGCCCCGCTCACCCTTGGCTTCCTGATGGACCCCCTCGAGACGGTGAGGGTGGACCACGACTCCACCTTCGCGCTGATGCTGGAGGCGCAGAAGCGGGGCCACCGGGTGGTCTACTTCGAGCAAGGGTGGCTGCGCTTCAACGGTCGGGTGGCGGAGGCGCGCATGCGCCACGTCACGGTGCGCCGGGAGCTGGGACGGCACTTCGACGTGCTGGACGAGGCGCCGCGCGAGCTGTCGACGGTGGACGTGTTGTTCCTGCGCAAGGACCCGCCGGTGGACGCGGAGTTCCTGCACGCCACGCAGCTGGTGGAGCTGTGTGGGGACCGCCCGCCCGTCTACATCAACGACCCGGCGGGCATCCGCGACGCGAACGAGAAGCTCTTCAGTCTGCGCTACCCGGACCTGATGCCGGACACGCGAATCACGAGGGAGCTGCCGGTGCTCCTGGACTTCATCGCGAGGAACGCGCAGGGCACCATCCTCAAGCCGGTGGATGGCTTCGGCGGCAAGGGCATCCTCTTCCTCGCGCCGGGGGACCGCAACGCGCGCTCCGCCGTGGAGCTGCTCACCAGCGGAGGCCGCGAGGCCGTCGTCGCGCAGGCGTACATCCCGGAGAGCCGACAGGGCGACAAGCGCATCATCCTGGTGGACGGTGAGCCCGTGGGCGGCGTGCTGCGCGTGCCGTCCGGGGACGACCACCGCGGGAACATGGCCGCCGGGGGGACGCCCCACAAGGCGGTGCTGTCGGCGCGCGATTTGGAGATCTGCGAGCGGCTCAAGCCGGAGCTGCGCAAGCGCGGGCTCCTGCTCGTGGGCATCGACGTGCTCGGCGACTACCTCACCGAGGTGAACGTGACGAGCCCCACGGGCCTGGTGGAGGCGAACCACCTGGATGACGTGTGCATCGAGGCCCGCGTCCTCGACGTGGCCGAGCGGCTCGCGGCACGGCGTCCGAAGGCCTGAGGTCCGGGCGCGGTGTGCTGGGCCGGGGCTCGTGGTGGATGCCCCGGCCCTGTCCGCGCCATCGTTCGGGAGGGCGGGGCGCGTGCCTCCGTGGGACGTGCGGAGAGCCTCATGCCGGGCGCGGGTTACGGGTGTGACGGGATGACAGCAGCCCACCGGGGCGGACTCCTGCGACCCCGCCCTGTCCATCGCGGATGGCCCCGGCCCTGAATCGATGTTGGCGAGGTCGTCTTCTTTGCGGGTGACCGCTGACGTCGGGAGAACAATCCGTCGACGGGCCTGTCCGGACCGGTTCTCCGAGTGAAGGTGAGCTGAAGGACGGTTCAGGTTCCAGGGCGCCCGACGCGGTGCGCTGAAATGAACCCTGGTTCAGGTTTCAGGGACCGGGCGACGCGGCGCGCCTTGAATCAGGGTTGTGCGGGGGAGTCACGTTGCCGCTCGCGGCCGTCATCCCCCTTCCCCTCGACGGCCCGGGAGGCACCATGTCGTCGTGGCGTTCTCGACTCTCCTCGACGTGCTTCACCTTCACCGTGGCGCTCGGCCTGGGCGCGCTCGGCTGTGGCGGAACCGAGGTCGGCCTCTCGGGTGACTCGGTGCTCGAAAGTTCCGAGCAGGCCCTCACCCAGGTGACGGGCTTCGGTAGCAACCCGGGCAACCTGCTGATGTTCCGGCACGTGCCCTCGGACATGCCGGCCAACGCGCCGCTGGTGGTGGTGCTCCACGGCTGTACGCAGAACGCGACGGGCATGGAGCTGGGCGGCTGGACGGCGGCGGCCAACGTCTACAAGTTCTACGCGGTGTATCCGCAGCAGCAGGGCAGCAACAGCGGCACCAGCTGCTTCAACTGGTACGAAATCGGAGACACCACGCGCGACGCGGGCGAGGCGCTGTCCATCAAGCAGATGGTGGATGCGATGAAGGCCACCTACTCCATCGACGCGTCGCGGGTGTACGTGACGGGCTTCTCCGCGGGCGGCTACATGGCGTCCTCGCTGCTCGCCGTCTACCCGGATGTCTTCCGCGCCGGCGCCATCAACGCGGGTGGACCCCACCGCTGCTCCACGTCGGTGAACGCGGCCTTCACGTGCATGAGCGGCCTGGACAAGACGCCCGCGGCCTGGGGGGACCTGGCGCGCGGTGGCTACCCGAGCTACGCGGGCCCGCGTCCTCCGGTGTCCATCTGGTACGGCACCAGTGACTTCACGGTGCGGCCGATGAACGGCACCGAGGCGATGGAGCAGTGGACGAACGTGCACGGCATCGACCAGACGCCGGACACGACGGAGACGGTGGGCGGCTTTCCCCACAAGGTCTATCGCGACGGCGCGGGTCGGGCCCTGGTGGAGACGTGGGAGCTCACCGGCATGGGACACGCGGTGGCGTTCGACGCGCAGTTCAACTTCCCGGGCAGCACCACGGCCTGTGGCTCGGTGGGCGCGTACGTGACGGATGTGAACCTGTGCTCCGTGTACCACCAGGCGAAGTTCTTCGGCCTCACGGGGGGCGGCGGCGAGCCGGGCGGTGACACCACGCCTCCCACGGTGAAGGTGACGTCTCCGGCGACTGGGGCCACGGTGAGCGGCACGGTGACGGTGACGGTGAGCGCCACGGACGCGGTGGGCGTGGCCCGCGTGGAGCTGCTGGTGGATGGTGCTCCGGTGGCGACGGACACGGTGGCGCCGTACGAGCTCGCGTGGGACAGCCGGACGGTGGCGAACGGCGCGCACACGCTGGGGGCCCGGGCCTATGACGCCGCGGGGAATGCGGCGACGGACAACGACACGAGCGTCACGGTGGACAACGCCGGCGTGCCTCCCACGCCTGTCACCGTGAGCTTCACGAGCATCGCGGCGGAGGACGGCTACCTGAAGGCGAACGCGGATGGCGGCGGCGCGGTGCTCGGGACGCTGACGAACCTGGCGCTCGGGCGTGGGACGGATGGGAAGTACAACCGCTCCTTCCTCTCGTTCGACACGTCGGCGCTGCCGGACGGGGCCACGGTGACGCGGGCGTTCCTCACGGTGAGCTACTCGTCGGGCTCGGGGGACCCCTGGTCCACGCCGGCGGGGAACACGTTGGTCATCGACGTGAAGTCCGGCACGTTCAACGCAGCGTCCACGGAAGGCGCGGACTGGGCGGCGGCGACGGACGCGAGCGCGGTGGCGAGCATCGAGCGTTTCACCAGTGGAGCGCGGGCCTCGGCGGACTTCAGCGGGGCGGGCCTGGGGGCCATCAACGTGGCGGGCAGGACGCAGCTGCGGCTGCGCTTCAGCCAGGAGCAGACGGCGACGCAGTACCTGTTCGTGCGGGACTCGGCGAACGCGGTGCTGACCGTCGTGTACACACCGTGACGTGAGGCGGTCCCCGGGGTGGACGCCTGTTCGACGAGGATGCGAGCATGGCGTCCCCCCCGTGACTGACTCCGCCTCACAGCCCGGCCCGGACGAGACGCTCGACTCCATCGGCACCTCGGGCGTGCGCGTCTTCCAGCGACGGGATGGGTATCGGTTCACGCTGGACGCGGTGCTGCTCGCGGCCTTCGCGGCCACGGAGTCCCCGCAGGGCTCGGGGCGGATATTGGAGCTGGGTGCGGGCAGCGGCGTGGTGTCGCTGCTGCTCGTGAAGCAGTTCGGGCTGGGGCCCGTGGATGCGCTGGAGGTGCAGCCCGCGGTGCATGCGCGGCTGACGCGGGCCGTGGCGCTCAATGACTGTGAGTCCCGGGTGCGGCCTGTGCTCGGGGATTTGCGGCGCATCCGTGAGCAGGTGACGGGTGGAGGGTATGTGCAGGTCGTGTCGAACCCGCCGTTCCGGGTGGCGGATGCGGGGGTGCGCAGTCCGGATGACGAGCGCGCCATCTCCAAGTCGGAGGTGGCGTGTGATGCCCGGGACGTGGTCGCGGCGGCGCGGTATGCGTTGGCTCCTGGGGGACTGGTGAGCCTGGTGTATCCGGCGGCGCGAGCGGCGGAGGTGCTCGGGTTGCTGGCGCAGTCGAAGCTGCATCCGCGCGTGCTGCGCTTCGTGCACTCGAGGGTGGAGGCGCCGGCGACGCGTTTCCTGGTGCAGGCCGTGCGAGACAGGGACCGGGGCCTCACCGTGCGTCCGCCACTCGTGGTCCACGGAGAGGGACCCGGGGGTTACTCGGCGGAGGTGGCCGCGCTCATGGACCCGCCGCTCTCGGAGCAGGCGTAGCTCCACCTGGTGGCCGAGGCTGTGATTCCGAGACCGACGGTGCGATGGCACGTCGGACCGCCCTGCTATTGCGTCGCGAGTCTCACGACGTCATGTGCACGGGGGCTGGATGGGCGCGCATCGCTTCATCGTGTGGCTGTTGGCACTGACCCTGGTGGGTTGTTCGAGCACGCGGGTCGTCCGACTGGACTCAGGCGAGGGCGCGCCAGAGGTCCACGTGCCCTTCGAGGACAAGGACGCGGGGCCGGTGGAGTTGGACGACGATGAGTTCGAAGAGGCCCTGGTGGTGCTCGCTCGGGACGTGAGGCCCTTCGAGCATCCGTTGAGAGAGGCCCGCGAGCGCTTCGGCGTGCCGGAGCGAAGTGGCGTGTACGAGTACCAGCCGCAGAGCCTCAAGCTCATCCCGAGCGGGGACGGGGACGTCGGAGGACTCCGGTTGCTGGAGACGTACGCCGATGACGCGCTGACACGGGACTACGGGCGCTGGTGCGAGCGCAAGTCGCAGCCTGGAGACTGTCTGCGCCTGCTGGAAGAGGGACCGTTGCTGGGAAGTGACGGCCGGTATTCGTTGGCGCTGGCCATCGCGATGGACGCGGTGTGGGAGGAGACCGCGGAGGCGCTGGAGGATGCGACGGACCCCCAGGCGTTGCTGGCGACAGTGACGGCGTCCGTGAGCATGTACTTGCTCTTGTGGGCGCTGCCCGAGCCCGTATCCAAGGGTCTGGCGGCGCTGCTGACGGCGACAGCGATTGCGTACCTGGGCGTGGACACGGTGTGGCGGGTGCTGGATGGCTGGGTGGTGCTGGTGCGCGCGGCGGACCGGGCGCGGAGCTTCGAGGAACTCCGCGCGGCGGGAGAGGCGTACGGCGAGGTGCTCGGAGAGAACGCGGCGCGGGTCTTCGTGATGCTCGCGACGGCGGCGATTGGGAGCACAGCGGGGTTGGCGGCGAAGGCGTCAGGGCTGCCGGGCTCGGCGCAGGCGGCGGTCGCGGTGGAGGCACAGGCGGGCTATCGGTACATGGCGGTGGGCAGCGTGCGCTCGGTGGCGATGTCGGCCGAGGGCTTCACGGTGGCGCTGGCGCCTCATGCGGTCGCTATGACGAGCGCGCGCACCGAGAAGCACCACCTCGCGACGAACAAGAACAGCAAGTCCGCTGCTCGTGGAGGCCCATGGACCCCGAGGTTCAGGGACATCTTCAAGAAGGCGGGGATGGAGTTGAAGGACCCCGAGAACATCGTCGCGGTCCCGGGACACAAGGGGCCTCACCCGGAGGAGTACCACATGGCCGTCCACGAAAGACTCCGGGATGCGACGCGCAGGTGCCGCAACGTGGTGGCCTGTCGTGAGTCACTCACCTCTGCACTCAAGGAGCTGGCGAGCGAGGTCTCGACCCAGGGAACGAAACTCCACAGGCTCGTGACGGAGGGGAAGTGAGGTAGACAGCCTTCACCATGCCACGGGTGCGCTACTTCAGGCTGAACGAGGACGTCCGAGCTGGGTACTGGTACCTGGGAGATCCCCAGGACGCGCAGGGTCATGAGATCGAGGACCCTTATGTCTTCACGGCGGGACAGCCTGTCCGAGTCGAGGGTCGTCTCTCGATGCCAATCAACGAGCCAGGCAAGGCGTTGGATTTCTGCATCGCGGGCACAGGTGCGGTGCCCGTCGTCCATATCAAGATGGCTTCGCTCTTCGCGGAGTTGGCTCCGGACGACGTGCAACTCATCCCAGTCGACATCCAGGGGAAGCCGGACCAGTACCTCATCCTGGTTGTCACGAAGCGCTTTCGCTGTATCGACGACGAAGCGTCCGAAGAGGTGCGTTACTGGCTGCCCGAACATGGCCAGCCAGACCGTGTGGGTGACTACAAATCCGTGATGGGGCTTCGCATCGACCCCTCCAAGGTGGGCGATGCCAAGATCTTCCGCACGGAAGGTTGGGACATCGCCCTCATCGTCTCCGAGGACATCAAGGAGGCCCTGGAGCGGCTGAAGCCCACGGGCGCGAAGTTCACTCCCGTGTGACGGAGCGGTCGAAGGCCCGGTCGTCCACCGAGGGAGGTGCGCCGGCGCACGGGTGCCGGGGGCATGGAGCGTTCCCAACGTACTCAGGTTTCCCGGACGGGCCCGTGGCCCCCGAGCAAGGAGAACAGGGAATGAACTCCGTGACGCTGACCGAGCAACCGGACCTCCTCAAGGCGGCGGCCTTGCTGCCTCCTCGACTGTCATTGGGCTCGACCATGGTGGTGCATGGCATCGCCAAGCTGCGCAAGGAGGGCACCGAGCAGCACGCGGGCTTCTTCGAACAGCTCGGCCTCAAGCCAGCCAGGCCCCTGGTGCTGGCCACGGGCGTGACCGAAGTCCTCGCGGGCGTGGGCGCCATCCTGGGCATCGCGACCCGACCCGCGGCGGTGGCCGTGCTCGTCACCCAGGCGTTCGCCATCGCGAAGGTCCATGGCTCCAAGGGCTTCGACAACACCAAGGGCGGCTTCGAGTTCAACCTCGCCCTGTGCGCCATCGCCCTCGGGTTGCTCCTGCGGGGCCCGGGTCGCTTGTCGGTGCACAGCGCCGTGGAGTCGAAGGTGAAGCGAAAGGAGCTCCGGCGATTCAAGCTGCTGCCACGTCAGCGCCGGGGCTCCAGGCTCCTGGACCTGCTGGGTTAGGCGTGGGCGGGTGGGTCGGCGGGGCTGCCCGCCTGCCCGCTGAAGTCACAGGCACACGGGGGCTGTCCCTGGAGGGCCCCAAGGCTCGTAAGATGCCCGAGCCATGCTCCCGTCCGCTTTCGTCCTGCTCGCGCTCGCCACCTCATCGGGCCCCTCCTCGGAGCTCGTGCCCGACGCCGCCCACAAGTTCTCCACAACGCCCATGGGCCGGAGCGCCGAGCTGTTGTCCTCGGCCGGCTCACGGTCCGTGCGCAGCGCGTGGGAGGTGGAGGCGCTCGCCAACGCCGCTCAGCGCGCCGGTGAGGAGTCAGCGCGCGCGGTGGTGAGGGGCATGGCCGTGGGCGCCAGGATGGCGAGCCCGGGACCGAGCGCGTCCTCCGCCGTGATGAGCGTGGGAGCGCATGCGGTGCGCTCCGGACTGAGCGCGTCGAGCGTGGCCGACGTGATGAGCGCGGGAGCACGCTCGGTCATGGTCTCGACGACCTCGCGAGCTCCGGTGGCCCTGGCTTCCTCGACCCCCTCGTCGACCGATTCCACGGTGCAGCCCGCTGCGGCGGGAGGTCTCTCGGACATCGGGAACGCGGCCGCGCGAGCCGGTGCCGGTGCGCTCCAGGCCGCGGTCCTGGCCTTGAGCTCGGGTGACTCGTTCGCCCCGAACCCCGAGGCCGCCGAGCTGCACTACGCCCGTGGCCTCGAGGCCCTCCAGCAGAAGAACACCCCCGTCGCCATCCAGGAGCTGTCCTCGTGCGTGAAGGCCCTGCCCACGCGCGTGGACTGCCGCTGGGAGCTGGGCTGGGCCTACTCGGTGGAAGGCCGCTGGGCGGACTCGCTCACGCAGTGGACCGAGGTCCAGAAGCTCGCGCCCGAGCACCCGGACCTCGAGACCGCGCTGGCCCAGGCCCGAGGGCAGGCCGCGCTCCAGGCGAAGCTCAACCAGTCACCCGCCGCCAGCAACCGCCCTCCCCCGCCGCTCGATGCCAAGGTCCGCATCCGCGCCGTGGGCGACATGATGCTCGGCACCACCGTCCCCGAGGGAAACCTGCCACCGGATGGCGCCAGCAGCGTGATTGCCGGTGTGCGCTCGCTGATGGAGGACGCGGACGTCACCTTCGCGAACGTCGAGGGCCCGCTGTGCGACAACGGCTCGACGAAGAAGTGCCGCTCGTCCAGGAACTGCTACGCGTTCCGTTCGCCCACGGCCTACGGCCAGGTGTTCAAGGACGCGGGCGTGGACCTCGCGTCCACGGCGAACAACCACTCGGGTGACTTCGGCGAGCTGTGCCGTCGCGAGACGGAGGCCACGCTCGATGCGCTCGGCATCGCGTGGAGCGGGCCGCCGGGCTCGGTGGCGACGGTGGAGCGCAACGGGCTGCGCATCGGCATGGTGGCGTTCCACACGTCGCCCTCGTGCAACCACCTCAACAACACGGAGACCGCCACGGCGCTGGTGCGCGCGGCGGCCGTCGAGCACGACATCGTCATCGTCTCCTTCCACGGTGGCGCGGAGGGTGGCAAGGCGCTGCATGTCCCGCAGGGCCGTGAGATGTTCTTCGGCGAGGACCGAGGTGACTTGAGGCTCTTCACGCACGCGATGGTGGACGCGGGTGCGCACGTGGTCATCGGCCACGGTCCCCACGTCGTGCGCGGCATGGAGTTCTACAAGGGCCGCCTCATCGCGTACTCGCTGGGGAACTTCGCGACCTATGGGCGGTTCAACCTGAAGGGTCCGCAGGGGCTCGGCATGGTGCTCGAGGTGGAACTGGACCGCGAGGGTGCCTTCACCGGCGGCCGCGTGCTGGCCACGAAGCAGGTGGACAAGGGCATCGCGGTCCCCGACGAGAAGGGCGCCGTCATCAAGCTGCTGAGGGATTTGTCCGCCGAGGACTTCCCCGGCTCGGCGGCGCGCATCTCCGAGGACGGCACCATCCTCCCGAGCGGGAAGGGTCCCGTCTCCGCGCGCTCCGCTCCCGTGCGTCGCTGAGCGCGTTCCAGGTCGTGTCGCGAGGCCGAGCCCTTCGGAGGCTCGGCGCCGTCCTCCGCCGCGACGAGTCGCGCGTTGCTCCGCGTGCCGACCGCGGGTGGTGAAGGCCCGGCACCGTGTCACGACGAACGTCCCGCTTTGCTCGATGAATGGAGCGCATGGGCGGCACGTGACCTCGTCATCCTCGCAACGTGCAATCCGTGCGACTCGTTGCTCCTCATCGAAGCCACGGTGTCACTGCGCGCCCGTCTCCGCACGCGAGCCCCGCTGTCCCGACAGGCGCGCACTCTCGCGCACGCGGAAACTCACGGAGCTTCCTCGAAAAACACTGAGTGAGCCCGCGCACAGGCACTGTGCCGCCCGCGCCGCGCGCGAACTGTGTGTCACGAAGACGCGGCGAGCGTCGTCGGTGGTTTCGTCATCCACCCCACGCTGAAGCCTGGCTGCTGGCCCCTCTGCCACCCGCGTGATTGCGGCCCCAATGATGACGCGGCTCGCGAGAGCGCGTCGTCGGCGCGTGCGGTACAAGGAACTCGCCGTGCGCGCACTTCGACTGCCCCATCTCTCTTCGCTTCGCGCCTTCGAGCACCCCGGCTATCTCGCGGTCTGGCTGGGCGCCCTCATCTCCAACATCGGCACCTGGATGGAGACGGTGGCGATGGGCGTGTACGTCACGCAGGAGACGGGCCGCGCCGAGTGGACCGGCGGCATCGTCGCCCTCGCCTTCCTGCCCTCCGTCATCCTGTCGCCGCTCGGCGGCGCGCTCGCGGACCGCTTCGACCGCCGCGTCTACGTGGCGCTGGGCATCGCCGTGCAGCTGGTGCTGGCCGCGGTGCTCACCGTGCTCGCCTTCATCGGCGAGCTCACCGTGCCCATCGTCGGTGTCGTCACGCTGCTCAACGGCTGCGCGAGCACGCTGACGAACCCGGCCTTCTCCGCGATGCTCGCGGAGCTCGTCCCGCCCCGTGATTTGCACAGCGCCATGAGCCTCAACTCGGCGCAGTACAACCTGGGGCGCATCGTGGGCCCGCTGCTCGCGGCGCTGGTGCTCCAGATGGGCGGCGCGTCGTGGGCGCTGCTCATCAACACGCTGTCCTTCGTCGCGAGCCTCATCGCCCTGTCCCGCGTGACGCTGCCCTCGCGCGACACGCCGCGCACGAAGGAGAGCCTGTGGGCCGGCATCACCCGAGGCGTCTCCGTCGCCCGCGCGGACGAGGACATCTCCCGCGTGCTCTGGGGCACGCTGTTCGTGGCCGCGCTCGTGGCGCCGTTCATCGGCCTGGTGCCCGTCTTCGCCATCAACGTCTTCGGCCAGGGCGCCGCCGCGACGTCGCTGCTCGTCGCCTGCCAGGGCGCGGGCGCGGTGGTGGCCGCCGTCGTCGTGGGCACCCTCGCGGATGCGCTGGGCCACCGCAAGCTCCTGGGCTTCGCCGCCATGTCCATCGGCGTGGTGTCCGCGGTGTACTGGATGTCGCCCACGCTCACCGTGGCCGCGGCCGTCATCTTCCTGCTCGGCGCCAACTACCTCACGCTGATGAGCGGCCTGCACGCCTTCGCCACCTCGCGAGTGCCCCGCGACATGCAGGCGCGCGTCAGCAGCCTCTACAGCATGGTGCTCGGCGGAGGGTACGCCGCGGGCGTCTGGGCCCTGGGCGCGCTCGCGGACCGCGTGGGGGTGCGCTTCGTCACCGTCACCGCCAGCGTCATCTTCCTGGCCCTGGTGCTGACGCTGCGCCTGCTCAGCCCGCGCAGCTTCGACGACTCGCGCGCCTGAGCCCCCGCACCCCGGGTGCCCGCCCGCTCCACGATGAGGCCGGTGCCCGGGGTCCACCTCCGGACATGAATATCGGTTCAGGTGCCGAAGGGCCTGCGTCCCGGCGACCCGCGCGCTACACACGGACGCTGACGACCCCCTCCCGAGGAGCGCATGCCCATCCGTCCGTCCGTCCTGGCCCTGTTCGCCCTGCTCTGGGTGGCCCCTCCCGCCCTCGCCCAGTCCAAGGCCCCCGTCGAGCCGCTCGGCACCGCGCTGGAAGGTCTGCCCTCCGCGTTCCCCGTGCAGTACCTGTCCACCCAGGTCGAGGGCCAGGACGTGCGCCTCGCCTACCTGGACGTGAAGCCCACCGCGCGCGCCAATGGCCGCACCGTGGTGCTCCTGCACGGCAAGAACTTCTTCGGCGCCTACTGGGAGCCCACCCTCCGCGCGCTCACCGCCGCGGGCTTCCGCGTCGTCGCCCCGGACCAGCTCGGCTTCGGCCGCTCGTCCAAGCCCGACGTCCACTACAGCTTCCACACGCTCGCGTCGCTCACGAAGCAGGTGCTCGACTCGCTCGGCATCAAGCAGGCCGTCATCCTCGGCCACTCCATGGGCGGCATGCTCGCCACCCGCTTCGCCCTCATGTACCCGCAGGCCACCGAGCGCCTCATCCTCGAGAACCCCATCGGCCTCGAGGACTACCGCGAGAAGGCCCCCTGGCAGCCCACCGAGGCCTATTACAAGGAGCAACTCGCGGTGACGGAGGAGTCCACCCGCAAGTACCACCACACGTACTACGTGAAGTGGAAGCCCGAGTACGACGTCTGGGTCCAGGTCCTCTACCGCCAGACGCTCGGCGGTGACTACCCGCGCCTGGCCCAGGTCGCCGCCCGGACGTCGCAGATGATCTACGAGCAGCCCGTCGTCCACGAGTTCCCGTGGGTCAAGCCGCGCGCCCTCGTCGTCATCGGCCAGGAGGACCGCACCTTCATCGGCCGAGGCAAGGTGCCCGCCGACGTCGCCGCGACGATGGGCCAGTACCCCCAGCTCGGGAAGAAGACCGCCCAGGCCATCCCCCAGGCCACCCTCGTGGAGCTGCCCGGCGTGGGCCACATCCCCCACCTCGAGGCCCCCGAGAAGTTCCACGCCGCCGTGCTCGACTTCCTCGCGAAGTAGCCCCTGTGGGCAACTTGGGGACGCGGGACACACTCCCGGCATGAGCGCACCCTCCTCGGGTTCACGGGTTAAAGTCCGTGAATCCGGGGCTCACGGCCCTGACGCATCTCGAGGGGGCGTGGATGAAGAAGCTGCTCGGGCCGATGCTGTACACGACCACCCAGCCGTCGCAGGACCGGTGGTCGTTCTTCGTGAACCTGTACCTGTCGGCGGACGCGGTAGACGCGGCGAGGCTCCCCAAGCTGCGCCTGCGCGCCTCGGACGGCACGGTGCTGCCGGACACCGTCGTGGCCCCTCCCCGGCGGGTGGCGGACTTCTCCGCGCTGGAGGGCCGGGCGGCGGGCCTGCTGTGGCGCTGGGAGGTGACGCTCGCGCGTGAGGACAAGGCCCGGCGGGTGACGTACCGCTTCGAGCCGGTGGACGCGGGCGAAGTGCTGGAGGAGGTGGACTTCTCCGCGCCGCACCAGCCGCCCCGGCCGTGGAACCAGGACTCGCTGGGGACGGTGGTGGTGCCCGCGAGGGGCGCGCTGCCCAAGGCGGCCTTCTTCTCCTGCAACGGCGCGAGCGACGCGAAGACGTGGAGCTCGGTGATGCGGATGAAGAGGCCCTTCGGCTGCTGGATGGACATGCTCGCCCAGCACGAGGAGCCCACGGAGGGCGGCTTCGAGCTGCTGCTGGGTGGCGGCGACCAGGTGTACGCGGACTCGCTGCTGGACCATGAGCCGCTCTTGGAGTTCCGCAAGCGCGAGCTGGAGCAGAAGCTCAACCGCGACTTCGGTCCGCCCAAGGGCTTCCACGAGCAGATGCTCGCGCGCTACGTGGAGCTGTACTGCGAGCGGTGGGGAGGCTCGGCGGGCATCGCCCCCATGCTGGCGCGGGTGCCGGGCCTCTTCACGTGGGATGACCACGACATCTTCGACGGCTGGGGCTCGCACGAGTCCCTGCAGGCCTGCGAGTGGTTCGAGTCCATCTACAGCGCCGCCGCGCTCGCGTTCGAGGCGTTCCAGCTGGGCGCGCTGCGAGGCTCCGAGAAGCCGACGCGTCGCAGGCCCTGCGAGGGGCACTATCTGCAGTCCGTGCGCTTCGCGGGCGCCGAGTGCGACGTGGACGTGCTCGCGTTGGACCTGCGCAGCGGGCGCACGTACCGGCGGCAGACGAACGGGAAGATGGCGCACGAGGTGATGAGCCCGGAGCAGTGGAACACGCTGGATGCGTGGCGCCAGGAGCACGCGAGGCGGGGCGCGAACAAGCCCCGGCACGTGCTGGTGCTGTCGTCGGTGCCGCTGGTGCACCTGCGCTTCGGGCCCTCGGTGGAGACGATGGGCGGGGACACCGAGATGCACGACGACATGCTGGACCAGTGGGAGTCGGTGGCGCACCGGGGCGAGCGCATCCGGTTGATGGTGGACCTGCTCCAGCTGGCGAAGGCGTCGTGCTGCGCGGTGACGGTGGTGTCCGGGGACGTGCACGTGGGGGCGCGAGGGCTCATCCGCTCGCGCAACCCGGAGCACGTGCCGGCGGGGCTCGCGGAGGCGGCCATCGAGCAGGTGACGTCGTCGGGCATCGTCCACCCGCCGCCGAGCATGCTCCAGTTCATGGGCATGCGGATGCTGGCCGAGGAGTCCGTGGATGATTTGCCCTCGTACATGCAGACGGAGATGCTGCCGGTGGGCAAGAGCCGCTACCTGCGCGAGCGCAACTGGCTGTCGTTGAGGGTGGAGCCCGCGCGCTCGAAGACGTCGCGGCCCAAGCTGTGGCTGCGCTGGGAGGCCGAGCACACCGCGCTGTCCATGCAGGTGGTGGTGGAGCCTCCGCCGCTCGCGCCGATGACGGGGGCGTGAGCCGGCCCGTCCACCGGGCATGCGGCCGGGCCCCGCTGTTGTCGCCCGGAGCTTGGTGTGCGCCCGCGTCGCTCCGACATTGAGCCCATGGGGAGTGGGCGCGGGGATGCACCTCGCGCCCTTCGCGCGAGGAGCGCCACATGGGCACCGACAACAAGAAGAACGACCCCTCGAAGGGTGGCAAGGCCTCGGGACATCGGCCCACCTTCGCGAAGGACCGCGTGGAGCGCGGTCTGGAGGCGGATGACACCCGGCCGCTCTACGCGGCGGACTCCATCCACAGCACCCAGGAGGCGAAGTTCGCGCTCGACAGTGACGCGCCCGTGGGCGGCGACGTGCCCGACATCCGCAGCCCCATCGACGAGGCGGATGAGCTGGAGCGCGAGCGGCGCGGTCGTGAGCGCTCGCTGGAGCGACAAATCGAGGAGGGCGACTGACGCGGCGTCAGCGCCTCTTCACCCGAGGTTCGCGGAGGCGTCGCGCGGCGCTGACGAGACAGGCTCGACCGTGAAGCGCGCCATGCGGGACGGTCGCTCACGCGAGCGAGGCTGCATCGCGTGGGACGTGCTCCGCCCGGAGGACACGCGGGGTGGAGCGAAGCGGCTCTCGAGGACTACGTCCCCGCGAGCTTCACGCCGTGCGGGACGACCGCTCATGCGAGCGAGGCCGCGTCGCGTGAGCCGTGCTCCGCCCGCAAGACACACCGGGCGGAGCGAAGCGACTCTGGGAGACTACGGCCCCGCGCGCGTCACGCCGGGCTGGGTGTCCGGCTCCACGGGCACGAGCTTGCCCAGGTTGAGCGGCGACACCTGCTCCTGGATGAGGAGCGGGTCACCCACGAGCACGATTTGCAGCGTGGCCGGGTCCAGGTACTTCTCGGCCGCGCGCTGCACGTCCGCGGCGGTGGCGGTGCGCAGCCCCTCCACGGTGCGGTTGAACTCGTCCATGGGCCGGCGCTTGCGGAACAGCTGCGACGCGCTGGAGCCCAGGCCCTCGACCGACTCGAAGGCGCCGGGGAAGGCGCGGATGAGGCCCTCGCGCGCGGCCTCCAGCTCCTTCTCGGTGATGGGCCGCGACTTCAGCCCCGTCACCTCACCCATCGCCTCCTTCACCGCGGGCCCCGTCACGTCCGAGCGCACCGACGCATACGACGTGAGAGGCCCCACGCCCAGCCGCGGATCCAGGCTGGCACCCGCGCCGTAGCTGTAGCCCTTGTCCTCGCGCAGGTTCATGTTGAGCCGGCTGCCGAAGAAGCCACCGAACACGGTGGTGGCCAGCTCCAGCGAGAACTCGTCCGGGTTGCCCGCGGCGATGGCCGGCCGACCCATGATGACCACCGTCTGGTCCAGGCCCGGCTTGGGCACCACGTGCACCTGCTCGCGGTTCACGAGCTTCGGCGTGGGCGGCGCGGCCGGCAGCGTGGCCTGCGACTTCCAGGTGCCGAAGTGCTTCTTGGCGTAGGCCACCGCCTCGTCCAGCGTGACGTCGCCCGTCATCACCAGCGCCGCGGCGGCCGGGCCGACGTGCTTCTTGTAGAAGCCCTGCACGTCCTCCAGCGACAGCGCCTGCACGGTGTCCGGCATGCCCGCCGCGGAGTGCCCGTACGGGTGCGCGCTGCCGAAGGCGGACGACAGGAAGACAATCTGCCCCAGCGCGGTGGGCTGTCCCAGCCGGCGCACCAGGTCCGCCAGCTGCTGCTTCTTCCTGCGCTCGAAGGCCTTGGGCGCGAAGGTGGGCCGCAGCGTCACGTCCGACAAGAGCCCCAGCGCCGCGTCCACGTTGCGCGTCAGCACGCGCACGCCCACCTGGGCGCCGTCCGCGGCGACATCCTGGAAGGGGGACACGCCCAAATCACCAAAGGCGTTGTCCAGCGCCACGGTGTCGCGGGTGCCCGCGCCCTCCAGCAGCATGCGGTACGTCAGGTCCGCCAGGCCCTGCTTGCCCGCGGGGTCCTGCGCGCTGCCCGCCGCGAAGGTGATGCCCGCGAACACCAGCGGCAGCTCGCGCCGGGTGCTCACCAGCACGGTGAGCCCGTTGTCGAGCGTGGCCTTCTGGAAGCTGGGCAGCACCAGCTCCGGCGGCTTGCCCGGCTCGGGCTTCGTCGCGCGGAAGGACTCGGCGTCCGCCGGTGCCGCGGGCTGCGTGGCCTGGGGAGGGGTGGCCGGGTTCTCGCTTGCGGCGGGCTTCTGCTGGCTGGCGCAGCCGGCGAGGGAGACGGTGACGAGGGTGGTGATGAGGCGGCGCATCAGCGGCGCTCCTTCGGTTCGACGGGTGCCTGCTTCCGGGCGGGCGGCACGGCGTGGAGGATGACGCGTGAATCAGGGCTCAGGGTCTCTTGGGCGAACTGCTTCACCGCCTCCGGCGTCACCGTCTCGTAGCGCGACAAATCCTGCGCCACGTAGCTGGGCTCGCCGACGAAGTGGTTGTAGCTCTGGAGCACGTCCGCCTTGCCGCCGAAGCCGCCGATGGACTGCAGCCCCGCGAGCGTGCGCGTGTCGAAGCGGGTGCGCGCGCGCTGAATCTCCTCGGCGGAGATGCCGTTCTTGCGCACGTCCTCCAGCACCGCGTCCACTTCCTTCTGGAGCGTGTCCGTGGACACGCCGGGCCGGGCCACCACGTTGAGCGTGAAGACCGACTGCGCGCCCTGGCTCTGCTGCGTCACGTCCACGCTCTGCGCCAGCTGCTTGTCCAGCACGAGGCGGCGGTACAGCCGGCTGGCCTTGCCCGTGCCCAGGGCCGTGGCGAGCACGTCCGCGGTGGCGTCGCCCTGCTCGAAGTACGCGGGCGTCAGCCACTGCATGGAGAGCAGCGGCAGCTGCGCGATGCGCTCCTCGTGGCGGATGACCACGGGCTTGGTGAGCTTCACCGGCGCGACGGTGGGCCGCGTGGGCTTGGGGTGGCTGGGCAGCGAGCCGAAGTACTTCTCGATGAGGGCCTTCGTCTTCGCCACGTCGAAGTCACCCACGACGGCGAGCGTGGCGTTGGAGGGCGCGTACCACTTGCGGAAGAAGTCCTTCACGTCGTCCAGCGTGGCGGCGTCCAGGTCCTTCATCGAGCCGATGACGTCCCCGTGGTACGGGTGCGGCAGCGGGAACAGCGCGTGCCACGCGGCCTCGCGGGCCAGACCGTACGGCGCGGCCTCGGTGCCCTGGCGGCGCTCGTTCTTCACGACCTCCTTCTGGGTGGCCAGCTTCTCGGGCGTCATCGCATCGAGCAGGAAGCCCATGCGGTCGCTCTCCAGCCAGAGGGCGGTCTCCAGGTGGTGGGTGGGCACCGTCTCGAAGTAGTTGGTGCGGTCGAAGCTGGTGGTGCCGTTGAGGTCGGTGGCGCCCAGCTGCTCCAGCATGGAGATGTGCACGTCGTCGGCCACGTTGCGCGAGCCCTGGAACATCATGTGCTCGAACAGGTGGGCGAAGCCGGTGCGGCCGGGCTGCTCGTGGTAGGCGCCCACGTGGTACCAGACGTTGACGGAGACGACGGGCAGCTTGCGGTCCACGGACAGGATGACCTCCAGTCCGTTGGGCAGGGTGTATTTCTCGTAGGGGATGGCGAGCGCTTCGCGCCCGGGCTCCAACGGCTTCGCCTCTTGAGGGGATTGGGCGAGCGCCGGGAGCCCGAACAGGACGAGGGCTGCGGCGACGAGGGCCTTCATTCGGGACAAGGTTCCTCCGGGGGCTTTTCGTGCCAGGAAATCACCTCTCGCGCTTAGCACGCGTGCCTCGGGGCGTGGGCAAGGAATGACCGGGGGAATGGGGGGAGGGCCGCAACTGTTGAGGGCCGCGCTCGGGCGGGGCGAGGTGCGGCGTGACTCGTGGCCGCGCTGTCCGGCCCGTCGTGTCACACTGGGGCCATGGTCTCCTCCGTCGGTGTCGTGCCCCGCTGCGCGGTCCATCCCGAGGAGGAAGCGGGGGCGACCTGTCAGCGCTGTGGCGCGTTCACCTGTGACACGTGCGCGACGTGGGTGATGGGCGTGCTGTATTGCGCCACCTGCGCGGCCCGGCCGGAGGTGAACTACCTGGAGGTCTTCCGCCAGGAGCGCTGGGGCCAGCGTGACGCGAATGCGTGGACGGTGGCGGGCGGCACGCTGCTGCTCGTCGGCCTGGCGGCGCTGGCCATGTACCTGGAGGAGTGGAGGCTGGTGCCGTTGCTGCTCGGCGCCGTGGGCGTGGGCGTGGCGTTCTTCCTGGGACAGTCGTGGGCGAGGCCGGGCCTGGTGCTCACGCCCGTCGTCGGAGGGCTCTGGGCCACGTCGCTGTATGGCCCGGGAGCGCTGGTGGCCGCGTTCCTGATGTTCATCTCCTCGCTGCAGATCTTCCTCGACACGCGCACCCGGCTCTTCTTCCGCGTGGAGGTGTCCGAGAAGGACCTGCGGCGGCTGTGGAACCTCCAGGTGAACAACCCGCTGGCGAGGCATGCCTTGTCCGCGGGGATTTCGTCGGTGTTCTTCCCGTTGATGGTGCCCATGGCGTTGGTGCTCGGCGTCCTCGGCCTGCGGGCGGTGGATGCCCAGGCGAGGCCGCCCATCGGGCGCAGGGGGCAGGCGCTGGCGGGCATCGCGCTGGGGCTGGGCGCGATTGCGCTGTGGGGGCTGGTGCTGTGGCGGCCGGTGTTGCAGGTCGTGTTCGACCGGTTGTTCGCCGACTGGCCCTGAGGGAGCGGGCGCGCCATGCGTCCGGGCCCTGGCATGTCGCCCCGGC
Source organism: Myxococcus sp. AS-1-15 (assembly GCF_020037055.1). Taxonomy (NCBI): domain Bacteria; kingdom Pseudomonadati; phylum Myxococcota; class Myxococcia; order Myxococcales; family Myxococcaceae; genus Myxococcus; species Myxococcus sp. AS-1-15. The sequence goes on along the minus strand of NZ_JAIQDF010000010.1, from coordinate 192,243 downwards.
GAAGGGCGGAGGTCCCGTGTCGTCCTCTCCGCCGGTGGTCACGGTGAGGAGGAAGGGAGGGCCACGACATGGCGAATGAAACCGAGGGGCAACAGCAGCAGGCGGACGGGCGTGCGAGCGAGGAGCTGCGCGCGAAGCGGCACGAGTCGAGGACGTCGCGCACGTATGCGTTCTTCCTCCGCGACCTGGAGGCGAGGGCGGGCGTCGACCGGGCGCTCGCGGAGCGGGCGGCGGAGTCGGTGCTCTGTACGCTGGAGCAACGACTGATGGGCGGGGAGGTGAAGCACCTGGAGGCGCAGCTTCCCCAGAAGGTCCGGGACATGCTGCAGCGGTGCCCGCGTCACGAGGGCCTGCCTCCTCGCAAGTTCAAGATGCTGGAGTTCGTGCAGATGGTCGCGGACGACCTGGACACCACGCCGAACGAGGCGGAGCGGCTGTGCCGTGCCGTGTTCGTCACGGTGCGCGAGCACATCTCCGAGGGCGAGGCCGATGACGTGATGGGCCAGCTCCCCGCGGACCTGCGAGCGCTGTGGATTCCGGACGTCTGAGGGGCCAAGGGCTACGGCTTCGCGAGCAGTGACGAGGCCAGTCGACGGAGGTCCTCGGAGTCATCGCGCGCGGCCACGTCGCGAAGCAGCTCGGGGGCCAGGGGCTCCACGGTGAGCACCTGGCCCAGCATCCGCACCAGCTCGGCGCGGACGCGGGGCTCGGGCTCCGTGCGCAGGCACTGCGCCACCGTGCGCAGATGCGGGCCCAAGACGCGCTGGGAAATCACGGCGGCGGCCTGCTCGCGGACAGCGGCGTCCTTGTCCGTCAGGAGGACCTCGTCCAGCAGGGACTCCACGCTCGCGCCCTTCATGGCGCCAAGGGCCCGAGCCGCCGCGGCGCGCACCTCGGGCGAGGTGTTCGCGAGCGACTTGCGAGCGTAGCCTTCTCCTCGGGACGAGCCTGTCTGGGCCAGCACGTGCAGACACTCCCGTGCGTCCAGTCGACTGGCTTCACAGCGACGAAGCAATCCATCGAGGAGCTCGGCGGCGCGGGCAGGCTCGGTGCGCTCGAGGCCTCGCGCCACGGCGCCGAACGCCTGTCCCACCGCGTCCTTCAACGCGGGCTCCGTCGTCATCCCCACGGCCTGGGCGAGTGCCCGAGCGAGCTCGCGGGAAGGCCGCTCCACCCTTCCCGCCGTCGCGGTCACGTCCCGCGCCAACGCGTGGGTCAGCTCCGGTGAGAGGGGCTCCCGCTTCGCCAGGGCGCGTGCCAGCATCTGAATCAACTTCGACGAGGGTGGCTCCACGCCTCCACCATCTGGTGGAACAGGCCGGGAGGTCTCCGGCGCGGAGAGCACCTCGGCGCTCCACCGCGCGGCATGGAAGTCCTTCAGCGTGCTCGCCGCGCGCTGCTCCGAGCCCAGGCGTGTCATCGCCACCCGCGTCTCCAGGCGCACCAGCGGCAGCCCCGTCGCGCCACCTCCGGACTCCACCACGTCCGAGCCCGTCACCTCGCGCACGAGCCCGTCCGCGTCGAGCGTGAAGTCCCAGTGCCCTCGTGGCCTCGGAACGACGAGCCCCGGCCCACGAGGTCCCGAGGGCGCCCACACGGGCACCGTCGTGCGCAGGTAGCGCCGCTTCGTCTTCACGTACGTGTGGGCGCTGCCTCCCGCGCGGTACTCCGCCTCGAAGTCGCCCGTGGTGTCCTCCTCCTCCGCGGTCCACGCGCGCCCCTCCTCCGCCACGAACTGGGTCGCCGCCACCAGCCGCCGCATGAAGCCTCGGGCCCGCGCACCCACCGACGGGTCGAAGTGCACGGCCACCACCCGTCCGCGCGCGTCCTGCGTCACGTACACGGGTCGCTCGAAGCTGGCGCGGAAGTCGCGCAGCGCTCCCTCCACGAGCGGCTCCGCGTCCACCACCCACGTGGGCTTCACCCGCGCCACGAAGAAGTGCTGCCCACCCTCCGTGCCCGCGTAGGCCACGGCGACCTCTCCGCTCCAACCGGAGTGGCGCCAGGTGCGCCCCGCCTCCGCGCCGGGGAGCTGCTCCGCCGTCCGCGTGTCCAGGTCGAAGCGGTAGCGGTGCGTCAGCCCCGCCTTCAGCAACCGCCGCGCCCCCTTCACCCCGAACGGGATGACGGGCGGCGTCAGCACGGGCGGCGGTGGAAAGCGCGGTGCGGGCGGGACGGGCGCGAGCGAGGGCCGCGCACGGGGCGCGTCCCTGGCGGACTCGAGACTCCACAGCCCCACCACCGCCAGCACGGCGAGCAGGGTCAGCAGGCCTTTGAGTCGAGGGGTCACGGCACCTGGGATACGGGCGCGCGGCCCGTTCCTGGTCGTACCGTGTGTGGGACGCGGTGGCCGACGGTGGGTGGGCGCTCAGTGCCCGCCGAGCCGCAGCTCCAGCTCCGCCAGCTCGCGCTTCACGGTGGGGTCCGACTCACGCAGGCCCTCCACCTTGCGCACCGCGGAGATGACCGTCGAGTGGTCCTTGCTGAAGCGCGACGCGATTTCAGGGAAGGAGCTCTTGGTCAGCTTGCGGCTCAGGTACATGGCCACCTGCCGCGCGTGCGCCAGGGCCTTGTGACGGCGGTCCTCCTTCAGCGACTCCACGGTGACCTTGTAGAAGCGGGCCACCTCGCGCTGGATGGCCTCCACGTCCACCACGTGCTGGGCGGGGAGGATGTCGCGGAGGACCTCGGCGGCGAACTCCTCCGTCACCGGCTGGCGCGTCAGGCTGTGCACTGCGGACAGCTTCACCAGCGCGCCCTCGAGCTCGCGCACGTTCTTCTGGATGTGCTTGGCGATGAAGTGCGCCACGGAGTCCGGCAGGTCCAGGTTCTCCGCCACCGCCTTCTTCTGGAGGATGGCCACGCGCGTCTCGTACGTGGGCTCGCGGATGTCCGTCATCAGGCCCATGGTGAAGCGGCTGCGCAGCCGCTCCTCCAGGCCCGGAATCTCCGCGGGCACCGTGTCACTCGTGAGGACGATGGCCTTGCCCAGCTCGTAGAGCGTGTTGAAGGTGTAGAAGAACTCCTTCTGCGTCTCCTCGCGCTTGCCCAGGAACTGGATGTCGTCGATGAGCAGCACGTCGCACTCCTCCCGGAACTTGCGCCGGAAGTCGGTCATGCGGTGCTCTCGCACGCTCTCCACGTACTCGTTGGTGAACTGCTCGCTGGAGAGGAACACCACGCGCTGCGAGGGGTCCTTCTCCCAGATGTGGTTGCCCACCGCCTGGAGCAGGTGCGTCTTCCCCAGGCCCGTGCCGCCGTAGATGTAGAGCGGGTTGTAGTGGTGACCCGGCTTGTCCGACACCGCCTGCGCCGCGGCCGCCGGCAGCTGGTTGCTGTCCGCCACCACGAAGGTGCTGAACGTAAAGCGGCCGTTGAGGCGCGAGGGCCGGCCCACATTGACCTTCACGGTGGGTGTGGGCGGGAACTGGGGGTCGGGGACGAGTCCCTCGACGACTTCATAGGTCACGGAGGACAGGCCGTCGCCCATCCGGGCCAGGTGTCCCTCGAGCAATCCGCGGTAGTGGTCGTCCACCCAGTCGCGGAAGAAGCGGTCGGGGACACCCAGCACGAGGGCGTTGTCTCGGACCTCCAGCGCGCGCACCCGGTCCAACCACTGGAGCGCGTACTGACGGCCCTCCTGACGGATGGCCTCCAGCAACTTGTTCCAGAGAATTCCAGCACTTGGAAGGGGGGCGGAGGCCTGGGCGAGGGCGTTCAAGTGTGTCTCAACCGTGCAAAGCGGGCGGGACTGCGAGCGTCCGGCGGTGCTAACAGAGGGGTCCAGGTGGATCAAGCTATCGACCCAAAGTGGCGCCGCTGAAGGATCTTTTCCGGACCTCACGAATCGGCAACGGACGTGCCGGGTCAGGGTCGTTGTGGGGATCCGCTTCCCTCCCCCCAACCGCTGGGGCTCCGCCCGCGGGGGTTGACTGGGAGTACGGAACGCAAAAACGCCCGGAGCCCTGTCACGGCTCCTTCAAGTGGTGCGCGCGGATCCGCTCCCGGGTTGATCGAACGGAGGCATGCTCGGCCGCTCCAGATGGATCCACCCGGGCGGGCGGCCGCTCCCGGGAGGATTCGGAGGCCTGGAATCCGTTCCCTGGATCTGGAAAATGGGGGCGGTCCTGGTGGTCCTCCGTTGACTTACCCCGGAAATGGGGTTACGGACCCGGCCCTTTCCCTAGTTCAGGTCGCGCCGAAGCCGTAGGAGGCGCCACCCCTCATCAAGGAGTTCGAGCCGTGTCCAAGCGCACGTATCAGCCGTCGAAGCTGCGCCGCAACCGCACCCACGGGTTCCGCAAGCGCAATGGAACCAAGTCCGGCCGCGATGTCCTCAAGCGCCGCCGCGCGAAGGGCCGCAAGCGGCTGGTCGTGTCGGCCGCGAAGAAGTAAGCGAGTCCGCGTGTGAGGGCCGAGGGTGCGACGCCGGGCCGAGAGGGCCCGGCAGACCAGCGCTTCCCCAAGGCCCTTCGCCTGCTCAGCAGGCGTGAGTTCCTCGAGGTGCAGGACGGCGGGCAGAAGCTCCCTTCCGACTGCCTCCTCGCCCTCTACAAGCGCAATGGCCGGGCGTACTCCCGTGTTGGCCTCACCGTGTCGAGCAAGGTGGGAAACGCGGTGGTGCGAGCGCGCCTGAGGCGTGTGCTGCGGGAGCTGTTCCGCAAGCGGCGCACGCAATGGCCCCAGGGCCTGGACGTAGTGTTGGTGGCGCGCTCATCCGCGAAGGAAGCCTCTTTCGTGGCGCTGTCGCGCGCCTTCGACGGTGTCACCCGTAAGCTGCAGCGGCTCCCGCCGGCCGCCGAGCCGAAGCCGAAGGAGCCTCCCCGATGAGCCCGCTCGCCTTCGTCATCTCGCTGCCCATCCGGTTCTACCGGAGGTTCCTGGGGCCGCTGCTCCCGAAGGTGTGCCGCTTCCATCCCTCGTGCTCCACCTACGCCATGGAGGCGCTGGAAAAGCATGGAGGGTTCAAGGGTTCCTGGCTCACCGTGTGGCGCCTGATGCGCTGCCAGCCCTTCCACCCCGGTGGCATCGACCCGGTGCCCTGACGGGGTCTTCACCCCTTGCCGCACCCTCCCCCGCGGGGAGGGACACTTATGAACGATCCGCTCTCGCCCCAGTCGAACGACTCCCAGAAGCGGCTGCTGGTCGCCCTGCTGCTCTCCTTCGCGGTCACCGCCGGATGGATGTTCCTGTTCCCGCCCCCGCCGGCCGCCCCTGGCGCCGATGACGCGGGTGTGGCGGCCGCAGGCACGCAGGACGCTGGCACCCCCGCACAGGCCGCGCAGCCTCCCCCCGGTGAAGGCACGCCTCCCCCGGGCGGCACCGTCGCCGAGGCCACCCCGCCCCCGCCCGCGAAGCAGGTGGACTCGCACCGCAAGGAGTCCGTGTACCGGTTCTCCTCCGTGGGCGCGGGCCTGACGTCCGCCGAGCTGCAGGGCGTGAAGATGCGCGAGCAGCACTCGCTGACCCTGGCCCAGGGCTACCAGCAGCTGCTCGGCAAGGAGGTGCCCCCCGCGCCGCAGATGAACCTGGCGCAGCCGGTGCCCAACCAGCCCTTGCCCCTGTCCGTCACCATCGAGGGCCAGAGCCCCCTGGGCGCCGGCGTCCCCTACGCCGTCGACGAGAAGACGGGCGGCGACGTGGAGTCCCTCACCTTCACCGGCCGCCAGGGTCCGTGGGAGGTGGTGAAGGTGCTGCAGTGGCCGAAGGAGGGCTTCGAGCTCACGTACACCATCCAGGTGAAGAACACGTCCGGCCAGGCGCAGAACGGCGAGCTCTTGGTGCACTACGGCCGCGCCATCGACCCGAACTTCGAGCACGCGCCGTCGTTCTTCGGCGGCGTGGGCAACCTGAGCCGCTCCGCGTGCTGGGTGGATGACAAGCTCCACAACATGAACCCGGGCGACGACGCGCTCGACGCGGAGAAGAGCAAGGGGCAGATTCACTACTTCGGCATCAACCAGCAGTACTTCCTGTCGGCGCTCTATCCGCTGGAGGGGCCGCGCCCCGGCCGCTGCATCCTCGCCGCCACGCCCACCGCGCGTCAGGTCTCCGTGGCCTTCCCGCTGAGCGCGGCCGCGGGCGAGACGGTGACGCTGAAGCTCGGCGGCTACCTGGGCCCCAAGGACCCGGACCTGATGGCCGTGGTGCCCGGGCCGGAGCTGCGCAAGGCCGTGGGCCTGGGTGAGGCGACCTTCCACCCGAAGCTCGAGGACACCGTCGACTTCGGCATCTGGGCCGTCATCTGCAAGATCCTCCTGGGCATCATGAAGTTCTTCCACGGCCTCACCGGCAACTGGGGCGTGGCCATCATCCTGCTGACCGTGGTGGTGAAGCTGGTGCTGCTGCCGCTCACCTACCGCTCCATGGTCAGCATGGAAGAGGTGAAGAAGCTCCAGCCGCGCATGGACGAGATTCGCAAGAAGTTCGCGGACAACCGCGAGCAGCAGAACCTCGAAATCATGAAGCTGTACCAGGAGGCGAAGGTGAACCCGCTCGGCGGCTGCCTCCCGCTGCTCATCCAGATGCCGGTCTGGATCGCCCTCTTCACGGCGCTGCGCAACAGCTTCGACCTGTACGGCGAGCCCTTCTTCGGGCCCATCTGGCGGGACCTGACCTACAAGGACCCCACGTACCTGCTGCCGCTGGCGCTGGGCGTGTCGATGATCATCACCCAGAAGATGCAGCCGCAGATGATGGATGCGACCCAGGCGAAGATCATGACCTGGTTCGTGCCCGGCATCTTCACGCTGACGCTGCTGCAGTACCCGGCGGGTCTGTCGCTCTACATCTTCACCAACAACATCTTCTCCATCGCGCAGCAGTACGGGTTGAGGAAGTGGTTGGACCGCAACAAGCCGCAGGCCGGTGGGGGTACGCCGGCGGTGGCGACAGCGGGAGGAAAGCGCAAGTGAGCGAGCAGCCGGTTTCCCAGCAGGCTCCCGTCGCCGGGGGCGCGGATTTGCGCCCCCGCGTGGAGAAGCTCCTCGGTGACATCCTGGGCCTGATGGGCTTCCCGGCCCGCCTGGACATGCAGGACGCGGCGGACGGCAGCCTGTCCGTCGCGCTGCACTTCGAAGCGGGGCCTCCGCCCGGCGTCGAGCAGGGCCGCCGCAGCCAGGTGCTGGATTCGCTCCAGTTCCTGCTCAACAAGATGCTGCACCGCCCGGGCGTCGACCGGCGCTGGGTGGTGCTGGGCTGTGGCGCGCACCCGGAGCCCCGGCAGCGTCGCGAGCCGCAGCAGCCGCAGGCCGCCGCGGAGAAGGCCCCCGCGCAGCAGGCGGCGGCTTCGGCACCCAAGGCGCAGGCGGCGCAGCCTCCCCCTCCCGCCAAGCAGCAGGCGCAGCGTGGGGCGGACAAGCAGGCTCCGGCGCAGCGTGGGGCGGCGCCCAAGGCGCAGGCGGACGGGGACGAGCGGACGCTGGCGGTCGAAGAGGATGCCGCGCTGCGAGAGGCGGTCCGCAAGCTCGCGGAGAAGTCCGCCAGCCTGGGGCGCTTCTACGCGCTCGCCGCGATGAAGCAGGACGACCGCGCGCGGGTGCTGAAGGCGGTAGAAGGAGTGGTGGGGTTGAAGGTCGCGGCCGAGGGTGAGGGCCGCAACCGCCGAGTGGTGTTCACGCCGGAGAAGCCCGCGCCGCTGCCCAAGCGGAGCCTGCTGCCGGACGATGACGAGGACGACTTCGACGAGTGAGGGCGTGCATGGGCAAGGCGAAGGGTCTCAAGGACAAGCTGTACGGCGCGGCGGTGCTGAAGATGAGCTTCCGCCTGCGCGGCGATGAGGAGTCCCCCGCCTTCCGCTTCGTCTACCCGGGCGTGCTCCGGGACCTGGACATCGAGGACGCGGCCGTGGAGAAGTACATCGAGGAGAACCGCGAGGCCGTCGAGAAGGCCGCCCGTGGCTCCACGCCCCCGATGGGGCCTCGGTAGGTCTGGCTCGAGCGCTGCCGGGGATGCGAGTCCCCGTCAGCGTGCCGAACGGCCGCCGGTTTTCCGCTGACATGACGTCCGTCTCCCCCACCATCGTCGCCCTGGCCACCGCGCCCACCGCGGGGGCCGTGGGCATCCTCCGGTTGTCGGGTCCCGCCGCGCTGGAAGTGGGCCGTCGGCTGGCGCCGGGCATCCCCGCGGAGCTGACGCCGCGCCACGCGTACCTCGCGGCCTTCGTGGACGCGGCAGGGCGGGCGCTGGACGAGGGGCTCTTCCTGTACTTCCGCGGGCCGGCGTCGTTCACGGGCGAGGACGTGGTGGAGCTGCAGGCGCATGGGAGTCCGCGTCTGTTGCAGCTCCTGCTGGCGCGCGCGCTGGAGGATGGGCTCGCGCGGCTGGCGACGCCGGGGGAGTTCACCCGGCGGGCGTTCCTCAACGGGCGCATCGACCTGACGCGCGCGGAGGCGGTGGCGGACCTGGTGGCCGCGGACTCGGAGTCCGCCGTGCGCGCGGCCGCGGCTGGGTTGTCCGGGGCGCTGAGTGAGCGGGTTCGTGCGTTGGAGGAGCCGCTGCGCGCGCTGCACGCGGACCTGGAGGGCGTGCTCAACTTCCCGGACGAGGCCGAGGGCGCGGACGAGGACGCGGGTTCGCGCGTCCAGGCACTGCGTGCGCAGGCGGACGCGCTGATGGCCGAGGCGGGCCATGGCCGACTGGTGCGACGTGGCGCGCGCGTGGCGCTGTTCGGGCCGGTGAACGCGGGCAAGTCCACGCTGTTCAACCGGCTGGTGGGCGAGGCGCGTGCGCTCGTGGACGACGAGCCCGGGACGACGCGCGATGCGCTGGAGGCCCGTGTCGAGTGGAGCGGCCTGGGCGTGACGTTGTTCGACACCGCGGGCCTGCGCGAGACGCCGGGGCGCGTGGAAGCGCTCGGCATCGCGCGCACGCGGGAGCTGCTCTCGGGCGTGGACCTGGCGGTGCTCGTGCTGCCGCCGGGGACGGCTGAGGTGGACGCGGAGCGCTGGCTCGCGGAGGCCGGTGCCACGCCCGTGCTGCGCGTCGACGGCAAGTGCGATGTCGAGGCGCGGTCCTCGGTGATGCCCGAGATGCGCGTCGTGGATGCGCGCTCGGACGATTCGAGGTCCACGTCGCAGGGCACCCCACCCCGCCTCCGCGTCAGCGGACTCACGGGCGAGGGCGTGGACACCCTGCGTGAAGCGCTCCTCTCACGACTGTGGGGCGGCGGCACGCCCTCGGCGGTCGCCCTCGTGTCCGAGCGTCACGCCGATGCCCTGCGTCGCGCCTCCGAGGCGCTGTCCCGCGCGGAAGCAGCGTCGCGCCTGTCCACCCTGGAGGTCGTCTCCGGCGAGGTGGCCCTGTCCCTGGAAGCCCTCGGCGAGGTGTCCGGAACCTCCGCGTCCGAGGCGCTCATCGACGCAATCTTCCAGCGGTTCTGCATCGGAAAGTGACGCGCCGCCGCACGGCCCAGGCCGTGTCAGACCCCTCCCTAGAATGCCGCCCTCAACCGCCGCACTTTCGGAGGCGCTGTGACGGAAGGCATCATCCACCTGGCGAACCACTCCATGCTCCAGGCCCTGCCCGCGGGCTGGGTCGGAGAGATACTGGACGAGGAGCTCGTGGCTTCTCCCAGGCTGACGCCCGCTCAAACCCGCGCTGCCTTCATGCTGGGCGTGGAGCTGGGTGAGCAACTCGACCGGCGCCGGGGTGGCAGCGGACGCTGGTGCTTCCTGCGCGCCCCCGAGCTGCGCCTGGGGCCCGACGTGCTCGTGCCCGATGTGGCGGGTTGGCGTCGCGACCGGGTGTCGTCCCCCCTCGACCCGGACGTGCCCTTCCTCACCCTGGCGCCGGACTGGGTCTGCGAGGTGCTCGCCCCGTCCACCGTCGCCCTGGACCGCACGCGCAAGCTGCCCCTCTACGCGCGCCAGGGCGTCTCCCACGTCTGGCTGGTGGACCCGGCCGCGCGCACGCTGGAGACCTACCAGCGCGTCAAGCGAGGCTGGCTCCTCACCGGCTGCTACGACTCGGACGCGCTCGTGCGCGCCGAGCCCTTCACCTCCGCCCCCGTGGAGCTCGAGTCGCTGTGGCTCCCCGAGTCCTCCCTGGGCAACGTCTCCGCGATGCTCTCCGCGGTGCCGTGAGGTCCGCGCGCCTCAGCTGGCGCGCCTGAGAAACGTGGCGTCGACGGGCGCACTGGCCAGTCGACGCACCGTCCTGAGCAGCAGCTCCGCGTCCACGGGCGCGGCCACGAAGCCCCGCGCTCCCACCGCCTGCGCCCGGGGCAGGTCCACCTCGGGCGTCTTGCCCGCGGCCACCACCTGGGCGCCCACCCTCCGGCCCAGCGCCTCCAGCGACGGCAGCGGCGCCACCACCACCTGCGCCTCGCTCGACGCCAGGAGCTCCTCGGTGCTCGCCACCCGCGCGGTGAAGCCCGCCCCCGTCAGCACCCGCACCAGCCCCGACGCCGCCTGAGCGCCCCAGCCGTACACCAGCACCTGCGCCAGCGCCTCCGCGGGCGCCGCCGTCACCGTGGGCAGCTTCGTCTGGGACGGCGTGCGAGGCCGGGGCACCGCCGCCACCACGGGCCGGGGCCGCGCCGTCTCCTCCTCCAGCGAGGACAACAAGGGCAGCTCACCCTCGGAGGGCACCACCGGCGGCGCCATGTTCGTCAGCTCCGCCATGCTGCCGCTGAGCACCATGGGCATCTGCTCGTCCGCCTCCGGCAGGGAGAAGCCCTCCATGCCAGGACGACGGGGCGCGTTCTCCGTCTCACCCCGGTACATCCGGCCGATGGCGCGGCGGATGGATGCGTCCGTGGCCAGCCTCGCCACCACCCGCGTCCGCCCCGTCACGCTCTTCACCGCGTCCACCGACGCCAGGCTCGCCGGCGCGGCGATGGCCACCACCAGCGTGTCCCGGGGAGCGTGTCCCTCCAGCCGCAGCGGCACCACGCGGTGTGTCTCCGCCACGCGCTCCGGAATCAGGCGCGCCAGGGCCGCCTCGGGAGGCTGCGCGTCCAGGTCCACCGTCTGCATCCCCACCTGCTCCGCCAGCGCCTCCAACACCTGCCGCGCCGTGCAGAAGCGCTGGTCCACCACCACCTGCCCGAGCGGAACTCCCCACTTGCGCTGGTACGCCAACGCGGAGTGGAGCTGCAGCGCATCCATCATCCCGCGCTCGAGCAGGATGTCCCCCAGTCGCTTCTTCATGATGCCTTGCTCCTCAGGCCCCCCACGGCGGCCCCCTGCCCCTGGGAACGCATGCGTCCCGGAAACTTGAGTGTTCTCTACGCCCGCACCACCCGCGCGGCTTGCTCCGCCGCGACAGATGGTTCCACGTCCGCGACATCTGCAAGGAAGGGGCCCGATGCCCCACCCGTCATGACGCGCCGTCACGTCTCGAATTGAAACGGAGCACGTCCACGAAAGGTCTGTCGCGGTGAGAGGCGAAGGCGCCGAGGCGGGAAGGACTCACGCACCTCGGGGCCAGGCGTCCAGGCATCACGCCCGCGCGTCCATGAGGCACGCGCGGACATGTCCTGACGTGTCGCGGACGACTACCAGCGCGTCTGGGGCATCGGCGCGTGGAGCGAGCCACGCTCGGGTGCGAAGACACCCATGCGCACGCCCACCTCGTGCACCACGCGCGTGGCCTCCACCAGCGGCGCCCACGGCGTGGCGACCGACGTGGTGGCGGAGGCCTCGTCGTCGCTGTTGTCGCCCGTCTCCCCCAGCATGGAGGACAGCACCTCCGCGGGGCTCTTCTTGCGCGGGTACTCCTCGACCCGGACCTTGGCGTCCGCGGGGAGCTTCGCGGCCTCGCGCGCCAGCTCCAGCGCCTTGGGGTAGCCGCCGAGCGCGTCCACCAGGCCGTTCTCCAGCGCGTCCTCGCCCGTCCACACGCGGCCCTTGGCCAGGCCCTGCAGCTTCTCCACCGGCATCTTCCGGGCGCTCGCCGCGCGCGTGGTGAAGTCCGTGTAGATGCGGTCCAGCTCCGCGTCCACGCGCGCCTGCTGCTCCGGCGTGTAGTCGGCGTCCGAGCTGGCCAGCGTGGCGTTCTTCCCGAAGGCCACCGTGTCGAAGTTGACGCCCAGCTTCTCCCAGAAGCCGTCGGTGACGAACTTGCCCGTGTACACGCCAATGCTGCCCGTGAGCGTGCCGGGCTGGGCGACAATCTTGTCCGCGTCCATGGCGAAGTAGTAGCCGCCGCTGGCCGCGTACGTGCCCATGGTGGCGATGACGGGCTTGCCCGCCTCGCGAGCGCGCTGCACCTCGCGGCGCACCGTGTCGCTGGCCACGTAGCTGCCGCCCGGGCTGTCCACGCGGAAGATGATGGCCTTCACCTGCGAGTCCTGCGCCGCCTTGCGCAGCGCCGCCGCCACGCTGTCGCCGCCGAGCGCCTGCTCCCCGAACGGGCTGGAGTCGCTCCGGCCGCGCGAGATGGTGCCCACGCCGTAGACGAGCGCGATGGTGTCGCCCGTGGTGTTCGGCCGGCCCGCGCGCTCCAGGTACTTCTTCACGTACAACAGCTCCGCGCCCTCGCCCGCGGCGGCCTTCTGCGCGGCGTAGACCTCGTCGCGGTAGAGCAGCCCGTTGAGCAGCTTGCCGTCCACCGCCTCCGGCGCGAGCAGCGGCGCCCGGTCGATGAGCGCGCGCACCTCCTCCTCCTTCAGCCCGCGCCCCTCGGCGATGCCGCGCACCATCTGCCCGTAGAGGCTGCCCGCGAAGCGCTCCGTGGCCAGCAGGTGCTCGGGCGTGTAGCCCTGCTCCGTGTAGCTGTTGACCGCGTTCTTGAACTCGTAGCGCTTGTCGAAGCGCGGCTTGACGCCCAGCTTCGCCAGCGCGTCGCGCGCGAAGGGCGTCTCGAACGCGAGGCCGATGACATTCACGCTGCCGGACGGCTGCATGTAGATTTCATCGAAGGCCGACGCGAAGTAGTACGCGCCCGTCGCGTTGCCCTCCTCGCCGAACGAGTCCGTGTAGGCGATGGCCTTCTTGCCCTTGGCGCGGAACGCCTTCACCGCGTCGCGCACCTCCTGCGTCGTCGCGGGGCTGCCGGGGCTGGTGCCCACGCGCACCACCAGCGACTTCACCCGTGAGTCCTCGCCCGCCTTCTCCAGCGCGTCCACCACGTCGCGCACGGTGAGCGGGTCCTCGCCGAAGGCCCCGGCCAGCGAGTCGGCGGAGACGTTCTCCGCGAGCGGCTGCGACAGGTCCAACTCCAACACGAGGTTGGACGGCACGCTGGGGCGGCTCGAGGACGCGAGCACCACCAGGGCCACCAGGCCCACCACGAAGAGGACGGACATCGCGCCGATGAAGGCCAGCGCGCCGATGAGAAAGCGTTTCATCCGAGGGAAGCTCCTGGTCCGCGCAAGGGACTCGAATCCTGCAGCGGTCCTTACTACTTAACGGGCCAGCGCGCCGATGCTTGCACGCCGCTTCGTGTCACCCCGCCGTCCGAGCGACATTCCAGGGGCCGGGCGACGGGGCGCTCGTCCCGGGCCCGCGCGTCCCGGGCCGCGCATCCCCATTCTTCCAGGGGCCCCGAGGTGACAGGCTGCCCGAGCCTCGGGTGCGGGCCCGTACGAGACTTGGAGGAGCGCATGCGGACGCGGAAGCTGGGGTCATCCGACCTGGACATCACCCCCCTGGGCTTCGGGGCCTGGGCCATTGGAGGGGGCGGTTGGCAGTTCGGCTGGGGCTCGCAGGACGACGCGAAGTCCATCGAGGCCATCCGGCGCGCGCTGGACTCGGGCATCAACTGGATAGACACCGCCGCGGTGTATGGACTGGGGCACTCGGAAGAGGTGGTCGCGCGCGCCCTCGAGGGCCGGGGTCAGCGGCCGTATGTCTTCACCAAGTGCGGCATGGTCTGGGACGCGCAGGGGCGCATCTCCAAGGTGCTCAAGGCGGACTCGGTGCGCCGCGAGTGTGAGGCCTCGCTGCGCCGGCTGAAGGTGGACGCCATCGACCTGTACCAGTTCCACTGGCCGGTGGAGTCGCTGGAGGAGATTGAAGAGGGCTGGAAGGCGATGGAGGCCCTGAAGCGCGAGGGGAAGATTCGCTGGGCGGGCGTGAGCAACTTCGATGCGAAGCAGCTCGAGCGCATCCGGGGCATCGCGCCGCCGACGTCGCTCCAGCCGCCCTACTCCCTCATCCACCGCGACATCGAGAAGGACACCCTGCCCTTCTGTGAGCAGCACGGCATCGGCGTCATCGCCTATTCGCCCATGGCCTCCGGCCTGCTGACGGGCGCGATGACCCGCGAGCGCGTGGCGGCCTTCCCCCAGGACGACTGGCGCCGCAAGAGCTCCGACTTCCAGGAGCCGAAGCTGACGCGCAACCTGGAGCTGGTGGAGCTGCTCCGGAAGGTGGGAGCGCGACATGAACGCTCGCCCGCGGAGGTGGCCATCGCGTGGACGCTGCGAAACCCCGTCGTCACGGGCGCCATCGTCGGCGCGCGCAGCGCCGAGCAGGTGGATGGCTTCATCCAGGCCGGGGACTTCCGCCTCACCACGGACGAGGTGCGCGAAATCGAGGACTTCTTCCGAGGACAGCGCGCGTCCTAGGACAGCGCGTCGAGTTCCACCTCGACGGGTGGACGGATGCCGAAGGGGTGCAGGTGGCAGTTGGACACGTTGAGGAAGCGAGTCGGCACGTCGGGCAGGGACTGCTCGCCCGGGGACTCGTGGATGTGGCCGTAGACGTGGAGGCGCGGACGGACCTGCTTCACGCGGGCGAGCAGGTCCTCGCAGCCCACGTGCGCGCCGAGGAACGTGCGGTCCCCCAGGCACTTGGGAGGACCGTGCGTGACGAGCACGTCGAGCCCCTCGGGGATGAGGTCCCAGTGCGTGCGGATGTCGGCGCCGCGCTCGCGGTTGAAGGCCATGCCGCCGAAGCGGGGCGTCACCGGTGAGCCCCAGACGCGCAGGCCTCGGACGAGCACCTCCTCGTCGTCGAGGTAGTGCACTCCCGCCTCGTGCGCGAGCCTCCGCGTCAGCTGCGGGTCGCGCTCGCAGATGAAGTCATGGTTGCCGGCGACGAACACCTTCTCTCGTGCCGGACAGCGGGAGAACCAGCCGAGGAAGGACTCCAGCTCCTCCTGCTTGCCTCGGCGGGAGAAGTCACCCGCGTGGATGAGCACGTCGCACACGGGGACCTCGAGCTCCTCGTGTCGTCGATGCGTATCGGAGATGAGCACCAGCTTCATGCGTCGCCCCTTGCGGACCTGAGGGGCGACGCTACACCGACGTGAGGGGAACCGCGTGGAGTTCCCCTCACGGTGTCATCGCGGGGTCAGTTCTTGAGCAGCTTCGTCAGGATGCTCTCGTGCGCCTGGAGGCGCTTGTTGGTGGTGTCCTGCTCCACCGAGAGCCGGGACACCTTCTCGTTGACGTGGAACAACCCCCGGCGCATCTCCGAGGCGTTGATGCCCATGGTCGCGGCGAGCTTCGCGAGCGTCTCCACGGACTCCTCGAAGCCCGCGCGCACGACGCGGAGGTCCCGGGAGAAGAGGTCCATGCGCTCGTTCATCTCCTCGAAGAGGCGGTCCGAGCGCTGGAGCTTGACCTCCATGGCCTGACACCCGGTCTCCAGGATGCTGAGTCGGGAGTCGATGGCATCGAGCCTTCTGTCGATGCCCTCCAGTCGTGCATGCACGACCTCCATCTTCCGCTCGAGGGCGTGGACCTTCACCTCCAAGGCCTCCACCCTCTGCTTGAGCAGAGCCACGTCTTGTTTCAGTTCATGGACGTCGACCCGGATCTCCTTGACGTCCTGCTGCAGCCCGCCGACGTCGCCCTTCAGTCCGCTGACTTCCTGTCGCGTCTCCCCGATGACCACGTGATGCTCGTGGACCATCTCCCTCAGCTCGCCGTACTCCCGTTGCACCGCCTGGAATGACTGCCTGAAGTCCGCGTGGCTCCGGTCCAGCGCGTCCAGGTTCACCCGCGTCCTGTCCATGTGCTGAGACAGCTTCGCGATGGCCGCGAGCGACTCCTCATGCGCCTTGCGCAGGCGCTCCCTCAACTCCTCCATCTCCCGTTGGTACATCGGCCCCAGTCCCCCACCGTCATTGCGCGCCATCTCGACGTCCTCCTTCGAGCGACCCCATGTCGCTTTCCAGGTGGAAGGCACCCTACCAAGCCAACCTGAAATGGAGGAAAGGCGGTAGACAACCTCAAGGGTAGTCACCGGAAATCGCGACGAACCCGCCGCGAACCCCCGGAGCGCGCCCCTCGCCTGTCACACCGAGGACGCCTTCCTGGAGGAAGTGCTGGCTTCCGGGATGGCGGAGGGGGTGTGCCGGGTTAGAAGCGCCGTGCACTTCCTGAAGACCCGCGAGGACCGCATGAAGCGTCGTACCCCGCTTTCCCTGCTGGCGCCCCTGATGCTGCTGGCCAGCCAGCCCGTCTGGGCCCAAGCCCCTGCCCCCTCCCCTTCCGCCGCCAAGGCCCCCGCCCCCGCCGCGAAGGCCGCTGCCCCCGCCCCCAAGGCCGGCTCGCTCTCTCCCGTGACGAGCGTGGAGGGCATCACCGAGTACCGCCTGCCCAACGGCCTGCGCGTGCTGCTCTTCCCCGACCCGACCAAGCCCAACGTCACCGTGAACGTGACGTACTTCGTGGGCAGCAAGCACGAGGGCTACGGCGAGACGGGCATGGCGCACCTGCTCGAGCACCTGCTGTTCAAGGGCACGCCCACCACGAAGAACGTGCCCCAGGCGCTCACCGAGCGCGGCGCCCGTCCCAACGGCACCACGTGGCTGGACCGCACCAACTACTTCGAGACCCTGCCCGCCACCGACGAGAACCTCCAGTGGGCGCTCTCGTTCGAAGCCGACCGCATGGTCAACAGCTTCATCGCGAAGAAGGACCTCGACAGCGAGATGACGGTCGTCCGCAACGAGTTCGAGTCCGGTGAGAACGACCCGGGCAGCATCCTCCAGGAGCGCGTGCTCAGCGCCGCGTACATCTGGCACAGCTACGGCAAGTCGACCATCGGCGCGCGCTCGGATTTGGAGAACGTCCCCATCGACCGGCTCCAGGCCTTCTACCGGAAGTACTACCGCCCGGATAACGCGCTGCTCGTCGTCGCCGGCCGCTTCGACGAGGCCAAGGCGCTGGGCTACATCCAGGACACCTTCGGCAAGCTGAAGAAGCCCGCCGAGCCCGTGCCCGCCACGTACACCGCCGAGCCCACCCAGGACGGCGAGCGCGAGGTGACGCTGCGCCGCGTGGGCGACAACCCCATGCTCGCCAGCGTGTACCACGTACCCGAGGGCGCCCACCCGGACTTCGCGGCCATCGACGTGCTGACGCTCGCCATGGGGCACAACCCCTCGGGCCGGCTCTACAAGTCGCTGGTGGAGGGCAAGAAGGTCGCGAAGGTGTCCGCGTACAACCTCCAGTTCCGCGACCCGGGCGTCATCGGCTTCAGCGCGGAGCTGCGCGAAGGCCAGCCGCTGGGCCCCGCGCGCGAGGCGCTCATCAAGAACGTGGAGGAGGCCGCTCGCAAGCCCTTCACCGAGGAGGAGGTCACCCGCGCCAAGACGACGCTCCTCAAAATCATGGAGCTGACGCTCAACAACTCCGAGCGCGCCGCCATCGGCCTGTCCGAGTGGGCCGCCACCGGCGACTGGCGCCTGATGTTCCTGCACCGCGACCGCATCGAGGCGGTGAAGCCCGAGGACGTCACCCGCGTCGCCACCACGTACCTCAAGTCCTCCAACCGGACGATGGGCTCGTTCGTGCCGACGGCGAAGCCGGACCGCTCGGAGATGCCGGCGCCGGTGGACCTGGCGAAGGTGCTGGAGGGCTACAAGGGCCGCGCCGCCGTGACGCAGGGCGAGGCGTTCGACCCCTCCCCCTCCAACGTGGAGGCGCGCGTGCAGCGCGGGGAATTGCCCGGCGGCATGAAGTACGCGCTGCTCTCCAAGAAGACGCGCGGCGAGATGGTGAACGCGTCGCTGTCCTTCCACTGGGGCACCGAGGCCAGCTTGCGCGGCAAGGCGGACGCGGCGGCGTACACGGGCCGCATGCTGATGCGCGGCACCCAGAAGCGCACGCGCTCGCAGCTGCAGGACGAGCTCGACAAGCTCAAGGCCCGCGTGAGCGTGGACGGTGGGCTGTCCGGAGCCTCGGCCAACATCGAGTGCCCGCGCGCCAGCCTCCCCAAGGTGCTGGAGCTGGTGGCGGAGGTGCTGCGCCAGCCCGCGTTCGACGCGAAGGAGTTCGCGCTGCTCAAGCAGGAGCGCCTGGCGGACCTGGAGGCCCAGCGCAGCGAGCCGGAGACCCAGGGCAGCATCGCCTTCTGGCGCACGCTGTCGGGCCACTACCCGAAGGGCCACCCGTACTACGTGCCCACGCTCGACGAGCGCATCGCGGGCGCGAAGAACACCACGCTCGAGCAGGCGCGCGCCTTCCACAAGCAGTTCTATGGCGGCTCCAACGCGGAGCTGGCCGTGGTGGGTGACTTCGAGCCGAAGGAGCTGACCGGCGTCGCGAGCAAGCTCTTCGGCGGCTGGAAGAGCCCCACGCAGTACCAGCGCGTGCCGGAGGTGTTCAACGACGTGGGCGCCAAGGCCCTGGTCCTGGAGACGCCGGACAAGGCGAACGCGTACTACTACGCGGGACAGACGCTCCAACTGCGTGACCAGGACGAGGACTGGCCCGCGCTCATGCTCGGCAACTTCGTGCTGGGCGGCGGCTTCCTCAACTCGCGGCTGGCCACGCGCATCCGTCAGAAGGATGGCCTGTCCTACGGCGTCGCCAGCAGCCTGAACCCCGGTGACATCGACGCGGTGGGCACGTTCATCACGTACGCCATCTACGCGCCGGAGAACGCGTCGCGGCTGGAGCTGGCCATGCGTGAAGAGGTGACCAGCGCGCTGCAGAAGGGCTACTCCGCCGAGGAGCTCGAGAAGGCCCGCGCGGGTCTGCTCGAGTACCGTCAGGCGGGACGCGCGCAGGACGGGGGCCTGGCACGCAGGCTCGCCAGCTACCTGTACCTGGGCCGCACGCTCGCGTTCGACGCGGAGCTGGAGCAGAAGCTCGCGAAGCTCAAGCCGGAGGACGTGCGCCAGGCCATGGCGCGCCACGTGGACTGGACCAAGGTCACCCAGGTGAAGTCCGGTGACTTCGTCGGCGCGGAGAAGAAGGCCAAGGTCCCGGTCGCGCAGTGATGACCTGACGACTCGCTCTCTCGCGTCACCCGCCCCGAGGTGCCAGCACGGCGCCTCGGGGTTTTTCATGTCCGCGTGGCGTGAATCAGGAGCGGCGTGGAGGCGGACCTCGACACCGTCCTATTTCGAGGCGTCTTGCTTCTCCTTCTGGATGATGTCGTTGCACAGGCCCACGCACTCGTCGCAGATCTTCACGTTGATGCCCGCGATGAGATGCCTCACCTCGCGGAAGTACTTCTCGCAGAACGAGCATTGGAGGTTGATGCCGGGACGCGGTCCCTGCATTTCGCTGGCGATGGTGCGGAGCCACGGAACACCCCAGGCCGCCAGTGACTTCTCCTCGTCATAGGGAAGGCCCGGAGCGGAGCGGTCCCATTCGTGGACCGTGTTCCTCTCCACGCGGGCCCAACTCCCATCCGGTGCCACATCCAGGGCCCAGGTCCCGGGCTTGCGTTGCCCGTCCTCGTAGATTCCCAGATGCACCACCCGGTCCTCCGGACCGAGCACCGCATAGAGCCCCTCCTTGCGGTCGAATGAGACGCCCTCCGGCAGACACGAGCGGTCGAGCCTGTCCTTCTTGTCCATGAACTGGCACCTCTTCCCGCGAGGCGGATGGAGGAGCGGACCCACGTCGGTGCGGGAACCCGGCGGTCCACACGCGACGTTAGCCTTTTCAGGTGAGGCTTTCTCTCGGGCGGCCCGTGTCCCGTGCGGGCTACGGGCTCACGCCGCCACGGTGGGCTCGGGCTTCGCCGCGCCCGAGCGGTGCCGCAGGAACGCGCACAGCCACGCGAGCGTCGCCGCCGCCGCCAGCACCCCGCCCATGGGACGCGCGGTGCCGTCATCGAGCGCGCTCACCGCCCACGACGCCGTGGCCGCCGCGGCGAACTGGAGCGCGCCCAGGAGCGCGGACGCGAGCCCCGCGTGCGCGGCATGCCGCTCCAGCGCGATGGCCACCGAGTTGGGTCCCACCAGGCCAATCGTCGGGACGAACAGGAACAGCGCGGCCGCCAGTCCCCACAGGCCTCCTGCCCCGCTCCACGTCACGGCGAGGACGACCAGCGCCGTGAGCCAGCACCACGTCAATGCCAGACGCAGCATCCGGTGCAACGGGATGACGCCGAGCAGCTTGCGATTGAGCTGCGCCATGGCCACCAGCCCCACCGCGTTGGCGCCGAAGAACCAACCAAAGTCCTGCTCAGGAACACCATGCAGCGTGATGAACACGAAGGGCGACCCGGCGATGTACGCGAACATCCCCGCGTACGCGAAGCCGCCCGCGAGCGCCGGGCCGACGAAGTCCGCGTCCTTCAAGAGCGCCCCCAACTGCGAGCGCACGCTGCGCGGCCCCGAGTGCGCGGGCGCCGTCTCAGGCAACACGCGTACCGTGGCCACCAGCGCCACCACGCCGATGCCCGCCAGCAAAACGAAGATGGCGCGCCAGCTCGTGTACTGGAGCACCAGCCCTCCCAACAGCGGCGCGAGCACCGGCGCCACGCCCACCACCAACATCAACCGAGACATCGTCCGCGCCGCGTCCGCGCCGGACCACAGGTCGCGCACCACCGCGCGCGGCGCCACCAGCGCCACCGCCCCACCCAACGCCTGGAAGAAGCGCATCGCCACCAACGCCGTCGCCGAGGGTGCGAGCGCGCAGCCCAGCGAGCCCAGCACGTACACCGCCAGCCCCACGTACAAGGGCCGCGTGCGTCCGAAGCGGTCGATGAGCGGCCCCGTGAAGAGCTGCCCCAGCGCCAGCCCCGCGAAGCACGAGGCGAGCGTGAGCTGGATGACCGAGGCCGACGAGTGCAGGTCCTCCGCGATGCGCGGCAGCGCCGGCAGGTACATGTCGATGGACAGCGGCGCGAACGCGGTGAGCGTCCCCAGCAGCAGCTCCATCGACAGCGTGCCCGAAGGGGGCGACTTCTTCGTGAGCGGGTTCATGCCAACTCGAGCGTGAGGCGCGCCCTCGTGGGGCGTGCGCGTCCATCGGGGCTCCGGGCCTCGCACGGTCGCTCGCGCGCGGCGCGGGGGACGACGTGTCGGGGAGGACTTCGGAGCGGCTTCATCGTGAGCGGTGTGGATAGCGGCGTGGACGTCGGCTGACCAGCACTCCCCACCGTCAACGGTGTGTTCCCCGCCGCGAACAATCCCAGCCTCCCAAGGGCCGGTTTCCGGGGAAGCGCCCGCCTCCCACCTCCACCCCCAGGAGCCCCGCCCGGCGGAAGCCGGCATGTCAGACCCTCCGGTTATTCATATCCCCGTCGCGCACACGGGGGAGCAGGGCCTCCCAAGAGACTCGAGCTCTCCGTAGCGCCCTCACCGCACGGCCAAGGCCCGCCCTCCGTGTGTGCGACGCCAGTAGGGGCGACGAACCACCGAGGGGGCATGGGCCCGCCTCGTGAAGAGGGGGACTTGGAGCGACCGCGCGGGGACGCGAGGCGCTTTGGCAGCAGGACCGGCGAGCCAGAGGAGGCCCGCCCGACATTCTTGGATTCGCCATCCAGGCCGAGGGGGGAAGCCCGTCGTACGGGACTGAACCTCACGGAGGATGGCCGGTGCGCGCGAGGCAGGCAGCTCCTCAACCCCTCCCACTGCCCGCCTCGCGCGCTCCCGTAAACCTTCCCTTTGCTTGCCAAGGGCGTCCGCCGGAGACATACGGACACGCACGGTCGCGGCGCGCCCGGAGCCAGGGTGCTCGGGGCGCCATGACGGAATGCTCGGGCCCGGTCAGGCCCGGTGGCCCTCCGGCGACCCTCGTGAGCGATGGGACTCCGGTACGACGTCATCGTGGTGGGCCTGGGCCATGCCGGCAGCGAGGCGGCGCTCGCGTGCGCGCGGCTGGGCCTCTCGACGCTGGCAGTCACCCTGAAGCGCGAGCGCTCCGCGGTGATGAGCTGCAACCCCGCCGTGGGCGGCACCGCCAAGGGCCACCTGGTGCGCGAGCTGGACGCGCTCGGCGGACAGATGGGCCGCGTGGCGGACCTGGCCGGCACGCACTTCAAGATACTCAACGCCTCCAAGGGCCCCGCGGTCCAGGCCACGCGCATCCTCTGCGACCGCGAGCAGTACGCCGCGCTGATGCAGGACGTCCTCTTCCACACCCCGAACCTGACCGTGCGCGAGGGCGAAGTCTCCGCGCTGGTGACGGAGGGTGGCCGGGTGACGGGCGTGCGGATGGGCGACGGCACCGACGTGGCCGCGTCCGCGGTGGTGCTCACCACGGGCACGTTCCTCCAGGCGCTGATGCACGTGGGCGAGAAGAAGGAGGTCGGCGGACGGCTCGGGGATGACGCGGCCAAGGGCCTGTCGGATTCGCTGCGCGGCCTGGGCTTCACGCTGGGCCGCTTCAAGACGGGGACGCCGGCCAGGCTCGCTCGCGCGAGCATCGACTGGGACCGCGTGGAGCCGCAGCCCGGTGACTTCCCGCCGCGCCCGTTCTCCTGGCGCACGCGCGTGGAGCAGGCCTCCGGAGTGCCGTTCCCACGTCAGCGCGAGGTGACGTGCGGCATGACGCAGACGACGCTCGAGACGCATCGGGTGCTGCGCGACAACCTGCACCGCTCGCCGCTGTACCAGGGGGAGATTGTCGGCCGGGGCCCGCGCTACTGCCCGTCGCTGGAGGACAAGGTGGTGCGCTTCGCGGACCGCCAGCGGCACCAGGTGTTCCTCGAGCCCGAGGGGCCAGACTCCCCGCTCGTGTACCCGGCGGGGCTGTCCACCAGCCTGCCCGCGGACGTGCAGCTCGACTTCCTGCGCACCATCCCCGGGCTGGAGAAGGTGGAGGTCGTGCGCTTCGGCTACGCGGTGGAGTACGACTACTCGCCGCCCACGCAGCTGCACCCCACGCTGGAGACCAAGTCCGTCGCGGGCCTGTACTTCGCGGGGCAGCTCAACGGCACCTCCGGCTACGAGGAGGCCGCCTTCCAGGGCCTGTGGGCGGGGCTCAACGCGGCGCTGCGGGTGAAGGGCGAGCCGGCGCTCGTGCTCGGCCGCGACGAGGCGCACGGCGCGGTGCTGGTGGATGACCTGGTGACCAAGGGCGTGGACGAGCCGTTCCGCATGTTCACCAGCCGCTCCGAGCACCGGCTCAAGCTGCGCGAGGGCAACGCGGACCTGCGGCTGGCGCGTCACGGGCACCGCGTGGGGTTGTTGCCGCGCGAGGCGCTGGAGCGGGCCGAGGCGCGGCGGCGCGCGGTGACGGAGGAGGTCACCCGGCTCAAGCGCACGGGCCTGGCGGCGAGGCTGAAGCGGCCCGAGGTGACGTACCTGGCGCTGGGGGAGGGGAGGGCGGACTGGCCCTCGGTGGGGGAGGACGTGGCCGAGGAGGTGGAGGTGGAGGTGAAGTACGAGGGCTACATCGCCCAGGCCGCGCGGGCGGCGGCGCGCGAGTCGGAGGCCACGGACCGGTGGCGGATTCCGGAGGGCTTCCGCTTCGGCGAGGTGCGGGGGCTGAGCAAGGAGGCGGCGGAGAAGCTGGCCTCGCACCGGCCCTCGACGGTAGGGCAGGCCCGGAGGATTCCAGGGCTGACACCCACCGCGGTGTCCCTGCTGCTGGTGGCGCTCAAGCGCGTCTCGGGGCCCTCGGGCGGCGGGGACGGACACCCCCTGGAGTGATCAGGACTGGGGGTGTGGATAACGTGTGGGAAACTTTGGGGATGAAAATCCCCTGAATGATTCCGGGGGGTTGAGACTCCGCCGGCTGTGGAGGGGCTGTGGATAACACGCGGTTCGACGATCTGCTGGCATCCGGTTGCCAGGCGCTGGGCGTGTCGGTGGGGCAGGACGTGGGGCCCCGGTTGCAGCAGCTGATGGCGGAGCTGCTCAAGTGGAACGCCAAGGTGAACCTGACGGCGATTACCGCGCCGGAGGAGGTGCTGGAGAAGCACTTCCTGGACTCGCTGGCGGTGCTGCCGGAGGTGACGGGCGCGGCGTCGCTGTTGGATTTGGGCGCGGGTGCGGGCTTCCCGGGACTGCCGTTGAAGATTGCGCTGCCGTCGCTCGGCGTGACGCTGGTGGACACGGTGGGCAAGAAGGTCGCGTTCATCAAGGCGGCGGCGGCGAGCTTGAGGTTGCAGGGCGTGCGCGGGCTGCATGCGCGCGCGGAGGGACAGCCGGAGACGGAGGGCATCCCCCGCGCGGAGCTGTTGATTGCCCGCGCGTTCATGGACCTGCCGGATTGGTTGGGATTGGCGCCCGCGTATGTGGCGGAGGGCGGGCGCGTGGTGGCGATGCTCGGCAAGGCGCAGACGGACGCGGAGCTGGCGGCGCGCGCCGAGGAGCGCGAGCTGCGCGTGGTGTCCGCCCGTGCGTACCGGCTGCCGTTCTCCGGCGCCGAGCGTCAGGTCGCGGTGTTCGCGCGGCGGTAGGGCAGGGGAGGGGAGAAGGCTCCCTCTTGAGTGAGCCGCTTCCCGCTCGTCCTCGACACGGTAGGGGGGCTCACGACGAACGTCACGTTGGCCGGTTGCATCGCGTGCCACGGAGATGTCGTCGACTCCGTCTTAGCGACGGTACTGATGGTCTTCCCATCCACCCGCGGAGCTGGGAATCGTTTCGGTGACGCAGGGTTGTCACCATGCGTCCCGGAAGATGCGGGCCGCGCTCCTCGACCCGCGACGTCCTGGAAGATGGATATCTCCCGGCGGATGAAGGTCTTCGAGCGCGCCATCCAACGGGCGCTCGAGGGCCCCGCGCTCGACACCGAGTCCGGGCCTCGTTGCTCGTGGAACCCACCAGGAAGTGGAAGGCGCTGAACCCCTGAGCACGGTGGGGGAGGGGAGGGGTTGTGAGGCCCTTCTCCTGAGTCGTGTGCGTGAGTGGGCGCCTCGGACAACGGTCATCGGGTTGCGATGGATTGGGGTGGACCGAGCGCTCATTCGAGCAACTGTTGTGAGGTTTCAGCGGTCGTCGCCGGAGTGAGGAGCCCCTACTGAAGACCGTGGATGTCGACGTTAGGTTCGAGGTGGAGGTGTCCTGGATGAAGCCGCTTCCGACGGACCGCCCCGTGGTGTGGGGCGATGACGAGCCCTCGAATCGTTTCATTGTCGCCGCCGCGGAAGTCCCGCTCGCGGACTTCGAGCGACGCTGGGGGCCCGCGCATCAGCGGGATGCGGATGGCGACGGATGGGGACCCACTCGTTATTGGGGTTGGCGCGCGGACTGTGGCTTCAAGTTCGTCGTCGCATACCTGGAAGTGAAGAACTTCTTCCAAGTCATCGCGCGAGAGGACGAACTGGACCATGCGCTCGCGCACCTCGACTGGTGGCGGGGTGAGGTGGTGTGGCGATTGGATGCCGACGCGCCTCGCGCGAAGGACGGCTGGGCGGTGTACCGGCAGGACGACACGGGCAATCGCCATGATGTCTGTGTGATGGGCCAGCGAAGTCATGCCGAGTGCCTGGCGCGCAGGTTGGAAGCGCGGGCGCACAAGCAGTGGTACGCGGTGGAGGTGCGTGGAACACCGCCGGTTCCCCCGCCGCGTCCGCGTGAGGGTTGGGCCGTGGTCCGACAGGATGAGCACGGCAATCGCGCGGAGGTGGCCGTGTTCTCGAGTGAGACGCGCGCCCGGGAGCTCGCCACCGCGTACGACGCGGAGCCTCGACACAAGCAGGCCTACTTCGTGGAGCACGTGCCTCCGAAGTTCTGAGTCGTGGGTAGGACCTTCAGGGTCGAGTGCACGGCGAGCGTCTGGCGTCAGGCTCGCTCGCCGTTCTTCCGAGTGATGCGCTGACGATGGGGTGGATTCCTGCCATCGCATTGCCGTTCGGGAACCTGGAGATGCCGGACAGCGCCATGCTGACCGCACCTCGTCGAGCGCGTGGTGCGCGCATCACCGCTGTCACTCGGGTGGATGCCGTCCTCGACGAGAGGATGGAGCTGGCATGGACATGGGCAAGATGAGGGTGGCGCGCCCGACGCGGAGTCTCGCGCCCGTGGTGAGGTTCTATCGGGAGGGACTCGGCTTCGAGCTGCGAGGAGGCTTCGAGGACCACGCGGGCTTCGACGGCGTGATGCTCGGTTGTCCCGGCCTGCCCTACCATCTGGAGTTCACGGTGGAGCGAGGCCACGAGGCTCCGCGTGCGCCGTCGAAGGAACACCTGTTGGTCTTCTACGTGCCGCAGCGGGACGAGTGGAAGGCGAGGGTGAAGCGCATGGTGCAAGCGGGCTTCGAACCGGTGCGCTCACACAATCCCTATTGGGACGTGAATGGGATGACCTTCGAGGACCCGGATGGGTACCGCGTGGTGCTCTATCAAGGTGAGTGGACGCGGTAGTGCGGTGCATGCGTCGGCTCGGTGATGCGTCACTGCTCGCGTGGATGCGGCTCCAGCGCAGGTGTTCGCGAGCGTGCGTGAGTCGATGCCGCGTGAGGTGTTCGTGCGCTCCACGCACCCGGGTGAGCGCGGCTTGGACGCGCATCGTCTCCGTGAGGATGAGAACGCGTGTTGAAGCCGGGCAGCCGAGGTGACGAGCGCTCTCCGAAGTGAATCGGTGCACATGCGAGGAGCCCACGGTTCGCTGCATCGACGCACACGCCAGCCTGTGCTCCGAAGCGCCGGGCAGTGCCTTGCTCGGAGTCCAACACGGGATGCGTGCGTGCATCCGCTCTGTTGGATTCGGTGGGGTGCGGTGCGCCGGGTGCGACGTCGAACGGCACGCGTCGAGAGCATGCGAGCGTTGCCTGACTTCGCGTTGCCGAGAGGTCGACAGGGCCGCAAGAGCCTTATCGATGAGGTGGTCTGGGATGAAGCCTCGAAGATGGCGGTGAAGACTTCGTCAGCCAGTGCTTGCTGTGCAGCCGCGGTGAGGTCCCGCCAATCCGCGCCCTTCGAGACAGTGGCTGGAACACCGCCGCGCGAGGTACTCGATGAGGTCCCCCAGAGGTGAGCGCGCTGGCCACTGACTCATGCATGAGTCGATGCTCCCCGGCGGGGTGGAGCAGTCAGCAGCGGAGGGATGGAGGAACTGCGCGCAGCGAGCACGACGACTCGGTGGAGACGGCCCAGGGCTCGATTGCACCACTGCATCCGGAGCAGGGTTGAAGCCGACGGGTTGTGTGGCCAGGTGCAACGCGTGTGAGCGAGCTTCGGCTGCGCGGGATGCCTCAACCCTTCGAGCTGATGCGGCCGTGCCTTCAGCCAACCGATGAGGGTTTCGGTCTGTCTCATGGGGGCCATGTCGCAGCGGAGAGTCGACGAGCAGCCGTGCGAGCCGGGCCCTGCTCCAACTTGCAGTACTGCGGGCCCGAACGACGGCACCCTTGCTTGCTCGCAGCGGTTCGAAGCGCCGTCTGATGACGGGTCGCCGAACATGAGGACCGAGTCGCTTCCGGACAGTGCCACCCACGCTTTCGTGCAGCGATTCGAAGAGCGGGTTGCCACGTGTGAGGAACGCGGATGCGGACCGAGTCGCTGACCTGGTGTGGAGGCCGCCGGGTCCCATGCGTCGGGTCCGGGACTTCGGTCGGTGGATGCGAGGCCTCTCTGTACGTGGAGTACGTGGAGCGGGACCACGGTCCATGAAGCGGAGGCGCGCCGTTAGTGCCTTCGGTGACGATTCGAGAAGTGGGCCGATGCCAGTTCGCGTTCGACTCGGTCCGCGACTGCGGAACGGGCAGCAGCGACCTGTGGCCGGTGGTTGTCCCCACCATCACGATGCGCTCAACCGGAAGAGGGTGCGGCGAGTCGATGGCCGTCTTCGCGGGAGGCGTAGACACCGCAACGAAGACTCAGGCCACCACCGGATGGATACGAAGCAGGTCGAGCAGTCCGCCGATGACCACGAGGCGTTCCACGTGGAACGCGATGCGGCCATGCAGGTGGGCCTCGGTTGAGGGAGGTCGACACCTTCGCGATGCCCATCGATTCGATGGGCGACAAGGTCGACGAACTTCCTCGTGAAAGGGGCCGGGCAGCAGAAGTCAGTCCTCGTGCTTTCACCACGCTGGAAGTGACGCAGGCCGATGGGCATCCGGGGACCGCGTGGCGTTCCACATGGAACGCGCATCCACATGCGGCGTGTGCCGGCGCATCGCTGACCCCGAAGCCGCGAAGGTGAAGAGGTCCGCGCCGAGGCCGTGGTCCATGCGGAACGGCGCATCGCCTGTGGCGTGTGCCAGCGACCTCACCGCCACGAAGGTGGAGACGTCCGCACCGAGGCCATGTCCTGTTCCACGTGGAACCGTGCATCCACATGTGGCGTGTGCCGGCGCCTCGCGGGTCTCACCGCCACGAAGTTGAGGAACTCCGCCCCGGGGCTACGTCCTGTTCCACGTGGAACCGTGCATCCACATGTGGCGTGTGCCAGCGGCGTCACCGCCACGAAGGTGAAGAGCTCAGCCCCGAGGCCACGTCCTGTTCCACGTGGAATCGTGCATCCGCATGTGGCGTGTGACGGCGCCTCGTGGGCCTCACTGTCACGGAGGTGAAGAGTTCCGCCCAGGGCCATGGCCTGCTCCACGTGGAACCGTGCAGTTGCATGCGGCGTGTGCCGGCGCTTCGCGGGTCTCACCGCCACGAAGGTGGAGACGTCCGCACCGAGGCCACGCCGTGTTCCAGTTCGAACCGCACATCCACATGCGGCGCGTGCCGTCGTCGCGCTGGTCGCGCAGCCATGAAACGGAAGCGGTCCACACCAAGGCCATGCCGTGTTCCACGTGGAACGCGCACCCGCATGCGGCGCGTGCCGTCGTCGCGCTGGTCGCGCAGCCATGAAACGGAAGCGGTCCACACCAAGGCCATGCCGTGTTCCACGTGGAACGCGCACCCGCATGCGGCGCGCGCGGGCTCTCCTCTCGCCTTGTCGCCATGAGGTGGAGCGGTCCGCGGCAGGCCATGTCGTGTTCCACGTGGAACTTGGATGAGCACCGCGAAGAAGCCCGATGAAGAAAGCCGACGAGTTGGCCGTTCCACGTGGAACGTGGAGGCAGGCCATGAAGGTGCGAGTCACTGCCGAGGCTCCAGCACGAACCAGGAAGAAGGGCAGGGGTTTCGTCCGGGCCCACGGTTGAGCGAGGCGCGGCCACGCGAGGAACGGCGAAAGGTGCACGTGGATGGAGACCTGTGAAGGCGATGGCAGTTCCACGTGGAACGTGGATGCGCCGGAGAAGGTGGCATCGCGTCCGAGGTCGCACCGCCACGAAGCTCGAAGACGGATGCGGCGACCCCACGTGTTCCACGTGGAACGTGGCGTGGCTCCACAGGTGCCGCCCGTACCGATGTGAAGAGGTACTGGGAAGCAGGCCGATGCTGGTTCGTGTTCCACGTGGAACGAGGATGGGCTCAGCCAGCGGGACGCGCGGTCATCACGAGAAGCAGGCGGAGGCCTTGTTCGTGTTCCACGTGGAACGTGGAGAGGCTCCGCAGGTGCTGCCCGTATCGATGTGAAGAGGCGCGGGAAGCAGGTGGACGCTGGCTCGTGTTCCACGTGGAGCGAGGGTGAGCTTCAGCCAGCGGGTGCGTGCACGCTCATCATGTGGAGCATCACGAGAGGCAGGTGGATGCCTGTTCGTGTTCCACGTGGAACGTGGATGAGTTCCCGCGAGCGGGTACGTGCGCGCTCATCACGAGAAGCAGGTGGACGCCTGTTCGTGTTCCACGTGGAACGTGGATGGGCTCAAGCCGGCGGGTGCGCGCTCATCACGAGAAGCAGGTGGGCGCCTGTTCATGTTCCACGTGGAACGAGGATGGGCTCAAGCCGGCGGGTGCGCGCCCATCACGAGAAGCAGGTGGACGCCTGTTCGTGTTCCACGTGGAACGTGGATGGCCAGTATGGGCGCGCTCAGGCACCCATCGATGTGGCGCGATGGGGACGGCAGGTGGGGACCTGTTCGTGTTCCACGTGGAACGTGGATGCGCATCGCGAGCGGGTGCTCGCTCAGGTGCCACCTGGGTTCGAGCCATGAAGGGTCGAACCACGTTCCACGTGGAACGCGGGATGGATGCCGTCCGGTCGGACCGAGCAAGCCACCCCGTTGATGAAGGCTTCGATGACGACTCCACCGTTCGACCTGGAACACGCATGGGCATCGAAAAGGCGTGCTCAGGCATGCGCCAGTTGGGCTCGCGCGTGGAGGGTCGTGCCGTGTTCCGCGTGGATGAGCGTCACACGGTGGTGCTCGCGCAGGTCGTCACCTGGGTTGAGCGTGGCGGACCATGTCGTGTTCCACGTGGAACGAGGCCCGGATGCCATCTCGTCGAACACTGTCCCTCACCACATCCATGAAGGCATCGATGGCGACTCCATCGTTCCACGTGGAACGCGGATGAGCGTCACGCGGTGGTGCTCGCGCAGGCCGTCACCTGGGTTGACCGTGGAGGACCGTGTCGTGGTCCACGCGGAGCGCGGAGCGGAGACCCCCAGGCATGTCCTGCTCGAACGCGGCGAAGAGGCTGACGAGAAGGCGCCGATGCGACTCCACCGTTCCACGTGGAACACGCAGGGACGTCGCGAAGCTGTCGCGGGCGTGGTGTGGCATCGGCGCGGAGTGGTTCGCGAAGCAGCGGAAGTCCGAACCACGTTCCACGTGGAACGCCACGGGATGAGTCCGCGCACGCCCCGACCAGCAGCACGCCAGAAGCTGGCGATGCTGGGACGTGTGCCTCGTGGAACCCGGATGCGCACCGCGAGGTGAGCGGATGACGACGTCGCAGCGGTGATGCGCGGCACGACACGCCAACAGGTGGTCTGGCCGTTCCACGTGGAACGTGGAGGCGGGACATGAAGGCGCGCGGTGACCGAACGGCATCGGCGCGAAGTGGTGATGGGGGCCGATGGATGGCCAGCCCGGTTCCAGGTGAAGCGTGGATGCGCGCGGCACAGGCCCAGATGTCTGGACGTTCAGATGTCTGGGCGCTCAGGGGCGCATCACCGCGAAGCAGTGAAAAGTCAGCGGAGGCCAGTCCCTGTTCCAGGTGGAGCACGGATGCTCGCGATGCAGGGCTCGGGTTCGGATGCCGCGTCCCCGCGAAGTCGTGAGACGTCGATAGAGGTCAGTCCCTGCTTCCCGTGGATGGGGCGCATGACGGTCCACGCCAGCGGTGACACGGCGTCGATGCGTGGCGGCGAGGAGGAGTCGATAGATGCGGGTCCCCGTTCCGCGTGAACGTGGATGAGGTGATGCAGGCCGGTGGTTCGGATGCGGCATCAGCGCGAACCAGGGGGAGGGCGATGGGCGGTCGGTCCTCGTAGAACCTGGATGAGGGACAGGAAGGTCCAGCCACACGCGACCGGGCCTCGGTGGGGTGCCGCGAGAAGTCGATACCCGTCGGCCTCGGGTCCAGGTGGAGCTCGGATGCGACACTGAGGTCCAGTCCAGGCGGGACGCGACCGCAACTCCAAGCTGCACGAAGTCGATGGAACCCAGCTCCTGCTCCATGTGGAACCCGGATGCGGAGCATCAAGGCTCAGCCGTCCATCGCGCGGCCTCGGTCCGAAGCGGCGTGAGCTCTCGTCGATGCGCCGAACCGAGCTTCGCGGGGACGGGCCTCACCGAGGTCTGCGCGACCTGTCACGACATCGGTCTGAAACGCGGGTGGACGTCGCGAAGGCGGGTCCTCGTGGCGCCGCGTCGGTGAGACGCAGCTCGACAAGCCGGCCGCGGGCTTCGTCGAACTCCACAGGGACTCCCCTCAAGAGCCACGCTGCGCTGTTCACGTGATGAGGCCAGGCCCTCGTTCAGGAGGTGCTCGAGGTGCGCGCCGAAAGGTCATCGTGTTCCGCGTGGAACGCCCGCCCGGTTGTCGTGACGGAAACACCCACCCACGCTCCACGCGGAACCTCGTGTCCGGACTCCTCCCGTCCCCGCGTCCACGCGCGGCCACCCGCTCGGAAGGAAGGAAGACCCCATGCCGCCCCACGACGACGCGACGCTGTCCGACATCTCCAAGCGATGGAAGTCCGCGCTGCTCATCGAGAGCTGGCGGTCCCTCCCCGCCGCGTCGCGCGAAGAAGTCCTCGCCGACATGGAGGACTCAGCTCGCACGCTCCGCGACCACGACCCCAAGCTGTCCGAGTCCTACGTCGCCGCGATGGACGCACTCGATGTCGTCGGCCTCGATGGAACCCTGCACCTGTGGACCCAGGCCACGGACGACGTACGGCACCTGCTCGACGAAATCACGCGCCTGCGCGCCGAGCTCCAACGCGAACGCACCCGCCTCAGGTAGCCGCACGCGCCTCCTTATAAGGAGGGCATCCGAGCGAGCCCGTTGCGGCACCGTGGACCCAGGATGCCAGGGCACCGCTCGCCGGGTTCTCCAGCATGAAGACGGCTCTTCCAAGTCTTCGGAATCAGGCCGTTTGGAAGGCTGGCAGGCCCTCGGATGAAGCGTTCGCGCAACGTGCGCCGCGAATTTGATCCGACACCGAGGCGCATGTTAGCAGCGGGATCAGCGTGCAACCGTGCACCGCATCACGCACGGCGCCTGGCTCTCGCCAGGCATGAGAGAGGATGGGGCTCGTGGGTCGAATCATCTGCATCTCCAATCAGAAGGGCGGCGTGGGCAAGACGACCACCGCCATCAACCTGGCCGCGAGCCTGGCCTCCGCCGAGCGCCGCACGCTCCTGGTGGACATGGACCCGCAGGGCAACGCCGGCAGCGGCCTGGGCCTCAAGCAGGACAAGCTCCACGGCACCATCTACGACGCGCTCCTCAACGGTCGTCCCATGAAGGAGCTGTTCCACCCCACCGAGCTGCGCTACCTCCAGGTCGTCCCCGCCACGCCCGACCTCACCGGCGCCGAGGTGGAGCTCGTCGGCCAGGAGAACCGCGAGTTCCGCCTGCGCGACGCCCTGCGTCCGCTCGCCGCCGAGTTCGACTACATCATCATCGACTGCCCGCCCTCGCTCGGGCTGCTCACCCTCAACGCGCTGTCCGCCGCGGACTCCGTCCTCATCCCGCTGCAGTGCGAGTACTACGCGCTCGAGGGCCTCTCCCAGCTGACGCACACCATCGACCTGGTGAAGCAGGGCCTCAACCCGGACCTGAAGATGGAGGGCATCCTGCTCACCATGTTCGACGCGCGCGCCAACATCGCCCACCAGGTGGTGGAAGAGGTGCGCGGCTACTTCAAGGACCAGGTCTTCCAGGTCGTCGTCCCGCGCAACGTGCGCCTGTCCGAGTGCCCGTCCTTCGGCAAGCCCATCATTCTCTATGACATCAAGTCGAAGGGCTGCGAGAGCTACCTGGCGCTCGGCCGCGAGTTGATGAAGCGCGACACCCCCAAGTCCCCCCGTCAGGCGCCTCGTCGTCGGGTGGCCTGAAATCTTGCCGCGCGTCGTGCGCCACCGTCACGCCCGGTCCGCTCGCGCCGCCCATGCCCGCCGTGAGTCGACTCACGGCGCCGGAGTCATGTCTTGGTGAAAGCAGACACTCAGAAACGCGCTCTCGGTCGCGGCCTCTCCGCGCTCATCCCCCAGGCCGCTCCCGGTGGCGGCAAGGCCGCCGAGCAGGCCGCGCTCAAGGCCGGCGTCCTCAAGCTCCCGATTGAGTCCATCCACCGGGACAAGGACCAGCCCCGCCATCACTTCGACGAGGAGAAGCTCAAGGAGCTCACCGAGTCCATCCGCGTGCAGGGCGTCATCCAGCCCATCCTCGTGCGCAAGGACCAGGACGGCTACCGCATCATCGCGGGTGAGCGCCGCTGGCGCGCGTCCCAGGCCGCGGGCCTCAAGGAGGTC
The DNA here is from genome assembly GCF_020037055.1 of Myxococcus sp. AS-1-15. NCBI lineage: Bacteria > Pseudomonadati > Myxococcota > Myxococcia > Myxococcales > Myxococcaceae > Myxococcus > Myxococcus sp. AS-1-15. The sequence goes on along the minus strand of NZ_JAIQDF010000010.1, from coordinate 158,441 downwards.
CCCGCCATCGTCAAGGAGGTGACGGAGGTCCAGGCCTTCGAGCTGGCCCTGGTCGAGAACCTCCAGCGCGCGGACCTCAACCCGATTGAAGAGGCGGAGGGCTACAAGCGCCTCACCGACGAGTTCAAGCTGACGCAGGAGCAGATCAGCCAGCGCGTGGGCAAGGAGCGCTCCACGGTGGCCAACGCCCTGCGCCTGTTGGCCCTGCCCGCGGACGTCAAGGGCATGGTGGCCGACGGCTCGCTGAGCATGGGACACGCGCGCGCGCTGCTGGGCGTGCCCCGGCTGCCGGAGCTGCAGAACCTGGCCAGGCAGGTGGCCGAGAAGAAGCTGTCCGTGCGTGACACGGAGCGGCTGGTCCAGCAGAGTCGCTCCAACGGCAAGAAGGATGCGGGCAAGACGCCGCCGAAGCAGAGCCCGCAGGTGAAGTCCCTGGTGGAGGAGCTCCAACGTCGATTGGGGACGAAGGTCCGGTTGACCGAACGAAGCCCGGGAAAGGGCACCATCGAGGTGGACTTCTTCTCCTACGATGACCTGGACCGGCTGTTGAAGCTGCTCAGGAAGGAGTAGCGCGTGGCGCTCCTTGGCGGGAAGAAAGACGAAGCACCCAGCAGGCCCTTGTTCAAGCGGGAGGAGGAATCCGTGTCGCAGCGCTCTGGTGAGGTCCATACGCTTCTGGGCAAGGGAAGCGAGTTCGAGGGGAAGCTCACCTTCGAGGGGCAGGTCCGTATCGACGGGAAGTTCCAGGGGCAGATCATCACCAAGGACGTGCTCGTCATCGGTGATGGCGCCAAGGTCCAGGCCGAAATCCAGGCCGGCACCGTCATCATCAACGGACAGGTCGAAGGCAACGTGAAGGCGACGCAGATCATCGAGCTCAAGACGCCCGGCCGCGTGAAGGGCAACCTGGAGACGCCGTCCCTGTCGATGGACCGGGGCGTCATCTTCGAGGGCTCGCTGAAGATGGAGAACCTGGGCGGCAACACCCGTCCTCCTCCTCCTGGCGGCGAGAAGAAGTAGCCGGTGCGGCGCGCCAGGCACATCGCGTCCGGCGTGGTGCTGGCGCTGCTGTCCGGGTGCAAGGGCTGCGACGGGGGGAAGGACTCCCCCGACGCGTCCTCCCCGGAGCAGACCTCGCGCTCGGGCGTGAAGGTGCCGCTGCCGGAGGGCTGGTCCGCGCAGGTCGCTCCCGATGACAGCTTCCAGGCGGGCCCTCCTGGCCGCCCGGTGCTCCGGGTGGACCTGCGACGCGGCAAGGGCGAGGAGATGCCCTCCGTGGAGGACCTGGCCGACCGGGTGCGCGCGGAGTCGAAGAACTTCGAGGTGTCCCTCGACCAGGAAGAGGAGAAGGACACCTACGCGCTGCTCCGCGTGACGCTGGCGCCCAAGCAGGGTGACGGTGGCGTCGGCGCCGCGGCGCCCGCGCTGTTCGGCGCGCGCCGCGTGGGCAATGACCTGTTCCTCTGCGCGACGCTGCCGGGGGCCACGCCGGAGGATGTGCGGCTGGCCACCGAGGCGTGCCGCGAAATCGAGGTCCAGGCGGCGCAGCCGCGCTGAGCCTCACGGCGCACCGGGCCCCCCGGGCGCGATGTCCCGCTCATCACCGCGAGTCTTCCGCCCACGCGGCGTCATGCCTCGGTGGGTGGGCGCGAGACGCTGGCTCCTCGGGACGCGCCCTTCGACGCACTGCCACTGCTCCTCGTGGAACATCTCCCTCGGTGCGAGCCGCACGACGCGGGCGGAGACTGCGCTCGCCCCTTCGAGCAAGCGGGCAGGAAGGCCCCGTTCCACTCGCACCCCCCACGAGCGCAACGCGGCGCGCGTCCGCGCGTCTGTCGCTGGGACTGGGACCTCGCGGGTGGGCTGTTGCCACCCGGAAGCGGCTCCGATGCACGGCGGCTCGTGGTGGAGGTGGTCATGGACTGGAGAGCGAATCTCATCGAGGACGACGCGGGCGTCCGGGACGTGCTCACGCGCTCCCGACGGGTGGCGGTGCTGGGCATCCGCCCGGAGAGCCACGCGCACAAGCCCGCGCACTCGGTGCCCGCGTACCTGCAGAAGCACGGCTACGACATCGTGCCCGTGCCCGTGCACGGCGAGACGGAGCCCATCCTCGGGCGGCCCGTGTACCGCGCGGTCGCGGACATCCCCGGACAGGTGGACCTGGTGCAGGTGTTCCGTCGCCCGGAGGACATCGACGCGCACGTGGCGGACCTGCTCGCCAAGAAGCCGCACGCGGTGTGGTTCCAGCTGGGCATCCGCAATGACGCCGCGGCCGAAAAGCTCGCGCGCGCGGGCATCCGCGTGGTGCAGGACCGGTGCATGAAGGTGGAGCTGGCGCGGCTGTCCCAGGAGCGGGAGCTGTCCGGGGCGAGTCCGGCGTGACGCCCGGAAGCAAGCAGGCGTGGCGCGGTCCTGAACATTCCGCGAGCGCCAAGCGTCCCACGCATTATGGAAGGATGGAGTGGGGACTTCCCCATTCCGTCGCGAGTCCTTAACCTTGTCGTTACCCCGGCCCGTGGTGGGTGAACACCCCGACCCATCCCAGGACCTCCACGCAGCGCCCAGCAAGGAGTCCCCGCATGTCGTTCACCGGAATGCTCCCCCTCCACCTTGCCACCGTGGACCTCAGCCCCGTGGGTGAGCGGCTGTTCGCCGCGAGCGGGCTGGCCGTCACCGTGCTGGCCGCGCTCTGGTACGCGTGGACGCGCCCCGTGGCGCAGCCCGTGCCCGTGCGCGTCTCCTCGCGTCGCAACCCGCGCCGCTAGTCGCTCCGGTGTTTGAAGCCCTCGGGCCCGAGGGCCGGGTGACACCCGACCCCAGGCCCGAGTCCGAGTCCGGACGTCTCAGCCGCGCTTGAGCGCGAGCGACAGGGCGAAGTCGCCCGCCTCGTCCGTCCACCACGCGGCAAGCCCCAGCCCGGCCGCGTCCAGCTCCGCCTCCACGCGGTGCTGTTCGAACTTGCAGCTGACCTCCGTGCGCAGCACCTCGCCCGCGGCGAAGTCCACGCGGCGCTTGAGCGACTGCATCCACACGGTCTGCTCGCGCCGCGACACCAGGCGCATCTCCACCCAGCGGTTGTGCTCGTCGAAGGGCGCGAAGTGCTCGAACCCGTTCGGGTCGAAGTCCGCGCCCAGCTCGCGGTTGAGCACGCGCAGCACGTTGCGGTTGAACTCCGCCGTCACGCCCGCGCTGTCGTTGTACGCGGCGTACAGCCGCTCGCGGTCCTTGATGAGGTCGGTGCCCAGCAAGAGGCCGTCACCGGGGCGCAGGCCCGAGGACAGCTCCGCGAGGAAGCGCGCGCGCTGCGCGGGCTTCAGGTTGCCGATGGTGCCTCCGAGGAAGGCCACCAGCCGCCGTCCGCCCTGGGGCAGCCGGTTGAGGTGGTGCTCGAAGTCGCCCACCACCGCGTGCACACTGATGCCCGGGTACTCGCGCGCCAGCGTCCCCGCCGCGCGGCGCAGGAAGGACTCGCTCACGTCGAAGGGCACGAAGCGCGACAGCTGCCCCGCCTCCTCCATCGCGTCCAGCAAGAGGCGCGTCTTCTCGCTGGTGCCGCTGCCCAGCTCGATGAGCGTCGTCGCGCCGCTCAGCCGCGCCACGTCCCCGGCGTGGGCGAGCAGGATTTCGCGCTCGCGCCGCGTGGGGTAGTACTCCGGCAGGCGGGTGATGTCGTCGAAGAGCTGGCTGCCGCGCTCGTCATAGAGCCACTTCGGCGACAGCTCCTTGGGCGTGTTGCACAGCCCCTCGAGCACCTCCTGCTTGAGCGCGCGCCGGGCGTCCCCCGGCCTCACGTAGACCTCCACCTTCACCCCGGGAAAGCCGTTCGGCTTCTCCTCGAGCGTCGTCGTCTCCACCGCCTCCACCATCGAGCTCATCGCCTCTCCTCACGCCTCTGACGCACAACGAAAGCCGGCGAAAATCTGCCGGCGGATGGGGTAGTCCCAGTTGCGGAATCCGTTGCGGACCGCCACCGGTGCGCTCGCCCACGCTCCTCCTCGCAGCACCTTGTAGTCCTCGCCGAAGAACACCTCCGAGTACTCGCGATACGGGAACGCGCCGAAGCCCGCGTAGGGCTGGAAGTCGCTCGCCGTCCATTCCCACACGTCGCCCAGCAGGCCCCAGACCCCCTCGGCGCTCACGCCCTGGGGGTGGCTGCCCACCGGCAACGGGCCCCACGTGTCTCCGCCCAGGTTGGCGTGCGCGGCCGTGGGAGGTGCGTCACCCCACGGGTGCTCGCGTGCCACGTCGCAGGCGCCGTGCGCGGCGCGCTCCCACTCGGACTCGGTGGGCAGGCGCTTGCCGGCCCAGCGCGCGTACGCATCCGCTTCGTACCAGCACACGTGCTGCACGGGCTCGTCCGAGGGCAGCGGCTCCACCTGACCGAAGCGCCTGCGCAGCCAGCGTCCCGCCTGTTGTGGCAGCCAGAACTGCGGATGGGCGAGCGCCTCCGCGCGCACGAAGTCCCAGCCCTTCGGGTGCCACCAGCGCGGCTCGGCGTAGCCACCGTCCTCGATGAAGGCCTGGTACTCGCCGTTGGTGACGGGGTGCGCGTCCAGCAAGAAGGGGCGCACCTCGCGGGTGTGCACGGGGCGCTCGTTGTCGAAGGCCCACGGGTGGGTGCTGCCCAGCCGCGCGACGCCGCCGGAGATGAGCACGGGGTGTCGCGAGACAGGCGCGGGCGCGGGGCGCGCGGGCACCGGCGGCAGGCGGTACTCCACCTCCGTCATCAACTGGAGCGTGGCCGCGAGCGTCTCCGCGTGCTGCTGTTCGTGCTGCGCCACCATGCCGAAGACGTAGCCCCCGGCGAGCAGCGGCGTGTCGCCGTCCTCGGGGACGTGCTCGGACAGGTGCGCGCGCACGGCCTCGCGCACGCGCGCGGCGTAGGCGAAGGCGGACTCGGGAGGGAGCAGCGGGAGCGTGGAGCGCGTGCTCCTGGGATGTCGGAAGGCGTCGTAGATGGTGTCGAAGGCCGGGTCCGTCAGGGCCGGGGCCCCGAGCGCGCGCAAGAGCCACTGCTCCTCGTAGTTGGCCACGTGCGCGACGTCCCAGATGAGCGGCGACATCAGCGGCGAGTGCTGGTTCATCAACACCCGCTCGGGCAGCCCGGCGAGCATGCGCAGCACCCGCGCGCGCGCGGCCTCCAGCTGCGCCCACGCGCGCGCCTTCCACCCCGGCCTCGTTCCATCCCCTGTCGGTGCTGTCGTCGAGCGGCCCATCGTGCGGGACATGGCGGACTCAACCTAGGGAGTGCCTGGGCGAGGAGGTAAGTCCCAGGCCCCCAGGGCCCGAGTCCCCCGTGCTGGAATGTACGTTTCTGGAGCACGCGGGGCGTCTGGCCTCCCCGCGGGCCGCGCGCAGTTCTGTCCACTATCCCCGCGTCGTACAGGACCCCCGGTCGCCGCGAGGGGGAGGGGGCCCCTATGCTGCGTGCCATGTCCAGTGCTGCGAAGCACCGCACCGTGCTCGTCGTGGAGGACGAGGACGACATCCGGGCCGCCATCGCGGAAATCCTCGAGGGCGAGGGCTACGACGTCACCGTGGCCTGCAACGGCCGCGAGGCGATGGAGGAGCTGACGGACGTGCGCTACGTGCCGAGCCTCATCCTGCTCGACCTGATGATGCCGGAGATGAACGGACACGAGTTCCTCGAGCGGCGCAAGGCCATCGCCAGGCTGCGCAACGTGCCGGTGATGGTGCTCACCGCGGTGACGACGGACATCCCCCCGGGGGCCAACAGCCTGTTGCGAAAGCCCTTCTCCGTGGAGGAGCTGCTGGACGCGGTGCGGAGCATGCTGCCCATCGCCGCGTGAGCCCGGCCGCGCTCATGGCTCACGCTCCAGCGACAGGAGCGTCAGCGTGCGCGAGCGGTCCTCCCACGCGTAGCCCAGCACCAGCCCGTGGCGTGAGAGCCGGTGGCGCCCCGCTCCGCCGCCCTCCGGCAACGGCCCCCTGACGGACGCGTCCCCCAGCCGCTCCAGCGCGCCCTGGAGCTCGCCGAAGGCCTCCGCGCTCATACGGCCCACCTCTCGCCACGCTTGGGGCGAGTAGTGGATCCGATGAGGTCCTTGCGGACGCTGGCGAAGCTGCGCGGGCATCGGCCAGAGCCCTATGCCAATGCCGTGCCCACGCGATGTCGCCTGGGACTCGGAGCATGGGTGCGGGGGAGGTGGTTTGAGCCTGAAGGAGTTACCGAACAACGCCCTGGGAGACGGAAGAAACGACAGGTGGCGAGCGGGCGTGGGCTCGCGAGTCCAGGCGGGGGCGGGGCGAGCGCCAGGGCCGCCCTGGAGCGCCGTCCGCGTGCCCGAGGGGGAGGCGACATCCCGAGCCGTCGCCGTGCGCTGGCTGCCCGTGGATGGCGAACGTGCTCAGGTTGACACAAGGGGCGGACAGCGGCCCCGGACAAGGAGAAGCCAAATGGCGGCACGGAGGCGGTACACCCCCTGGTCTGCCACGAACGGGCTGCTGTTCGGAGTGGCCGCGGGCGTGGTGCTGGCGCTCGCGGAGGTGGTGATGGCCCTGGCCTCGGGTGACAGCCCATGGCGGCCGGTGCGCATGTCCGCGAGCGTGGTGTTGGGGCCACGGGCCTTCGGCGAGGACTACCCGCTGGGGACGTTGGTGATGCTGGGCGTGGGGATGCACCTGACGGTGTCCGCCATCGTCGGGCTGTTCTACTCGTTCCTGGACGCGATGCTGCCGCCGGATGGACGCGGGCGTTGGGAGTTCCAGGCCGCGGTGGGGATGCTGTTCGGCATCGGCGTGTGGCTGGTGGACTTCCAGTTCGTCGCGCGTGGCTACTACCCGTGGTTCCTCGACGTGCCGCAGTTCGCCCAAATCGTGTTGCACGCCGTCTTCCTGGGGCTGCCGTTGGCGATGCTCTTCACGGCGGCGGAGCGGCGTCGCGCGTTGATGGACATCGCGGAGAGCACACCGTCGTCGGCGCCGTGAGGCGGGTGCTCACCAGAGCGCGTGGCATGGGTGCCACCAGAGGCGCGGGCGGGTGCGACGCGAGGCGTCGCGCGTGTTTGAAAAAACGCTGAAGGTATGGTGAAAGTACCCGACCTTCAGGGTTATCCAGGGGCCTTCGGGGTGCCTGGAGCACGGCCCCTCCTTTCGTGGACGACTGACACAGGCATGGACACAGAACTGGCGAGCATGCTGGGCGCGGCGGCGAGGGCCGCCCGGGTGCGGATGGGACTGACGCAGGCGGATGTGGCGGAGCGCATCGGCATGGCGTCGGAGGTGTACGGGCGCCTGGAGCGGGGCCACATGCTCCCCAGCGTGCAGAACCTGCGGCGACTGTGCGTGGTGCTCAACGTGCCGCCGCACCAGCTGCTGGGGTTGGGGGATGACCTGGCGGCGCCGCCTCCCGCGAAGGACAAGTCGGGCGCGAAGGCCCGCGAGGACGACACGCCGGAGATGCGGCGGCTGATGCGCAACCTGCGCAAGCTGTCCCCGGTGCAGCTGAAGCTGATGAACCTGGTCGCCTCGGCGATGCAGCAGAAGAAGAAGTGACGCCTCGCGGCCCCGGTGCACGGGGCCGTGGGTGACGGCGCCCTCCTCGCGAGCCTCGTGGGTTCGCTGGAGGAGGGGCCGAGGGGGATGCTCCCGACCTGGATCGCCGAGGAGGCCGTCACGGGCGCCGGTCGCGGATCCGCTCGGGGCGGGGTGACTGGAGGGAGGCGCCGGGGTGCGCGGCGCTCTCCAGGGTGGACTCCAGGGTGCAGCGCAGGGCGGCGAAGGTGCCCCCGAACAGGAACAACAGGCCCAGCCACGTGCCCGCCACCCAGAGCTTCCGCGCGCGGCTCCAGTGGGCCGGGTCCACCCGACGCAGCCACGCGAGGGCAAGGGCCTCTTCTGTCGGAGTGATGCGACGGAGGGGCGCGCGACTCCCTCGGGGCGGGGTGGAGCGCGGGTGGGCGCGCCTCCCCTCGGAGGAGGGGGACGGGTGCGAGTGAGCGCCCTCGGACGGCGTCCTCACGCGACGACGCGCCGCCTCATGTGGATCCGCGGTGTGCCCGAGGGTCCCCTCGGAAGGGGGCCTCGCACGACGACGTGCCGCCCCATGGGGCTCCTCGCCGCGCTCGTGCGGGCGGGCGTTCTCCGAAGGGGGCCTCATGTGGGGCTGCACCGCCTCGTGGGAGTCCACGGAGTGCTCGTGCGGGTGGGCCACCGCGGAAGAGGCCCCCGCCTGGAGATGCGCACCCTCACGTGGATCCACGCTGTGCTCGTGCGGGTGGGCGTCCTCGGATCCGAGGCCCACACGGGAGCCTCCCGACGAGGTCGCATGTCGCAGGTGCCGTCGCGCCAGTCGCACGGGCCACGGACTCTCGGAGGCGTCGTCCGGTGACAGCTTCCTCCGTGTCGCCTCGGAGTCCGAGGGTGACGGAGTCCGTGGGAACAGCGGCCGGTCCCACTCGGGCGTCGCCGAGCGCAGCGCCGCCTCCAGCGCCGCGTGCAGCGAGCCTCCCTCCTGGAAGCGCTCCTCGGGCTTCTTGCGCAGCAGCCGCTGGGTGATGGCGTCCAGCTCACTCGGGACGCGCGCGTTCAGCGAGGACGCGGGCGCGGGCATGCGCGTCTCGATGTGCTCGGAGAGGACCTCGCGCGGCAGCGTGAGCGAGAACGCCGGCGCGCCCGTGAGCATCTCGTGCAGCGAGACGCCCAGCGCATAGAGGTCATCCGTGGCGCGGAAGGCGTAGCGCGCGGCGCGCTGGGCGTGGTGCTCGCGGTGGAAGCGCAGGGCCTCCGGGCTCCGGTACTGGGGCGTGCCCGGCGGCAGCGGGCCTTCGGTGAGGGGCTGCGACTCCGCGTGGTTGGCGCTGCCGAAGTCCACCAGCACGGGCGACTCGTCCGAGGCGCGCACGAGGATGTTGGAGGGCTTGAGGTCCCGGTGGAAGACGTGGCGCGAGTGCAGCTCCCCCAGCGTCCACGCGAGCTGGGAGAACAGCCGGGCCACCCGCCGCGCGGAGGGGGCCTCGCGCTTCACCCACGTGGCCAGGGTGGCGCCCTCCACGTAGTCGAGCACCACGTAGTGGTACCCCGTCCTCACATCCGGCCAGCGCCCGTGCGCCCAGACGCGCACGACATGCGGATGCACCGCGTGCAGCAGACACGCGAGCTCCCGGACGGCGCGCGCGTCCGTGCGGTCCAGGTCCTCGCTGCCCGGTCCTCGCAGCGCGAACTTGAGCGCGTGCAGGCGCCCGCCCTGCTCCACCTGGAACACCGCGCCGAAGGCGCCCTGGCCCAGTCGGGCTCGGACGCGCCACGGGCCCACCTTCATCCCGGGACGCAGCGCGAGGGGATGGCCCGTCGTCATGGGGCGCCTCGGGGGCTGTGGGCCATGCGGGTGACGGGGGATGCAACGGGCCACGGAGCAAAGGGGGCAATCATCGACATGACCCGGGGGTAGGGTTGGAACACTGGGTGACGACCTCCTGGGTAACGAACCTAACAGGGAGGGACCACATTCAGTGATGGAACAGGTCGTGTCCTGTCACGCCGTGGATGAAACCCCCGGAAATCCCCGGGCTGTAACCCGCGGGCACGTCCCGGCGTAGCGAGGGTGTCCCCGCGCGGGCCGGCTCCGGTCCGCGCCTCTCCTCACGAGGCCCCACGTGCGTCCCTCCTCCCTGCCGTGCACCGTGCTCCTGGCGCTGGTCGCCTGTGGACCCTCGTCCTCCGTCGACGAGGGCCTGGGGGAGGTGGGAGGCCTGGACACGTCCGAGGCGGGCATCACCGCCTTCGTGCGGGAGGGGCGCTATCGGGAGTGGCTCGCGGAGCCGGCGCCCCGTCGCTCGGTGCGCTCCCATGGCGACCGGGTGCGGGTGTTCTTCAACGACGTGCTGGCCCGCTCCATGGCGGAGGGCAACCGCGTCCACCCCGTGGGCAGCATCACCGTGAAGGAGCTGTTCGAGTCGGACGGCCGCACGACGCGAGGCCACGCCCTCGACATCAAGGTGGCCGAGGGCACCGGCAAGGACACCTGGGTCTTCTACGAGGGCTTCGGCCCCGACTACGACGACAACTACTACGGCCGGGGCCACGACACGTGCCACGGCTGCCACGCGGACCAGGGGACGGACTACGTGGCCACGCCCCTGCCGCGCTGACGTCGCGCTACGGCTGGTTGCGGGTGACGAAGGGGAAGGTCTGGATGATGAAGTTCCCCGCGGAGTCCTCCATCCACACCTCCACGGTGTGAGGGCCGTCCAGCAGCTCGCGCGTGTCCAGCTCCGCCGTCCACACGCCATCACCCTGGTCCGTCCCCGCGCGGATGCCCGAGCCGTCCCGCGTGAAGGCCACGCTCCTCACGCCGCTCACGTCGTCCGTCACCCGGGCCTCCAGCACCACGATGCCGGAGACGGCCTCGTCCGGTCCGGGTGAGAGCAGCTGGGCGCGCGGGGGCGTGTCGTCGTAGCGCACCGTGCGGGTGAGGGTGGTGCTCAGGCCCGTCTCGCTCGTCGCGACCATCGTGAAGACGTTGTCCCCAGGCACCAGGGGCAGCCGGGCCACGAAGACGCCTCCGCCGCGCGGCACCTCGTACGAGCCCCCGCCGGGCGTCACCTCCACCCGCGTGGCGGACTCCGAGTACACGGCCAGCTCGTAGTCCATCATGTCCCCGGGCTGCGGCCCCACGAGCCACCCGTCCGGAAGGCCCGCCACGAGCCACGGCGCCTCGGCGTCCACCCAGAAGGTGAGCACGTGCTCCGTGACGTGGCCCGCCGCGTCCGTCGCGCGAATCAGCACCTCGTTGGCCCCGGGGGTGAGCGCCAGCTCGTGCGCCACCAGTCCTCCGCCCGCGGGCACCTCCGTGACGTGCACCCAGTTGGTCTCCACGCGCACGGGGGAGGCATCGTCCACCCACACGCGGACCTCCGTCAGCAGCGAGCCCACCATCGAGCCCTCCGCGGGGTACAGCACGGTGATGCCAGGCGCCACCGCGTCCACGCGCACCGTGGCCTGCTGGCTGGAGCGTCCGCCGAACGTGTCGGTGGCCACCAACTGGATGACGTTGAGGCCGTCGCGCAGCGGGAGCTCCGTCCACACGAAGCCGCCGCTTTCCTCGGGCACCACCGGGTACTGCTCACCGTGGAGGATGAACGCGGCGGACTCGATGGTGGCCCCGGGCGCCAGCGCCGTCACGAAGCCGCACACGCCCAGGCTCGTCTCGCCCATGAAGTCGGGCAGTCCGCACAGCGTCACCGAGGGCAGCGGGTCCGGCGATGGCAGAATCTCCACCGCGCGCGTCCCGCTGCTGCCCAGGCGGTTCGCCTCGCGAGGCTGGAGCGTCACGCCCGAGTACACCGCGCGCACCTCCGAGGCGCCCAGCACCTCCCAGCCCCCTCGCGGCCGCCACACCACCGAGTACACCCCATCCCCATCCGCGTCGTGGTCCGTCCCCACGGTGACGCCGGCCACCTGGAATGTGACCTGTCCCTGTCCCGGGCCCCGCGCGCGCCAGCCATCGGCGCTCGTCACGCGGGCCGACAGCGGGTTGTCCCGGCCCACCGTGAGCTGCGCACCCGCGAGCACCGTGGTGGTGGTCTCCAGGCCCTCGGTGGGAGGCGGAGGATTCGTGTACGCGGTGACCCACGTAGCGCCCGAAACGCCCGGCCTGCTCATCGACGTGGCCGTCACCTGGACCTCCGAGGTGAGGGACGGGGCGAGCTCGACGGGCGTTCCCACCGAGAGCGCCACGGAGGTCCGCTCACCCGGAGCGAGCGTCACGGTGGTGCGGTCCAGCGTCGCCGTCCAGCCCGGCAGCCCGCCCGAGGCCTCGAGCGTGAACGTGTCCGCGCGAGCGCCCTCGTGGAGGACCCAGAGCGTGTACGTGACGCGCTGGGGATGGGGCAGGGCCTGGGCCACGGGTTTGCTCGCGGCGTCGTCCACGGTGACGCTGACGCTGTCACCCTTGTCGGGGAAGCAGGACAGCGCGAGCGTGGCGAAGGTGGTGGGGATGTCCGGGTGGCGCGAGGTGCCCACGCCCCAGCCTCCGTCCTCGGCCTGCCGTGAGATGAGCCACTCGAGCGCCCGGGCCACGCGAGGCTCCTGCTCCGGCGTGCGGCCCGCGAGGCACAGCGCGTACAGGGCGAAGCTGGTGGAGGTCTCGTCCGGGGCCTCCTGGTCGAGGCTGCCCCAGCCCGGCGCATCGTCGAGCGTGCGCGTGGCGAGCAGCCGCGTGGCCACGGACTCCAGCGCGGCCGTGTTCTCACCCTGCTCACCGGGGCCCGCGGCCTTCAGGCCCACGGCCGTCCACGCCACCTGGTACGTGTAGCGCTGGGCGTCGTCGAAGGGCCCTTCCGACAGGTCGTTCAGGTGCTCGCGCAGGTACGCGGCGGCGCGGCGGAGCGCGTCCTGGTACCGGGCGGCGCGAGCGGGGTCGGCGTGCACGCGGGCCTGGGCGAGCGCCGTCATCAGCCGCGCGGTGACGCCCATGTTGGAGGCGCCCACGGGCCGGAGCGGATAGTCCTCCACCCAGCGCCCGCTCAGCTCCTGCGTGCTCACGGCCCAGTCCGCCGCGCGCGCGAGCGCCTCCGAGTGCCGGGTGCCCACCTTCGCGTCGTAGCCCGCGAGCCCGAAGGCCGCGTAGCTGGTGTACGCGTTGCGGTAGTGCACGCCCTCCAGCGACCACGAGCCGCTCGCGTCCTGGCCCACGAGCAAATCGCGCGCGAGCCGCTCCATGTTCTCGCGGTTGGTGCGCCCGTTGGTCGTGGCGGTGTCCAGGTCGAAGCCGTTGGCGCCGGCCTGGGTGAGGCCGAAGAGCGTGGCGCCGTGGCGGTGGCATGAGGTGCAGCCCTGGTCCTTCGTCCACGTGACGGCGTCCGCGCTGACGAAGTCGAGCGCGCGCTGGGCCGCCGCCACGCGCTCGTTCGCGCGAGAGGCCGTGGCCGACAGCAGCGTGACGAGCACGAGCCCCCAGAGCGAGGACGAGACGGAACGAAGCGAGCGCGCGCGGATGGACATCGGACGTGTTCCCATGGAGCCGGGCCCGCGCGCGGTGCACGCCCAGAGACTCGGCGCCCGGGACGAATCATGACCGGCACGCGCTCAATCACAAACAAAGGAGCCCGCACTTTCGCGCCTGCCCGCAGGGCAGGTGTAGAAGGTGTCATCAGACCCAGCACCGGGTCATGAGGAGGGTGTCCGCGAGAGCGGCATACTGGGTGAGCACGGGGGATTTGCTCGGGAATCCGCGAGTCGATTCCTCCTGTCCATGGAATCCCGAATGACAGTCATTGTGTAACGCGCCCGAGCCCCGCCTCGGTGGGCGAGCGAGGCGCCGGGCCCTGTGGCTCTCGCGGCTCGCGAGACGGGGCTCTCACAATGTCAGACTCCAGGGTGTGTCCGGACTCGTGAGGTCCGTGTGCACTGCTCGCGGTGATGGATGCGTCGTGTCATCGCGGTTGGCTGCTGACCGGGCGCGCTGAAACATGCGAGGAAGACAGCCTGTCTCGCGCCCCATCTCGTGGCCCATTCCGGTGCTCGTCGCTCTCGCGCGTGGGGACAGGAAGGACGACCCTCGAATGTCTCAAGCGCTGCTCGAAGCCATCTCCCAGGACGATGTCGCCGCCGTGAAGACGCAGGTCGCGATGGTGGATTGGAGTGTCCGCGACGGGTTCGGTCGGGCCCCGCTCGGCATGGCGGCCGCGCGCGCGGGTACGAAGGCGCGGGACATCCTGACGGTGCTGCTGGACGCGGGCGCGGACGTGAACGCGGCGCAGGGCGCGGGCAGTGACGAGGAGGAGGGGTGGACGGCGCTGCACCAGGCCTGTGTGCGCGGCACGTCGCCGGAGGCGCTGGGCGCGGTGGAGGTGCTGCTCGCGCGGGGGGCGAAGGCGGACGGGGTGAGCGCCAAGGCGTCGGTGACGCCGCTGGAGCTGGCGCTGCGCACGCACCACCTGGGCATCGCGGAGGCGCTGCTGAAGGCGGGGGCCAACCCGGACGCGGTGGGCCCGTCCGGCATGGCGCCGCTGCACCTGCTGGTGCAGCTGTACCGCGAGCGCGAGGGGGACCGGTACAAGAAGGGCGAGCGCGAGCACATGGCGGGGGCGGCGGTGAAGCTGCTGCTCGCGCACGGCGCGAAGCCGGGCACGAAGGACCAGAAGGGTGAGACGGCGCTGGCGAAGGCGCTCCTGCACCGGCTGCCCGAGGAGTTCGTCCTGGCGCTCGTCGCCGCGGGCGCGCCGCTGGACGAGTGGGTGGACCTGGGCACGCCGCCGGAGCAGGTGCTCGTCACGCCCGCGTCCATGGCGGTGGGGTTGGGGCAGCCGCCCTCGGTCATCAAGGCGATGCTGGAGACGGGGCTCGACACCACGAAGCCCGTGGCGCCGGACCAGCAGAACCTGCTGCACTACGCGGCGATGAAGCGCTTCGCGGCGCTGGCGCTGGTGCTCGAGCACCGGCCCACGCAGGACGTCGACGCGCGCGACGCGTCCGGCGCGACGCCCCTGTTCCTCGCGTCGTGGATGGGGCTCGTGAGCAGCGTGCAGGCGCTGCTGGCGCGCAAGGCCAACCCGGACATCCCGGACCTGGATGGGAACACGCCCCTGCACACGGCGGCGCGCAACGGGCTGCAGGACGTGGTGGAGGTGCTGCTCGCCGCGGGCGCGAACAAGTCGCTGCGCAACCTGGAGGGAGAGACGGCGGCGGACCGCGCCCGGCAGAAGGGCCACGAGAAGCTGGCCCTTCTGCTGGGCTGAGCGGTCCGGCGAGGGGCCACGAGGACTCGGGCCCACACGAAGCAACGGGGTGGCCTCCCGTGAAGAGGCCACCCCGGACCTACGGGTGCATCAGTTGTCGACGAAGAAGTTGAAGCGCTGGACCGTGGAGTTGCCCACGCCGTCGCTCATCCACACGTCGACGGTGTGCGAGCCGTCCAGCAGCTCGGTGGTGTCGAGCGTCGCCGTCCAGTCACCGTTCGCCTGCTGCGTGCCCGGGCGGATGCCGGACATGTCGCGGCTGAAGCCCACGTTGGTGATGGGGCCGAAGTTGTCGGTGACGCGCGCGCGCAGGGTGATGGTGCCGCTCACCGTGGCGCCCGAGGCGGGCGACAGCAGCGTGGCGGTGGGGGCCTGCACGTCGTAGTTCACCCGACGCGTGGTGGTGGTGGACACGCCCGTCTCGCTCAGCGTGACGATGGAGAGGTTGTTGACGCCCGGGCTGAGCGTCAGCGTGCTCTGCACCGCGCCGCCGCCGCGGGCCACGGAGAGCGCCGCGCCGCCGTTGATGCGCACCGTCGTGGCGGACAGCGACTGCACGTTGACCGTGTACGTCAGCTGGTGGTTGGGCTGCGCGCCGAAGAGCTGGTTGTCACCGGGGTTGGTGGAGACGACGGGCGTGCCCGGGTCCACCCAGATGAACACCAGCTTCTCCGTCACGTTGAAGGCGCTGTCCGTGGCGCGCACCAGGATGACCTGGTCGCCGTAGTTCATGGGCACCGTGTGCTCCACCGTGCCGTTGCCGAACTCCAGGATGGACGACGCCACCCACTGCGTCTCCACGCGCACCGGCGTCTGGTCCTGCACCGACGACGTCACCGTCACGTTGAGCTGGCCCAGCGCCGCGCCGTTCACCGGCGACTGCACCGTCAGGATGGGCGGCACGCGGTCCACCGTGAGGTTGACCTGCTTCGTCGTCACCCCGCCGAAGCTGTCGCGTGCGGTGAGCTGGATGATGTTCGGGCCTTCCTGCAGGGTGATGGTCGTGTAGATGAGGCCGCCGTTGCCCGGCGTGAGCGGGATGACGGTGGCGCCGTTGATGATGAAGGCCGCGTAGGTGACGACGGCCCCGGGCGCGCGCGGCGTGGCGTAGCCCCAGATGTCCAGCGTCGTCTCGCGGGTGAAGGCGGGCGGGTTGCCGATGGTGACCGACGGCGTCAGGTGCGGGAACGGGTCGATGATGACGGTGCGCGCGTCGGTGCTGCCCAGCAGGTTGGACAGCGGCGCCTGGCGCTCGATGCCCGAGTACACCGCGCGGAAGTCCTGCGCGCCCGTCACCGTCCACGCGTCCGAGGGCGGCACCCAGTCGAAGGTGAACAGGCCGTCCGCGTTGACGTCCGCGTCCGCGCCCACCGGGACGCCGGCCACGTAGAACGTGACGACGCCGTGGGTGGGGCCCACGACGGGGTTGTTGTTGGCGTCACGCACGCGCGCCGACAGCACGTTGCCCGTGCCGATGGTGATGTGCGCGTTGACCGCGGGCGCCTGGATGGTGGTCGTGGTGGCCAGGCCCGTGACGGGCGGCAGGGGCGGCGTGTACGCGTTGACGCGCGCGGAGCCGGACACCCCCGGGGCGCCGCCGGACGTGGCGGTGAGCGTGAACTCGGACGTGAGCGCGGGCAGCAGGTTCGCCGGCGCGTTGACGGTGACGGTGACGGTGCCCTCGCCGCCCGCGGGCAGGAAGAGGCTGACGGGGTTGGGGAAGGAGGCCCAGCCGGGGAGCCCGCCCGACGTGCTCAGCGTGTACGTGTCCGCCTGGTAGCCGTGGTTCTTCACGTTGAAGGTGAACGTCGTCTGCTGGCCCTGCTGCGAGCCGATGACCAGCTCCTTGCGCGCCTCGCCCACCACCGTGACGTGCACGCTGAAGTCGCCGTAGCAGGACAGGCCCAGCGCCGCGAACGTCGTGGGGATGTCGAACGTGGCCGAGCCCGTGCGCCAGCTGCCGTCCGCGGACTGGCGCGTCTTGAGCCACTCGATGCTGCTGCGCACGCGCGGGTCCGTGGCGGGCTCGCGGCCGGCCAGGCACAGGGCGTAGATGGCGCTGCCGGTGGACATGTCGTTGGCGGCCGTGTTGGGCAGGTCACCCCAGCCCGGGTTGCCGGGCGAGGCGCGGGTGAGCAGCCGGTTGGCCAGCGTGTCGATGGCGGTGGTGTTCACGTTGGAGGGGCCAGGGCCCGCGGCCTTCAGGCCCACCACGGCCCAGGCCACCTGGAAGGTGTACGGCATGCCGTTGCCCGTGGCGGACTGGTCCGCGTTGTCCAGGTTGGCGCGCAGGTAGGCGGCGGCGCGGTCCAGGGCGGTCTGGTACTGCGCGGCCCGGGCCGGGTCCACGCGCTGCTTCGCCTGGGCGATGCCCACCATGATGCGCGCGGTGGTGGGCACGCTGCCGTGGTCCACCGGGAAGTTGGCGTGGTCCGACGGCCACCGGCCGCTGGCCTCCTGCGTGAGCAGCGCCCAGTTGGCCGCCGCCACCAGCCCCGCGCTGTACTGCGTGGACACGTACTGGTCGTACCCGGCCAGGCCGAACGTGGAGTAGGACGTCTTCTCGTTGCGGAACGACGTGCCCTCGTGAATCCACGAGCCGTTCGCCAGCTGCTCCGTCTTGATGCGCTGGCCGAGGAACTCCAGGTTGTACTGGTTGGTCCGCCCGTTCGAGACGACGACGCTCATGTCGTAGCCGTTGGCCCGCGCCGCGGCCAGACCGAACGTCGATGCGCCCACGCGGTGGCATGCCGCGCAGCCGTTGGCCGACACCCACGTGGCCACATCCGAGCTGAGGAAGTTGATGGCCCGTTGGGTGGCCTGGGCGTTGGTCTGCGTCTGCGCGGAGGCAGGCGTGGACAGGAAGGCGAGCAGCAGCGTCACGAGGCCGACGAGGGCCGACGGACGCGCGACACGCCGCGACGAGGCGGGGTGGAACATGGGTCTCCGGACAGGCGAAGGGCCGGTGCCAGGCATTGGCACTGGGCGCGTCACCTCCGGGGCGCCTGGACGCAATCCGGCCTCTCCGGGCGGATGACTCGAGGTCATCCTCCCAGGTCAGCTCCTTCAGGATGTCGTTTGGCCCCCCCACAGGCAGCGCGTATTCGTGAAATACTCCACAGTGGTTGAAATTGTCCAGTCACCGAAAATCGGACAGTTTCAGTGATAACGGGGTTTTAAGTGACACCCACCGTTCGTGGGAGGGCGGCGTGCCCGGAGGGGTCTGGAAAGACCCGCAAGTGGGACTTCCGTGACGCCCCCGTCACGAGGCCGCGAGCACACCGCCGGGCGGGGTGGGGGCGCGCTCGAGCGGGTGTGTCGGCCTCACGGCCGTGAAGTGGGGGCGGCTCCGCGCGAGGAGAGGTGAGGACCACGGTGCGACACCACGGTGCGACACCGCGGTGCATCTCAGCGGGGCGCAGACCTCGCGCGGGGTGTCCGCTCGCGCGAGGTGGGACACGGCCTTCCCGGGCGGGCTTCAGCCTCCGACGATGTCGAGCGTCTGGCCGACGCCCTTGGCCCGGGCGACGTCGTAGAGCGCGCGGGCGAGGGCCACGTCCTGCAGCGCGAGGCCGGTGGAGTCGAAGATGCTGATCTCCTCCCCGGCGCGGCCGGGCTTCTTGCCGGCGACGACCTCGCCGAGGGTGCCGGCAATCTGCTCGGCGCGCAGGAGGCCGTCGTGCAGGGGGACGTTGACCTCGCCGGAGTGCAGGGCCTGCTCGGTGTCGTCGATGAAGACGCGGCCCTCGGTGAGGATGCGCGGGTCCAGCTCCTGCTTGCCGGGGGCGTCCGCGCCCATCGCGTTGATGTGGGCGCCGGGCTTGAGCCACTCGCGCTTCACCACCGGGGTGCGCGAGGGCGTGGAGGTGCAGACGATGTCCGCGCCGGAGGCCTCCTGGAGGCTGACCACGCGGCCGCCCTTCTCGGCCTGGAGCGCCTTCGCGGCGGCGTCGGAGGCATCGGCGAGCAGCAGCTCCAGCTCCCCGAACAGGGCGCGGTGCGCGTCGATGAGGACGCGGGCCTGCACGCCGCAGCCGACGAGCCCGAGCGTGCGGGGCTGGGGCTTCGCCAGGTACTTGGACGCGACGCCGCCGGCGCAGCCGGTGCGCCACGCGGTGAGCCAGGTGCCGTCGAGGATGGCCAGCGGCGACGCGGTGTCCGGGTCGCTGAGGATGTAGAGGGCGCGCACGGTGGGCAGGCCGTGCTTCTTGGGGTTCTGGGGATGGGCGTTGACCCACTTCACGCCCGCCGCGCCGTCGAGGAACGCGGGCATGGCGCGGAAGTCGCCGTCGTACCGCGGCAGGGAGAGGTACACCTTGGGCGGCATGAGGGACTCGCCACGGCCATGGGCCCGGAAGGCCTTCTCGACGGCCTGGAGGCCGAGCTCGACGGTGTAGAGACCGCGCAGCTCTTTCGCGCTGAGGATGAGGGTGGACATGGCGGCGCTATATACCGGAGGTGTCGGTACGCCGCCCTGTGGGTGATGCTCCAGGGCCCGGTGAAGGGAGATCCCGTCGTGGACTTGTGCACTTCTCCGCTGTTCGAGCGACTCGCCTCCGCCCGCCACGTGCTCATCGCCGGGGGCGGTGGAGGCTTCGACGTGTTCAGCGGGCTGCCGCTGTACTTCCGGCTGCGCGCGCAGGGCAAGACGGTGTCGCTGGCGAACATGAGCTTCACGCGGCTGGAGGCCGTCCAGGGAGAGTGGACGGCGCCAGGGGTGGTCCGTGTGGACGCCACCACGGCGGGGCCGGAGCACTACTTCCCGGAGGGGTGGCTGGCGCGCTGGTTCGCGCGTCAGGGGGAGGAGGTGTCCATCCACTGCCTGGACCGGGGCGGTGTGGCGCCGGTGCGGGAGGCGTACGCGGCCCTGCGCGCGCAACTCGGGTTCGACGCGGTGGTGCTGGTGGATGGGGGCACGGACATCCTGATGCGCGGGGATGAGGTCGGACTGGGCACGCCGGTGGAGGACATCTCCAGCCTGGGCGCGGTGCAAGCGCTGCCGGAGATGACGAAGCTGGTGGTGTGTCTGGGCTTCGGCGTGGACCGGCACCACGGGGTCTGCCACGCGCACTTCCTGGAGTCGGTGGCCGCGCTCAGCAAGGACGGGGGCTACCTGGGCGTCACCGCGCTGCTGGAGTCGATGCCGGAGGTGGCGCGGTACAGGGACGCGGTGTCGTTTGTGTGTGAGCGGATGCCGAGGGCCCCGAGCATCGTCTCGCTCTCCGTGGTGTCCGCGCTGGAGGGCGAGTACGGCGACGTGCACCGCACGGTGCGGACGCAGGGCAGCACGCTGTGGATCAACCCGCTGATGAGCATGTACTGGGCGTTCGACTTGTCGGCGGTGGCGCGCAGGTGCCTGTACCTGGAGGCGCTCGCGGACACGCGGACGCCGTGGGAGATGAGCGAGGTCATCGAGAAGTTCCGCGAGGAGCGTCCCATCCGGCCGTGGATGGACATCCCGGTGTGACGCGCGAGGTGTGCGCGCATTTCGGTAGGCTCGCGGGGAGGGCCTCGGGCCCGAGGAGCGCGCCAGCGTGAGCGAGCAGGACGAAGCGCAGCTGCGGCAGGCGGTCGCCGAGGGACTCCTCGCTCGCGACGAGGTGGAGGTGCTGCGCGCCGAGGCCGCGCGGCTGGGACAGCGTCCCCTGGAGGTGCTCCGCGCGCGAGGCCGGCTCTCCGAGGATACGTATGCGTCCCTGGTGCGGATGTGCGAGCCGGTGGAGTCGCGGGAGGACTCGCTCGCGGCGCCGGGCGGGCGGGCCACGTCCGGGCTCGGGCGCGCCGGAGCGGACGGTGTGCCCTCGGCGATGAACGGGCGCGAGGCGGCGGTGACCCCAGGGGCCTCCCCGGTTGCGTCCGTGACTCCCGCGCTCGAGCGTCGCGAGCCGTTGACGCCAGGGGCTCCCGTGGCGGGCGCTGTCGCTGTCGCGGCGGAGGTCGTCCACGTACGCCCTGGAGGCGCGCCGGCCGCTGACGACACGCTCAGCCTCCCAGGCGGGAGCCCGCCGGGTGCCTCGGACAGGCTCGGCGCGGAGGTGCCACCCGGGCGGGTGCCCGCCGACGCCGACGTCGACGTGCCCGCGTTCCCGGTGTCGGGCTGGGAGCGCTACTCCCCCGTGCGCTTCCTCGGCCAGGGCGGCATGGGCCGCGTGTTCCTCGCGTGGGACGCGCGGCTGCATCGTCACGTGGCGCTGAAGTTCGTGCGCGGGGACGAGCCGGAGCTCGCGCGTCGGTTCGTCGCGGAGGCCCGTGCGCAGGCGCGCGTCTCCCATCCCCGGGTCTGCGAGGTGTACGAGGTCGGCGAGGTCCAGGGGCGCGTCTACATCGCGATGCGCTACGTGGACGGGTTGCCGCTCCAGTCGCTGGTGGAGTCGCTCGGCGTCGAGCAGAAGGCCCGCGTCCTGCGCGACGCCGCCGAGGGGGTGCACGCCGCGCATCGCGCCGGGCTCATCCATCGCGACCTCAAGCCCGCCAACATCCTGGTCGAGCGCTCCGCCGACGGCGAGCTGTCCGTGTACGTCATGGACTTCGGGCTCGCGCGCGACTGGAAGGAGAGCGCCACCGCGACGGGCACCGTGCTCGGCACGCCGCACTTCATGTCGCCCGAGCAGGCCCGAGGGGAGGTCACCCGGCTGGACCGCCGCGCGGACGTGTACGGCCTGGGCGCCACGCTCTACGCGCTGTTGACGGGGCGCGCGCCCATCCCGGGTGAGAACGGGCTGGAGGTGCTCGGCAACATCGCCACCGTGGAGCCGCGTCCTCCGCGGGCCCTGGACGCGGACATCCCCGTGGACCTGGAGGCCATCACCCTCAAGTGCCTGGAGAAGGACCGCTCCGCGCGGTACGGCTCGGCGCGTGAGCTGGCGGAGGACCTGTCCCGCTTCCTCGATGGCGCGCCCGTGCTCGCGCGCACCGGTCCGGGCTACCGCGCGCGCAAGTGGCTGCGCAGGCACCGTCGCTCCGTGGCATTGGGGACGGGGGCGCTCGTCGTGGTGTCGCTCGCGCTGGGGCAGGGGGTGCTCGCCCGTCGCGAGGTCTCCCAGCGCGAGGCCCTGGCCCGCCGGTTCACGGAGCAGGTGGAGCGCATCGAGGCCCAGGTCCGTTACACGGGCATCGCTCCCGCGCACGACACGCGCGCGGACCGCGAGGCCCTGCGCCAGCGCATGCGTGAGCTGGAGGCCGCGATGCGCGAGGCGGGGCCCATGGCGGATGGCCCCGGACACTATGCGCTGGGGCGCGCACACCTCGCGCTCGGGGACGACCTGCTCGCGCACCATCACCTGGATGCGGCGTGGCGGGCGGGCAACACCGAGCCGCGCGTGGCGTACTCGCTGGCCCTGGTCCTGAGCCACCTGTACCAGCGCGCGCGACTGGACGCCGAGCGGACCCGGGACGAGACGACCCGCGCGAAGCGGCTCCACGACGCCACCCGTCGCTTCGGTGAGACGGCGCGCGACTTCCTGCGCCGGAGCGAAGGGGCCCAGGTTCCCTCTCCGGAGTACGTGGCCGCGCTGCTCGCGTTCCTGGAGAACCGCCTCGACGAGGCGCTGGCGAAGCTGGAGGCGCCGGGCTCGCGACCGCCCTGGTTCCACGAGGCCCCGTTGCTGCGCGGGGACATCCTGGTGACGCGGGCCGCGAGTCGCTGGAACACGGGACAGCGGGAGGGCGCGCTCGCGGACCTGGAGGAGGCACGGCGCGCCTATGCGCACGCGGCGGACATCGGTCGCAGCGTGCCCGCCGTGGCGCTCGCGCGGGCGCGCCTGGAGGGCTGGGCGCTGTTGCTCGCGCTGTATGGCCAGGGCGAGGTGGCGCCTCACTACGAGCGGGGCATGGCGGCGGTGTCCCAGGCGCTGTTGCTCGCGCCGGATGATGCGGAGGCCCATGAGCTGGAGGCGGGCTTCCACCGGCGCCTCGCCGAGCATCACGCCCGGCGGGGCGGTGAGGTGGAGCCGCTGCTGGACAAGGCCCTGACCTCGGCGCGTCGGGCGATGGCGCTGTCGCCGCTGCGACTCCAGGGCTTGCATGAGCTGGCCCTGGTGCACTGGCAGCGGGCCCGGCTGCGGCAGGAGAAGGGGCTGGACCCTCGGGACTCCCTGCGCGAGGCCGTCGCCGCCTTCGACCGCGCGAGCCCCGAGACGTGGGACTACGACTTCCACGCCGACCACGGGCAGGTGTTCCGCGTGTGGGCGGACCACGAGGACGGCGTGGGGGGCGACTCGCTGCCCTATCGGCAGCGGGCCATCGACTCGCACGAGCGCGCGGTCGCGTTGGACGCGAAGCGGCCCGAGGCGTGGATCAACCTGGGGACCGAGTACCTCGCGCGCGCCACGAATCCCCGGGCGCCGAGCCCCGTGGAGGACCTGGACAGGGCCGCCTCCGCCCTGGAGCGCGCGCGGACCCTCAACCCCGCGCACGTGGTGCCCTGGTTCTACGAGGGCGAGGTGCACCTGGCGCGGGCCACGAGGCAGCGCGACTCGGGCGCGGACGTGAGGCCGACGTTGCTGCGGGCCCGTGAGGCGTATCTGCGCGGCGTGGCCATCAACCCGAGGCTGCCTCCGCTGCACAACGGCCTGGGCACGGTGGGGTTCGAGCAGGCCAAGGACACGTGGGAGCGCGGGGGCGACCCGGAGCCGTCGCTGCGCGAGGCCCTGAAGTCGTTCGAGCAGGCCATCGCGCTGGCGCCGGCCCAGGGCTACGGACAGAACAACGTGGGCGAGGTCCACGCGTGGCGCGCGCGGATGCGAGTGCTGGAGGGGCGCTCTCCCGAGGCCGAGGTGAAGGCGGCGCGCGTCGCGCTGAAGGACGCGCTGGAGAAGGTGCCGGACCTGGCCCCGCCGTGGATGAACCTGGGCACGGCGCTCCTGGCGGAGGCCGAGTGGAGGCGCGCGCGGCGACAGCCGGTGGAGCCGGTGCTGACGGAGGCCGTCCAGGCCCTGCGTCGCGCGCTGACGCTGAATCCGAAGCAGGCCCAGGCGTGGCGGGAGCTGGGCGAGGCGCTGGCCCTCGAGGCGCTCGCGAAGGGAGACGCGGAGTCGCTCACGCAGGTCGAGCATGCGTTCGAACAGGCCCTCGCGTTGGAGCCCACCCAGCCCGAGCACCGCCTGGCCTTCGCGCGCTTCTGTCTGTCATGGGGACAGCGGCCCGGTGCGAGTGACGCCAGGCGGCTGGAGCGTGGGCGGGTGCTCACGCAGGAGGTCCTCGCGGCGAGGCCCACGTGGCCACGGGCGCGGGCCTTGCGCGCCGGGTTGCTCCTGGCCTCGACGGAGGCGGGGAGCACCCATTCAGAGGCGCGCGAGCTGTTGTCCCGCGCGCTCGGCGACAATCCGCACCTCACGCGCGCGTGGAGTCCGCTGCTCTCCGTGGCGGAGTCGCGGTGAGGGGGCGCTTCAGTCGGATTCCCCGGTGGGCTCGGGCACCTTGGTGACGACATCGAGGTTGCCGCGGATGGTCTGGTCATCCGTGACGCAGTCGGAGTCCTTGCAGCCCTGCGCGCAGTGGTCGTCCTTGTCGTCACAGATGCTCAGGCAGTACTCGCCCGAGGGCAGGTTGGGGTCGGACCATGCGCTCTTGCTCCGCAGCTTCGTCAGGGCGACGACGCCCCCATCCGCGGTCGAGCGCACGTCGCGCAGGTCGATGCACAGGTCCTTGTCCAGGTCGGAGGTGATTTCGAGTCCCTGACCGGAGCACAGCGTCCAGCCCTTCGCGCCGGGCCTCGGGTCGAACCGCTTCCCCACGCTCCCGGTCTCCACGGCGATGTCCAGACAGCCCGAGTCTCCCGCCAGGCACGGGTCCACCGCGCAGCCTCCGTCGGTCTGCTGCAAGCGGGGCAGGCCGTCCTCCTGTGCTTGCCGTGGGTTCGACTCCGGCGCGCCGACTGTCTCACGCGTCCGTGACGCGCACGCCGCCCAGCCCGCAACGAGCAACACTCCCAGGACCCAGCTTCCGTTCCTCACGTTCCCTCCCATCGACACATGTCGCGATGCACGCGGAGACAGCATGCACCGTGCCACGCGGGAGCGTGTCACTCACCGCGAGGCGTCAGGCCCAGCTCCTTCATGCGCCGGCCCAGCGCCTTGCGAGACACCTCCAGCGCTCGGGCCATCGCGTCCAAATCACCGCCGTGTGCCTCGTGGGCCTGGGCAATCTCGTCCGAGCGCAGGTCGCCCGCGGTGCGCAGGTTCGGGCTCTTGTCGATGAGGTCGTAGAGCGACGGCCTGGGGATGCCCAGCGCCTCGGCGGTGGCCTTCAGGTCCCACGCATGCTCGCGCAGCGCGGCCAGCAGCTCCTGCTCGGTCACCTGTGAGGCCTTGCGACGCGGTGTCGCCGGAGTCCGAGTGTCCGCGACGGGCTCGGGCGAAGACACCGAGGCCCCAGGGGTCGAGGCCGCGGCCACCTCCAGCTCATGCTCCAGTCGAGGCTCGGCGTGGAGCGTCGGCTCACCCCGGCTGCCGATGACGAGCTGCCGCGCGAGGTTGCGCAGCTGCCGGATGTTGCCCGGCCACGGGAAGCGCACCAGCCGGGTCGCCAGCGGCGCGGGCAGCCACGGCGCCGCGTACGCGTCCTCGTTGTCCAGCCGGTGCGCCTCGCCCAGCGATGCCAGCTCCTCACGGGCGAAGTGGAAGAACAGCCGGCCCAAATCTTCACGCCGCTCGCGCAGCGGAGGCACATGCACCTCGTAGCCCGCGAGCCGGTGCAGCAACGGCGCCTTGAAGCGCCCATCACGGATGCGCTCGTCCAGGTCCGCATCCGTGGCGGCGAGCAGCCGCACGTCCACGGCCACCGGCGTGGTGCCTCCGACGGGATACAGCTCGCCCGTCTCCAGCACGCGCAGCAGCATCACCTGGACCTCGGGCGGCGCCTCGCCCACCTCGTCGAGGAAGAGGGTGCCCCCATGCGCCGCGCGGAAGAAGCCCTCACGGCTCTGCGCCGCGCCCGTGTACGCGCCCTTCTGCGTACCGAACAGCTCCGCCGCGGCCAGCTCCTTCGGGATGGCGCCCAGGTTGACACTGAGGAAGCGGCCGTCGCGTCGACGGCTGCGCTGATGGATGGCCTGGGCCACGCGCTCCTTGCCCGTCCCCGTCTCGCCGCGGATGAGCACGGGCACATCCAGGTCCGCCACGCGCTCGATGTGTCGACGCAGCCGGCGCACCCCGGTGCTCTCGCCCACCATGCCGAGCGTGTCCACCGTGGCCGAGTCCTCCGCAGCGTCCATGAGGTGCAGCAGCACCACCACGCGCCCGCCCAGCTCGAGCGGCACCCCCTGGAGGAGCTCCGCCTCCGACAGCTCCCAGGTGCCCTCCAGCGCCGAGCCGGCGATGACCACGCGCTCGCCACCGGCCGTGCACGTCAGCCGCACGCTCCCCGGCTTCGAGCCCGGGGCGAACGTCAACGGCTTGCGACTGATGAACGGGTCGTTCAGCGGCTGTCCCAGCGCGGACCCGGGACGCGTGAAGTCCGGCGCGTTGCGAGACAGCGCCACCTCGCGTCCCGCCACGAGCGCATCCAGTCGGAGCCGCTCTCCGACGCGCGCGGGCACGGGATGGGAGACGAGCGTCAGCGCGGGCATGAGGCGAGGCCCCTGCGGACCTCCACCGCGTTGGGGCATGGCGGCGGTGGACACATCGGCGAGCGTCGGAGACATGGTGGCCGGGGCCTCATGCTAGCCGAGTCGGGAGCATGAGGCCCTCGGGCCCGCCCGCACGCCTCAGCCCGCGCTGACGAACCAGGACGCGGAGATGTTCCAGCCGCTCAGCGAGCCGCTCTCGTTCGCGACCAGCCCGGGCGTCGTCGGCCAGCTGAAGCTGTTGGGACCCACCGAGGGGATGTCCCAGTTGAGCGTGAAGGTGGCGTTGTTCACCGCGGACGCCTGGTACACCACATAGCCGGTGGAGGGGTTGCTGAAGTCACCGGGGCTGATGAAGCGGCCGGACTGTCCGGACGGGATGACGCTCGGGGGCGGCTGCGTCCACTGCTGGTTCGTGATGGACTTCACCAGCACCAGGTCGCCCGAGGTCTGGTTGACGATGGTGGCGGTGAGGCTCTCGGTGGACTCGGGGCCGGGCTTCGTCTGGGTCGGCTTCTCGACGCTCACTTCGGGCATGGCGCACTCCTGTGGGAAGGGATGGGCCAGGGGCCTCGTGTGCCCCCGGTGCCTGCCCTCACTGCAGCGCGTGTGCCGCGCGCCCCGAGCCCGGTCCTCCGAGGGAGAACCCCGTCGACACGGCCTCCGACACATGGGTCGACACGGCTTCCGACACGTCGGAGCGCGAGCCCGACATGTCGACACCGGCGCGAGGGGCCTCAGCGCTTCGCGCGCGAGTCCAGCCAGGACACCAGCACGTCGGCGTGACAGGGGCCGGGCTTGCACCAGCACCCCAGGCGCTTGCCGCGCAGGGCGAGCACGTCCTCGCGCCAGGCGGCGTCATGGCGGGAGCGCAGCTCCAGGTACCAGCGGAAGGACTCGAAGGCATCCACGTTGGGCCCCATGCGGCGGAGGGCCTCCTCGTGGATGCGCTGTGGCTCCGCGCCCGGCAGCCCGGCGACCCAGGGGGCGAAGTACTTCTTCCACAGGGCGCCCGGGGTGCCGACGCCACCGGGCTTGAAGGGGTTGCCGAAGCGACCGGGCACGGGGTTGGTGGGGCCAGGCTTCGCCCACGCGCGGAAGGCCCGGCCCACGTACACGTCGCAGCCGTCGTGGACATGGACCGCCTGGGTGCGCGCCCCGGTCATCGGCGGGTCCCCCGACTACTTCTTGCGCTTCTTGCCGGCGGACTGGGCAGCGGCGGCGGCCTCGGCGGCGGCCTGCTCGACGGCGGCCTTCAGGTCATCGCGCTCCTTGGTGACGCTGGCCACCTCGCCCTCCAGCTCGGTCACCTTGGTCTTCAGCGCCTCGTTCTCCGAGCGCAGCTCCTCCGTGGTCTTCTTCAGCACGTTCGTCTCGGCGCGCGCGCGGTTCAGCTCACGCGAGCCACCGCATCCGACGAGGGGAACCACCGCCAGCATCGCCACGGCCATCCAAGCCTTCATCTGAGTCTGCTCCTGTGGGGCCCCGGAAGGGGGAGGTCCGGGGCCCGGGTCATCCGGCACGGAAAGAGGGACGCACCGCGCCCGGGTCCTGCCGGCCGGTATCGGACCGGCGAGACTAGACAGTAAGGCCCACGAGAGGAAGCCACTGGAGGGTCGGGTGCGCCCACTCCCTCGGACGGGCGGGGATTCTCAAGCGGTGGAAGTCGGGACCTGGGCGGTGGAGTCCGGGACTTCGTGAATCCACACGGGCTCGAGGCCCCAGGTGAAGAGGGCGCGGTGTCGGGAGCGCACGGTGAAGCCCGGGGCCTCGATGGGGCGCGTCATCGTGAGGACGCGGGTGCCGGGGCGGCAGGTGCGCAGGCGGGCGACGAGTCGGGTGCGCGTCTGGGGGGACAGGGCCGTCCAGTTGACGAGGACATGGGTGGCCTCGCCCAGGTCGGCCAGGGCCGCGTCGCCCTGGCGCAGCACGGCGCCGGCCCGGGACAGGGGGCCGGAGGCGAGGGTGACGTGCTCCTCGAGCAGCTCGATGCCCGTGGCCCGGGCGCCCAGCCAGCGCGCGGCGAGCAGGGCCCGGCCGCGTCCGGCGCCCAGGTCCACCAGGTGGCCGTGGGCGGTGAGCCCGGCCCGCTGGAAGAGCGACAGGGCGGTGTGCACGGGCGTCTCGCCGTACATCAGCTCGTCGAAGCCCTGGCCGCTGGACTGGAGGAGGCGGACCACCTCGAAGGAGCGACGCGGCCGGTAGGGCGACACGAGCAGCTCGCGCAGCCAGAGGGACAGCGCGGGGCCGAGCAGTCGTGGGCGCCATACGAGGACGGCCAGGTCCGCCGCCCGGTTCACCGCGTCCAGCCACAGGCTCCAGAGGCGCACGAGCAGGAGCCGGGGGAAGGACAGCCGAGGGGATGTCGTCGGGGTGGAGGCGTCCTCGGCCATGGCGCGTGAGGCGGAGGTTAGCCGAATCCGCGCGAGGGGCCACGGCGTCTGCGCGTCGAAGGCTCAGGGCGCGGGAGCCGGCGGCAGGTGCTCCGCACCGGGTTTAGAAATCGTTAGAGAAAGGGCTTTTGCCCAGGAAATCGTTAGGGCTTTGTAGAAATCGTTAGAAACGGCGCCTCGGCTTCAAAAATCGTTACGCGGCCGCGAGGGCACCCCATGACGAAGGACACGAACGCAGCCCTGGTGCGGGAGCTCACGGCCGTGCTCCCCGCTGATGCCCTCGTCACCGACGCGGACGTGCTGGAGGCGCACCGGCGTGATCAAGCCGAGTGGGCCCCCGCGGGCACCCCTGGCGTCCTCGTGCGCGCCACCTGCACGGAGGACGTGCGCGCGGTGCTCAAGGTCGCCTCGGCGCACAAGGTCCCGGTGGTGCCTCGGGGCGCGGGCTCCGGACTGTCCGGCGGCGCCAACGCGCTGGAGGGCTGCATCGTGCTGTCGCTGATGCGGATGAACCGGGTGCTGGAGGTCGACGCGAAGGGGATGCTCGCCGTCGTGCAACCGGGCGTGCTGAACGCGGAGGTGAGGGCGGCCGCGACGGCGCACGGGCTCTGGTACGCGCCGGACCCGGCGAGCTGGGAGTTCTCCAGCCTGGGCGGCAACCTGGCCACCAACGCCGGCGGCCTGTGCTGCGTGAAGTACGGCGTCACCGGGGATGCGGTGCTGGGGCTGGAGGTCGTGCTCGCGGACGGCTCGGTGGTGCGCACCGGCGGGCGCACCGTGAAGAACGTCGCGGGCTACGATTTGACGCGGCTGTTCGTCGGCTCGGAGGGCACGCTCGGCGTCATCACCGAGGCGACGCTGCGCCTTCGCCCCAAGCCCCCCAGGGCGACGACGCTGGTCGCCACCTTCCCCACGCTCGCGGGCGCGGGCTCGGCCGTCACGGACATCATGGCGCGCACGCGCCCGTCCATGCTGGAGCTGATGGACCAGGCCACCTGCCGCGCCGTGGAGGCGTACAAACCCCTGGGCCTGGACGTGGACGCGGCCGCGTTCCTGCTGGCGCGCTCGGACGCGGGCGGCGACCAGGGCGTGGCGGAAATCGAGACCATGGCGGCCGTCTGCGAGGCCGCGGGCGCGACCTTCGTCACCCACTCCACCGATGAAGCGGAGGGCGAGCTGCTGCTCACCGCGCGCCGCCTCGCCTATCCCGCGCTCGAGCGACAAGGCGCCACGCTGCTCGACGACGTGGGAGTGCCCCTGTCCCGAATCCCCGAGCTGCTCGCCGCCGTGGAGCGCATCGCCGCCGAGCGCGGGGTTCTCGTGGGGACCTTCGGCCACGCGGGCGATGGGAACATGCACCCCACCGTCGTCTTCGACCGCCAGGACCCCGCGGCGCTCATCCGGGCACGCGGCGCGTTCGATGACATCCTCGCGGCCGCGCTGGACCTGGGCGGCACCATCACCGGTGAGCACGGCGTGGGGGCGCTGAAGCAGCCCTTCCTGGGGCGGCAGCTCGGCGAGGAGGGCCTGCGCCTGCACCACCGCCTCAAGGCCGCGATGGACCCCCTCGGCATCCTCAATCCGGGCAAGGTGCTCTGAGCCTCATCCCTTCCAGGGGCACGGACTCCCCTGGAATGACGAGGGCTTGCGGAAATCGCCGGGTATTTTCGGAGGCATGTCGAGAAGCTCTCCGCAGCTTCGACATAGGGGTGAACGCACCCCGATTCCGGGGCGCGGCCGACACGGAAAGAGGGAGCCACCCATGAAGTACATGCTGATGATGAACCACGCCGGTCAGGGCCCGTACGCGATGATGAACTGGCCGAAGGAGGACATCCGGGCGCACATCGCGTTCATGGTGTCGTTCGCGAAGAAGCTCTCCTCCGCGGGAGAGCTGCTGGCGGCCGAGGGGCTGGCCGGGCCGGACCAGGCGAAGCGCGTGAAGGCGGGGGCGGACGGCAAGCCCATCACCGACGGCGTCTTCCCCGAGTCGAAGGAGTTCCTGGTGGGCTACTGGCTGGTGGAGGTGGACAGCCCCGAGCGCGCCTATGCCATCGCCGCCGAGGCGTCCGCCGCGCCGGGCCTCGCAGGCAAGCCGATGAACATGGACATCGAGGTCCGGCAGGTGATGAGCGGTCCTCCTCCCGAGTTCCTCTGACGTGAAGTCCCCAGCAGGCCACCCCATCGAGTCCCTGCTGCGCGAGCACGCGCCCAGGGTGCTGGGCGCCATCCTCCGACGGTTCCGTGACTTCGGAGCCTCGGAGGACGCGGTCCAGGAGGCGCTGCTCGCGGCCGCGATGCAATGGCCTCTCGATGGCGTGCCGGAGGACCCGCGCGCCTGGCTGATCCAGGTGGCCTCCCGGCGCATCACCGACCAGGTGCGCGCCGAGGCGGCCCGACGCCACCGGGAGGAGCTGGTGGTGAGCATGGTGCCGCCGGAGCTCCAGCTCGTCCTGCCCGTGATGGGGGACGAGTCCATGGGGCGCGACGACACGCTGGCGCTGCTCTTCATGTGCTGTCACCCGGCGCTGACGACGACCTCGGCGATTGCCCTCACGCTGCGCGCGGTGGGCGGCCTGACGACGGCGGAGATCGCCAGGGCGTTCCTCGTCCCCGAGGCGACGATGGCGCAGCGAATCAGCCGCGCCAAGCAGGGCATCCACACCTCCGGGGTGCCGTTCCAGAAGCCCACGCCGGAGGAGACCGCGCAGCGGCTGGGCGCGGTGTTGCACGTGCTCTACCTCATCTTCAACGAGGGGTATGCGGCGACCTCCGGGGCCCAGGTGCTGCGCACGGACCTGTCGGGCGAGGCCATCCGTCTGACACGGATGCTGCACACGGTGTTGCCGGAGGACGGCGAGGTGGCGGGGCTGCTCGCGCTGATGTTGCTGACGGATGCGCGGAGGGCCGCGAGGACGGGGCCCTCGGGAGAGCTGATTCCGCTCGACGCGCAGGACCGGGGACGCTGGGACGCGGCGATGATTGCCGAGGGCGTGGCGCTCATCTCGGCCACGCTGTCGAAGGGCTCGCTGGGGTTGTACCAGGTGCAGGCGGCCATCGCGGCGGTGCACGACGAGGCGGCGCGCGCCGAGGACACGGACTGGCCGCAGATTCTCGCGCTCTACGGCGTGTTGATGGGACTGACGGACAACCCGATGGTGGCGCTCAACCACTCCATCGCGACGGCGATGGTGCATGGGCCTCGCACGGGGCTGACGTTGCTGGACGTGTTGGACAAGGGCGGGCGGCTCGCCGGGAACCACCGGCTGGACGCGGTCCGCGCGCACCTGCTGGAGCGCGCCGGTGAGCCCGCGAAGGCGGTGGTGCATTACCGCAAGGCCGCCGAGCGCACCACGAGCCTGCCGGAGCGCGACTATCTGCTGCTGCAGGCCGCGCGGTTGAGCGAGTCCGCGGGCCTGTAGTCGGATATGGAGCGCATCGCTGGAGTGCGCGGTCGACGCGCTCCCGGGTCAGGCCTCGCGCCAACCCGTCGCATGGAGCGCAGGGTCGATGATGGAGGGCGACTCAGTGCGCGGGCGGTCCGGAGCGAGGTACCGCGAGTGCTTCATGGATGACGAAGCTCGCCACTGACGAACGGGCCCTCCTCGGGGGCGAGTCGGCTCGGAGCGCGGCACCGCGAGAGCCTCGTTGGTGACGAAGCCGAACGTGCCCTCCACCCTCCGCGGCGCGTCGACTCCGAAGGTGACGCGCCTGAGGGGCCCTCGACGGAGTTCCTTCAGGACAGGAGCCTCTGTCTCTCGACGGCCTGCTCCGCGAGGGTCTCCCAGCGGCACGGTATTGCGCTCGTCGGCCGCCGCGCGACCTCACGTTCTCGCGCTGGATGCTGGCCGAGGAGGCCGCCGTCACCGTGTGCATCGTTGACGGGGGGAACAATACCGATGCACGTCAGGGCGAAGGACGGACTCCAGGAAAGAGAGCACGGTCTTCGCCCCGGTAACACCCCGGGCGGACTACTTCGTCGTCGCGGCGCCGAGGGTCTCCAGCACCTTGCGCGCGTTGTCGTTCTTCGGGTTGAGCTCCAGCGACTTGCGGTAGCTCGCGGCGCCCTCGGCCTTGCGACCCGCGGCCACGTAGCCCTCACCCAGGCTGTCGTGCGCGTTGGCGTCCTGGGGGAAGAGCGCGACATTGGCCTCGAACAGCTTCAGCGCGTCGGCCTGCTGCCCCTCTCGCAAGAGCGAGTACCCCAGCTCGTTGAGCACGTCCGCGGACAGCTTCTCGTCCTGGGGCGCTTCCGCCTTGCGCGCCTTGAACCACGCGATGGCGTCCTCGACGCTCTTCGTGCGCACCAGCAGGTCCACCGTCACCGAGGGGTGCTCGGGCTCGACGGTGTAGCCCTTCCAGCCGTACACGGAGATGGCGCTGGCCATGATGCGCTCGAACAGTCGCGAGCCGTTGTCGGAGTTGGTCATGATGACGATGCCGCTGCCGGACTCGGCGAACGCCGCGAGCAGGGCGCGGTAGCCCTCGTTCGCGCCGCCGTGGCCGAACCAGTCCTGCCCCGGGTTCCGCAAGAAGCCGATGCCGAAGGACTTCGATTCGGGCTGACGGGTGAGCATCTGCTTCGCCATGGCCTGCGACACCACGCGCTTCGACTGGCCCTTGGTGGCCTTGGACATCTCCAGCGCGGCGCGCGCCAGGTCCGACGGCGTCGTCCACAAGCCCGCGGGCGCCAGCTCCGGGTACACGTGCCAGCCTCCCTGGACGCGCTTGCCGTCGGGGGTGGTGCCGGTGGCGGCGCGCGAGGCGAGCGACGCGGGCAGGGGCTGCTCGAAGGTGCTGTCCTTCATCCCGAGCGGCGCGAGCACCGTCTCCTTCATGATTTGGGGAAACGGCTTCTTCAACTGGTCGACGAGCAACTGCTGGACGACGGTGGTGCCGCCGCCGCTGTAGCGGGTGAGCGTGCCAGGCACGGTGTTCACGCGCACGGCCGACGAATTGGCGGGCTTCTCCCCATCGAGAATCTGCTGCACCGTGGGCAGGGGCGCGTCGACGGCGTAGCCCGCGAAGCCATGCACGGTGGTGCCCGCGGTGTGAGAGAGCAGCCGGCGCAGGGTGACCTTCTGTTCCTTCGTGAAGTCGTTGTCGGGGAGCTTCCACGACACCAGCTTGTCGTTGACGTTCTCATCGAGCGACCACTTGTGCTTCTCGGCGTGGTGCATGGCGGCCATCGCCGTGACGGGCTTGCTGATGGACGCGGCCTGGAAGAGGGTGTCGACGGTGACGGGCTCATCTCCGCCCGCCTGCTTGACGCCGTAGGCCTTGGCCCAGACGAGCTTGCCCTGGTCGAACACGGCGATGCTCATGCCGGGGACCTTGTACAGCTCCATCCACTGCGGCAGCGACAGGTGCCGCGGTGTCTCACCGGACAGCGCGATGGCGGGCAGGCTCTCCTCCACGCGGGCCACGCGAGCGGCCTCCGCGGGACGCGACAGCCACTGCGTCTGGGGCTTGGAGGGAGCCGCGCCGGTGAGCAGACCGAGCGCGAGCGTGCCCGAGAGGGACACGGCGGCGAGGCGGAGAGACGGAAGTCGGGACATGGATGGGGATTCCTGGGGGACTCGCGCGATGACCGGGTGGGTACGCGCGGGGCTCCACATGATTGCCTCGACGCGTGTCGCGAGGAACTCCCGAATCCTCCGGGGAGCGTCGACCCTGGGTCGATGGGTGACGCGCGTGGGGACACTCCCCGGGTTTCTTCACGACAGGGACCTTCAGTTGCGGGCGGCGGCGTGCTCCACGGCCCAGCTCAAGGCTTGGTCCGCGATGGCCTCCCAGCCGGGCTGGGCCACGGTGTAGTGCGAGCGGCCGGGCACCTCCACGTACTCCGTCACCGCCTTCGACTTCGCGTAGCGCTTCGCGTTCTCGCGCTGGATGCTGGCCGGGAGGATGACGTCCAGGTCACCCGAGAGGAACAGCAGCGGGGCGCGCGCGTCGTTGCGCAGATTCACCGTGACTTCCGAGCGCGGCGTCAGGTTCGCCAGCGCGCCCTGGAACAGCGCCCGGCCCGAGCCGGGGATGTACTGGGTGCGGTAGATTTCGTCCGACTCCTCCTGCGTCAGCGTGTTGGTGAAGGCGTAGTGGAACTGCTCGGGCGTCATGGGCGCGTGGCGCTTGACGTTGGCGGGGTTGAGGAGCGTCGACGCGGTCGACTTGATGGTGGTGAAGGGCAGTGTGTAGACGCCCTTCACGGGCGCCGAGTGGATGGCCACGCCCGCCGCGCCCACGCCCCGGTCCAACAGCATCTGCACGAAGGCGCCGCCGAACGAGTGGCCCATGAGGATGGGCGGGGTGGGCAGCGCGCGGATGATGCGCTCGTAGTGGTCGACGATGTCCTTCACGCCCAGGTTGTTGAGCGGCGTCGGGTCCTTCTGCAGCGCCTCGACTCCGCCCTCCAGCCCCGGCCACGTCGGGGCGATGACGCGGTAGCCGGCCTTCTCGTAGCGCTGAATCCAGCCCTGCCAGCTGCGCGGCGTCATCCACATGCCGTGGATGAGGACGATGGTATCCGGCTGGCCCTGGGTCTGCTGAACGGTGGCGCTCATGACGTGCTCCCTCTTGGTTCACCGCGTCGGCGCGGTGTGCGGCGTTGACGAGGGGAACAGTACGGATTCGGGTCGGGGCGAAAAACGGGCTCCTGGGAAGAGCACTGTTTCCATCCCGGAAACAATCCGGAGGGGCTGCTTCGTGGCGGTGCCGAGCGTCTTCAGCATCGCGCGCGGGGTCGTTCTTCGGTCTCGAGGCCCGCACGATGGCTGCGCGGGCTGCTGCGCCTCGTGGAAAGCCACGATACGCAACGACCGTTCGACGCGAGGTCCTGTCTCGCGGGCAACTAAATCGGGCTCGGCGAGCGTCCCTAGGAACTCCGGAATTCGTAGGAACGAGAATCGGTAGACGGTCTCGATTTCCGAAAAGGGGTGACTGATGGGCGGCACGACGTCGATTCGGGGTGGCTCTTCGACAGGTTCGTCCTCGGGGGCATCTGGAGCGGACGCGGCACGACGCGCCGAGGAAGCCCGGCAGCGGGCCGAGGCTGCGCGCAAGGCGGCGGAAGCTGCGCGCAAGGCGGCGGAGGCAGCCCGCAGGGCCGCGGAGGCGGCGCGGCTCGCGCAGGAGAAGGCTCGCGCGGAAGCGGCGAAGGCGAAGCAGCAGGCCCAGCAGCCTGGGCAGACGCCCGAGGAGCAGAAGGCCTCTCGCAAGGAGGCCGAGGCGGCGGCCAAGGCCCAGAAGGCGGCCGAGCAGCGCGCATCCAAGGCCGACGAGGCGCTGCGGGCCGCGGAGGAGAAGGCGGCGCGGACGGCCCGGCAGGCGCAGGGCGCCATGGGTCAGGTGAACGTGCTGGCGACGCAGCAGGGGCTGGCGCAGCCGTTCGACGACAAGAGCGTCAACGGCGTGAAGCCGAGGGCCGCCACGTCGGACGTGTCGTCGTTCGACGCCGCGCCGCGCAGAGAGGGCATGGACAAGCTGTTGGGCAACGTGCCCTCGCCGACGGGGAGCGCGGAGGGCTCCACGCTGCTGACGGAGGACGCGAAGGACGGGAAGGTCAACTGCCTGGATGTGGCGGCGGACTGGGTGGACAAGGCATCGCCGGAGCTGCGTGCGCGCTCGGAGATGGTGTTCCTGCAGGACCAGCGGCCGGGGGCCGAGGGGCAGACGGGACACGTGGTGGTGCGCCAGGGCGAGCAGGTGTTGGACCCGACGACGAACCAGTCGTACGAGTCCATGGAGGCGTACAAGAAGGCGCAGCCGCAGTACCAGGAGGTGGGCAGCGTGCCGGCGACGGACGCCCAGCGCATCTTCGACACGCCGCCCGGCTCGCCCGAGCGCGCCGCGGAGCTGGAGAAGGCGAAGCTGTCGCCCGAGCTGCGGAACATGATGGTGGCGGACGCGAGCCCGGCCGAGCAGCAGGCGTGGGACCGCTACGACGCGCACGTGAAGGCGGGGCCGCCCAAGGATTTGCCGCAGAACATGGGGCTGAGGCAGGAGCTCCTCGAGGCCCATGCCGCCAAGACGAAGGAGCTGGCGGACGCGGCGAACAAGGCGTCCGTGGAGCGGCTGCGCACGGAGCTGGGCTCGACGCCCGAGGGCAAGAAGGCGCTGGAGGACCTGGACGCGCGCGGCGTCGGCATCCACGTGGTGGACGACGCGTCGTACGCGCGGCTGCCGGGCGCGGGGACGGACGGGCACGCGTTGCCGGGCAACGGCGACATCACGTTGAGCCGCAAGGGCGCGACGGTGGACGTGCTCCAGCGCGAGGCGCAGCGCTCGGCGGAGACGCAGCAGCTGAAGCTGCCGACGACGCCGGAGGACGGCGAGCGGTTGGCGGTGTCGGTGTCGGAGACGTTGAAGGCGAACCCGCGTCAGCCGGTGGAGTTCGAGGACGGGGGCATCCACGTCGTCGCGATGAGGAACCCGAAGGCGTCGCTGGTGGAGAACGGGGGCAGTGTGGCGGACGTGCTCGGGCTCTCGCCGTCGTTCACCGAGGAGGCGCAGGCGGCGGGGAAGCAGCCGGGCAGTGACACCATCGTCAACACGAGCTTCTACGACTTCGCCGCGTGGGGGACGAACCCGGTGGGGCAGGTGGTGAAGAACGGCGAGGTGATTGCGGGAAATTCGGATCCGGACCGCTTCTACGCGGCGTGGACGGACTCGGGCATGAAGTTCGGGCAGGGGGATCCGCCGAAGGACGCGAACCTGGCGTTTGGTGGCGCGGTGCCGGTCATCATCGACGGCACGCCGTACGGCGTGGGCAATCAGTACAAGCCGGGCACGGACGCGGCGGCGCCGGACAAGGGAGACCCCGGGGCGTTCGCGGGGGACCTGACGCAGCGGAACAACGAGAGCTTCCGTGCGCAGGAGGAGCGGGGCAAGGAGGTTGGCAAGGTCATCGTCGGCTACGACCGGGACACGGGCACGACGTACGTGGTGGCGCAGGAGGACGGCTCCAAGCCGGGCAAGACGCTCTCGGAGATTCGCGACGCGCTGGTGAAGCTCGGCGTGGATGACGCGGTGTCGTTCGACGGCTCGGACTCGGCGACGCTCGTGCGCGACGACCAGGTGAAGGTGGAGCCGGGCTGGGCGAAGAACCAGACCATCCCCTACGGCCTGCGGCTCAGCCTGGGGGAGTGACGTGACGTGCTCGAGGCGGCGCGTGGGTGGCGCGCCGCTTCGAGAGGCCATGTGGATGATGCGCCCGTCACGCCGAGGCTCGGATTCTCGGCGCTGACGGGTTTCGTGTTCATCCGGGATGGGATGTCGCGTCCACGTCCTGGGATGCCTGCTCGAAACAGTGGAAGGTTCGTGTGCGGACACCGGCCTCTCGGGTGGGCGGTCATCCGTGCGGGTGTGACGCCGTGGGCCTCGTTCGTGCAATCGCCGGCTTCGCTTTGGCCGAGGTGCCAGAGCTGTCTAGATTCATTCCGGCGGCGGGGAGGAGTGACACGGGGTCGACGTGGCACCGGGCATGACTCCCTTCACGCGAGGGAGGAGATGCATGCTTGAAACAGAAGTGACGCCTGCTTGCCTGAATTCGCGGCGAGTCCTCCACGGGCTTCATCCTGGAGGCCTGCCATGAGCCTGCTCCATGAAATCAAGCTGAAGGGGGCCGCGGTCCATCCGGAGCGAATCTCGGCGCCGTTGTTCCAGGACCTGCTGCACATCTTCGTGGAGGGCGCGCAGCGGGCCCTCCGCTTTCGCATTGAGGGACGCAGCACCGCTCGCGGAGGCATGCCCTCGTGGCTCAGGTCCGCCGCGCAGTTCGACCTGCTGCTGGAGCCGCAGTCCGAGGCCGGTGTCTTCAAGGTGGAGTCGAGGCCCCTGAGGCAGGTGCTCCCAGGACATCTGCGCTCGAGCGAGGCCTTGTCCGACGTGGGCGCGGAGGGGAGCGCGGTCGACTTGTTCGAGGCGGGGCTCGAGGATGCGCTCGCGGGCGTTGCGGACAGCGACAGGTTCGATGAGGGGCTGGTGGAGACCTTCAGTGCGTTCTCCAGGCTCCTCGACCAGGGCGTGGAGGGCATCGAGGTCGTCAACGGGCACACGTTCCACATCGACGCGGAGGGCGTGGAGCGTGTGGTGAGGTTGCGTCGGCAGACGCCTCCGCCCCGGGCCATCCGCATCGCGGGAAAGCTGGATGCCATCCGGCACAGCGACCGCTTCTTCACCCTGGTTCTGGAGGACGGTGCCGCGCTTCGAGGGGTCTGGGAGCGTCTGGAGTCCGACAGGGTGACGGCCTCGTTTGGTCAGAACGTCATCGTGTCGGGCGTGGCCGTGTTCCGTCCCTCCGGCTCGGTGTTGCGCATCGAGGCGGAGCACCTCGAGCCCTCGTCCGCGCAGCAGGCGGCGCTCTGGTCGGTGCTCCCAAGGCCGTTGTTCACTCCGATGGACCCGCGCGCGTTGAGGCAATCGCAGGATGAGCGCTCGGGCCTCCGCGCGATTTTCGGCCAATGGCCCGGTGAGGAGACGGAGCAGGAGCTGTCCGCCGCCCTGCGGGAGTTCTCGTGAGCGGGCTGGTGCTCCTCGATACGAACATCCTGGTGCACCTGTTGAGGGCCTCCTCGCTCGGCAAGCGGGTGGCGGAGGTCCATGGCTTGCTGAGCAAGGGCCACCGTCCGCTCGTCTCCGTCGTCACGGTGGGCGAGCTGCTGGCCTTCGCGAAGAAGCGAGCCTGGGGAGCGCAGAAGGTCTCGAAGCTTCACGAGCTGCTTCGGCAGCTCGTGGTGGTGGACATCCACCTGGACGTGGTGCTCGAGCGGTACGCGACCTTCGATGTCTTCTGTGGGTCGAAGGGACGAGTGCTCGGCAAGAACGACTTGTGGATCGCCGCCACCGCCTCGGCGGTCAGCGCGTTGCTGCTGACCACCGACAAGGACTTCGACCTGCTGCACTCCGAGAGCCTGCTGGCACGTTCCTGGTTCGACCCGGTACCTGCCGGCGAGGCGTCCAGCGGTGGGTGAGGGGGGCGGGGGGCACGTGCACGCTGCGCCGGTGCTCACGCCCTCGGAGCCACCTCGTACCTCGTCCGTTTGAGGGCCGCGGGTTACTTCGGAGTGGCCCCGTTGAGGACCTCTTCCCATCCATCCAGTGCGTCGTGGATTTGTGTGATGGTGGTGGGGGTCTTTGCCTTCATCGAGAGGTCGTGGATCCGGACCAACAGGTCCTCGAGGAGCTTGGGATACTCGCGCTTCGAGGCGCGCTCCAGGTAAACCGCCTTGAGGTGGATGAGGCGACGGGCGAGCCCTTCATCGTCCGGAGTCAGCGCTGGGGTGGTGAGCATCGCCAGGAATTGGGGCCCTGGTGCGCGGAGCGCCGCCTGGGGGGTCGGGGAGGGTGCGGCGGTCTGGGGCGGTGGGCCGTCCAGGTTGGGTTTCGTGGTGGTGTCGGATGCGGACCCGGCGGCTTGGAATGTGGGCAGGTCCTTGCTCAGCGCGGACAGCGCGGTGCTCACCTTCGTCACCTCGGACCGGGTTTTCGCGCTGAGTGCGCGCGCATGGAGGCTTTCGAGCTGCTGTTCGAACTCGGTGGAGCGCGTGCTCCCCGAGGTCTGCTTCAGGTAGCGCTCCTCGAGTTGATAGACGCGCTGGAGCAGCGTCGCGTCCAGAGGCGCCTTGGCGTTCTGGGCGAGGAATGCCTGGGGGTGGCGACTCATGACCGCGGGCACGGCGCCCTGCCGCTTGTTCGAACTCGCGGGAACCGCCGCGGCTCGCTTGGGAGGGCCGGACTTGGCCTGCTTCTCCGTCGTCGTCACGCTCTCCGTGAGGGCCGAGACGCGGGCCTGTTCGGTCGGAGCGCCTTGCTCTGTCTTCTCCGTGGCCGGGGCGTGCTTCGAGAGGGTCGAAGGAGGTGGTGGTTCGGGAGACGCCTCTGAACGTGCCACCTGGGGGGCCCCTGTTCGGACTGTCCCCGCTGGGTCGGGCATTGCCTGGGGCGTCTCGGTCCGAGCGGAGGGCGGAGGGCGGTGCTCGGCGGCTTGGGGCTCTCGAGCCGGAATCTGAGATGCGGTCGCCGTACTCGTCGTGCTGGATTGGCGTGAGCCCAGGAAGAAACTGCCCAGGGCGACGCTGGTGATGAGCGCTCCACCAACGGCCCAGGTTGAGCCTCGACTCCAGCGTACTCCGGGCAGCATGGGGCGGACCTGGGACGCGGTGGTCTTCGTCCTGCTCTCCGGGACGGGGAGTTGCGCGGGGAGCGGGACGGTGGCGGGGGCCGAGAGGACGGTGGGCGGAATCCGCTTCAACGCCTGTCGCACGGCCTCGGCGGACTCGGGCCGGAGCGCGGGGTCCTTGGCGAGCAGGTGGAGGATGAGCGTGTCGAACTCGGCGGGGAGCCCGGGGACACGGGAAGAGGGGAGGGGTGGAGGCTGCTCGATGTGAGCGAAGAGGACCTGGAGCTGTTCGCCCTTGAAGGGGCGCTCACCCGTCAGCATGTGGAAGGCCATCACGCCGGTGGCATAGAGGTCCGTGGCGAAGCTGACGGTGTTCCCGCGGACCTGCTCGGGGGCCATGTACTCGGGCGTCCCCAGGATGGTGCCATCGACGGTGGTGGGCCCGTCGGCGCTGCGCATCAACTTGGCGATGCCAAAGTCGACGAGCTTGACGGTGCGGGTGCCATCCAGGCCCTGGGCGAGGAAGACGTTGCCGGGCTTGAGGTCTCGGTGCACGACGCCCGCCTCGTGGGCCGCGCCGAGCGCCGACAGCATCTGGTCGAGAATCCAGACGGTGGTGTTCGGGTCGAGTCGGGTGTTCTGCTGGAGCAACGCCGCGAGGGACTGGCCCCGGAGCAGCTCCATGATGATGTAGGGCCGACCGTCCGGCAGGGTGCCGAAGCCGAAGATGTCGATGATGCCCGGGTGGCGGATGGCATTGACCGAGCGGGCCTCGATGAGCAGACGTTCCACCTGCTGCTGGGTGACGTTCTCCGCGCGGAGCACCTTGATGGCGACCTGTTTGCCTATCAGCGGATGGACGGCGCGATAGACGACGCCCATCCCTCCCTCGCCGATGCGCTCCTCGATGACGAAGTCATTGACCTGCGTCGAGACCAGCGAGTCCCTTCCCCGTGGCGCTCGTTCCCCTCGCGTCTTCTCGTTCGTACTCATGGCCTGACATTGAGCGTAGCCAGGGACTGTCAGGCCATTCAAAGACCGACAGGGAGGCCTTACCCACGCAATGTCAGGTGTTGGCCACCCGAGGGTGGCCATGGGTTCGCCAGCCCTACTCCGGCTTCCCGCCCGTGCGCTTCCACAGCTCGCGCGCCAGAATCGTGGCGAAGCGAGAGTCATTCAGGATGTACCGGCGCCACAGGCGCTTGGGCTCATTGGCCAGGCGGTACAGCCACTCGAAGCCCGCCTTGGCAATCCACTGAGGGGCGCGCTTCGCCGTGCCCGCGATGAAGTCGAACCCCGCCCCCACGCCAATCGCCACCGTGGGGCCCAGCTTCTGCGACACCTGCGAAATCCACACCTCCTGCTTCGGGCTGCCCAGCGCCACGAAGAGCAGGTGCGGGTCCTTCTCCCGGATGCTCGCGACAATCGGGTCGTTCTGCGCGTCCCCCGCGTCCGTGCGCACCATCGGCGAATCCCACCCCACCACCTCCACCCCGAACTTCTCCCCCACGATTCGCGCCACCTTCTCCGCCACCCCCGGGCCCGCGCCCAACAGGTACACCCGCCACTTGCGCTCCGCCCCCAGCTTCATCAGCGGCAGAATCAGGTCCGAACCCGCGATGCGCTCGGGCAACGCCACGTCCAGCGCCTTCGACGCCCAGACGATGGGCATCCCATCCACCACCGAAATCGCCGCGCGCGAGTACGCCTCGCGGAACTGCGCGTTGTCCTCCGCCAGCACCACGTGGTCCACGTTGGCCGTGAACACGTAGCCACCCTGGCGTGAGTCCACCAGCCGTCCAATCTCCAGCACCGCCTCCTCGAAGGTGAGCTGGTCGATGGCCAACTGGCCGATGCTCAGCCGAGGGTGGCCCGTGGTGAACGGCGTCGTCTGCTTCGTGTCCGGAGTCGCGGTACTCATGGCTTCTTCACCGTCAAATCAAGCACTGTCATCGAGTAGGGCGGCAGCCGCTGCGTCAGCCCCGCCGCCGTATGGTTTCCCGCCGGCTGCTGCAGGAACCCGCCCGGCGCGCCCGAGTACCCCAGCACGCGCACGTTCTCGAGCGTCCCACAGCCGTTCAGCTTCACCCGCGCCTGCGCCGCCTGGTCCGGGTCGAAGTTCAGCACCACCGCCACCACCTTGGTGCCGTCCTTGTTGCGCGAGGCGAACACGCTCGTGCCCTCCTCCGCCTTCGCCGGCACCCAGACGTCCTGGAAGCGGCCTCCCCGCCCGTCGAAGTCCCTGAACGCGCGGAACGCCCAGAACACCGGGCTGCCGTTCGTCGGGTACTGCCAGAAGTAGGCGGAGTAGATGTTCTCCTGCGCGAAGCGGCCCAGCGCCTCGGCCTGCGCCAGGCCTCCGCTCATGTGGCCGAACGCGCCGAAGTTGTACTCACCAATCGAGATGCGCCGGCCCGGGTAGTTCTGCGCAATCCACTCCTTCATGCGCGGGAGCAGCCGCACCGGCTCGCCAATCCACGACTCGTCCTTGTACGTCGGGTCCCACAAGGCGCGCGTGGAGCGGATGCGCCGCGCGTTCGTCTCCGGGTCCGTGTTCCCCTCCAACCCCACGCCCACGTTCGTCTGCGGGTAGAAGTGCAGGTCCACCACGTCCAGGATGCGCACGCCCGTCTTCTTCTCGTGCTCGCGCAGCTGCCGCAGGTACCAGGGCAGCAGCGGCACGTCCCCATGCGCGCGGCGGTCCGAGTGCGGCGCCTTGCCCGGCGCGAAGTCCGCCGCGGACCAGAGGTAGTTCGTCCAGCCCCACTCGGCGGGGCCCGCGATGAGCGCGTCCGGGTCCGCCTTCCGCACCGCGGTGCCGTACGCAATCGTGCGCGACAACAGCCCGTCGTACGTCAACGGCTCCGGGAACACATCCCGGTGCGTCGAGTTCCAGAGCATGGGCTCGTTGTCGAGGATGTACATGTGCACGCTGCGCTCGCCGCGAGCCGCATCTCGCTCGCGGATGGCGCGCACCCACTCGGCGACGAACTCGGGGGAGGCCTCGGTGCTCGTCTGCGACGGAGGCCCGGGCTTGAGCGGCGTGCCGTCGCGCGTGACGCCGTTGCCGGAGCCGTTGTCCTCGCCGCGCTGCGGGCCGAAGGTCGCCACCGGGAAGCCCACCGAGCGCGTGTCCTTGGCCACCCACCCGAGCAGCGGCACGGTGAGCGCGGAGCTCATCCCGTTCTTCCGGTTGGACTCGAGGAAGTCCGTGTAGCTCAGGCCGATGTCCACGTTCTGGAAGAACCAGTCGTTGGCCGTGTTCCACGCGCCGCCCAGCTTCCAGTTGTAGCGGGAGGTGGGGTTGCCGCCCCAGCGTCGCGTCGTCGCGCCCAGCTTGTACTGGTGCTGGTCCTTCTTCTCGCGAAGGCCGTCCAGCGCGATGCCGTAGATGAGCGGGCTGATGTCATGCCCGGGCGCCGTGCAGTCGATGGTCATCGACGTGTCGCGCCCGCTGCCCTTGCCCGTGCGGCCTCCACCGGCGGCCAGCGCGGCGGCCACGTCC
This sequence comes from Myxococcus sp. AS-1-15, assembly GCF_020037055.1. Classification (NCBI taxonomy): domain Bacteria; kingdom Pseudomonadati; phylum Myxococcota; class Myxococcia; order Myxococcales; family Myxococcaceae; genus Myxococcus; species Myxococcus sp. AS-1-15. The sequence goes on along the minus strand of NZ_JAIQDF010000010.1, from coordinate 114,160 downwards.
GGCGGCAGCGGCACCAGCGCCACCTTGTCGAGCAGCACCCAGTCGCGCCCCACGTCCTTCGACGCGCGCAGCACCACGCGGTCGAACGCCTCCCCCTTGGGGTTGAGCAGCTCCATGGGGATGACGATGTCGGCCCACTCGCCGTCCTTGCGCACCTGCAGGTCCGCCGTCACGGGCACGCGCGGGAAGGACACCGCGCCGGGCGTGTCCAGCCGCACCTCCAGGAACTCGCCGTAGGCCTCCGGCGCGCTCAGGCGCAGGGACAGCGCCCCGAAGCTGCCCGACAGCTTGGGCTGATAGAGAATCCAGCCGCCGTAGTTGAACAGGCGCATCCGCGCCGGAGCGCCCTTGGGCAATTCGCGCGGCGCCCAGCCGATGTCCTTCCACCCGGCACCGAGGCCGCCGTCGTAGAGGACCACCGGCGCGGTGCTCGCCGCCTCGACGGCCGCGGGCTTCGTCTCGCCCGGCTTCGCGGCGTCACCCACCGCGGGCTTCACCTCGCCGGAGGGCTCACCGCCGCGCGCCAGCGCCACCGAGCCACCGGCGACCGCCAGCGTGCAGACCACCACGGCGGCGCCCGCCTTGCTCCGCGCACCCTTCACACCTGCCTCCATGGACTCAACTCCCCCGGGCCTGGGGGCCCTCACAGCACCACGTCGTCCGTGTCCTTGCGCGGGAAGATGCGCGCGGGAATCCCCACGGCCACGCTGTCCGGCGGCACGTCCTGCAGCACCACGGCGTTGGCGCCGATGCGCGAGCGCGCGCCGACGCGCACCGGCCCCAGGATGCGAGCGCCGGCCCCAATCCACACGTCATCCTCGATGACGGGGTAGCCGTTGTCCTTGGCGGTGCCCACGGTGTTGTTGCCGTAGAAGCGCACGCGGTCGCCGATGCGCGCGTCCCCGCCGATGACGATGCCCAGGCTGTGCACGAAGTACACGCCCTTGCCCAGCGTCACGTCCTTGCCGATCTCGATGCCCAGCACCGCCGTCTGCGCCACGCGCAGCACGTGGTTGACCAGGGGGATGTGGTAGTCGAGCGCGGCCTCGCGGGCGCGGTTGAGCGCGGTGATGCGGTACGAGTCGCTGGTGAGCACCACCTTGGCGACGGACTTCGCGTCGGTGTGTCCATTGGCGGCGCGGGCCAGCTCCATCGCATCGGAGACCAGCGCGCCAATCATCGAGCGCTTCGACTTCAGGAAGTTCATCGGTTCCCCCCGCCCTGGAGGTAGCGGACCACCTCACGGGCGATACCCGTCCAGCCGCCGGCCTCGTTGCGAGCGCCGCGCAGATACTCCATGCCGTACACCACCGACGTGCCCGCGAACGCGGCCTTCTCCAGGCCCAGCCTGTCCGCGGCCTTCGCGGCGCTCATCACCGCGCCCGTCAGCACGCGCGTGGCCTCGGGCGCGACGACGGTGGCCGCGAGCAGCGGGCGCGCCAGGGGGTTGGTCTCGAAGAGCAGCCGCCACGGATTGACGCCGCGCACGTCCGGGTGCTTGCGCGCCACGTGCGTGTCGAACATGCCGTAGCGGTTCGCGCGCTTGAGCCAGCGCTCGAAGGACACGTGGTCGCTGCCGTGCAGCACGTGCGCGTCGCTGGCGAACACGAACGCGCAGCCCGCCTTCTCCAGCCGCACGCCCAATTCCACGTCCTCGGACTGGCCCAGCGACTTGTCGAAGCCGCCCACGCCCACGTAGTCCTCGCGGTGGAAGGACACGTTGCCCGTGTACAGGTGGTTGCCGTGCGCGCGCGCGCCGGGGGTGGACAGCTCCTCCGCCATGCGGTGGTTGAGGTACGCGTACCAGCGCTCGAACAGCGGCATGTCTCCGATGGACGGGTCCGGACGGATGCGGCCCAGCACCACGTGCCGCGAGCCCTCCGGGTGGTGCGCCAGGTGCCGCTCGAGGAAGTCCTTCTCCACCTGCATGTCGTCGTCGGTGACGAGGACGATGTCCCCCCGCGCCGCGAGCACGCCCCGGTGTCGCGCCGCCGCCGCGCCCGCGTTGGTCTGCACCTCCACGCGCAGGGCGTAGGGGAGGCTCTCGCCGAGCGCGTCGAGCGGAGCCTTCACCGGCTCCTTGGAGCCGTCATCGACGACGACGACCTCGTAGCGCTCGGGCGGGAGCGTCTGCTGGGCGAGCTGCCCGAGCAGCCGGGTGATGAGGGGCAGTCGGTTGTAGGTGGCGACGACGACGCTGAGGCGGGGCGTGGAGGCGTCCGAGGGCGTCATGGCTTCTTCTTCTTGCGGGAGAAAAGACCCCGGCCCTTCTTCTGCCGGGGGAAGGTGACGCTGCCCACGAAGCGCTCCGGGCCGATGAACTCCATCGTCTTGCGCGCCGAGCCGAAGTCCGTCTCCCCCAGGGTGACGCACAGGAGGACGCCGTCGGCGGCGAGCGCCACGGGGAGGCTGGCGGGGCGGGTGAGGACGGAGTCGATGACGGCGACCACGCGCTCGCCCCGGGCCACGCGCTCGCGCAGCTCCAGCACGCGGCGGGGGGCCTCGGCGGGGGACAGGCCGATGGCGTCGTCCAGGTGGATCTTCTGCGTGGCCGCGTAGGGCGCGCCGGCCTCCAGGATGGCGGTGGCGGCCTCCAGCGCGGGGGCACCCGGGTGCGCGGGGACCACGGTGAGGAAGCTCCAGCCGGTGCGCTCCAGGGCGAACCACAGCCGCTGCAGTGCCGGTGAGGGCACGGTGCTGTCGGGAACCTCGGCGTCCGAGGTGGAGGGCGGTGCGCTGGAATCGGCCATGGAGCGCCGCCCGGTATAGCCCAACGCACGGTGTCGACCCAATGACCTGGCGGGCGGGCGGGGGAGCGGGTGCCCTGCGACCTGCCCCAATGAGTCCGGGGACTTCCGGGCCCTCCCCGTGGGGCCGTGGGAGCGGCCGTGTTATGGAAAGCAGGTGCCGAAGATTGGTTATCTCATCCCCGAGTTTCCCGGACAGACACACATCTTCTTCTGGCGAGAGTTGCAGGCCCTTCCCGGGAAGGGCGTGACGCCGGAGCTGGTCTCCACCCAGCCGCCGCCCGCGCGCATCATCTCCCACAGCTGGGCGCGCGAGGCCATGGCCCGCACCGAGTACCTGGCCCCGCCCGGGCCGCTCGGCGTGGTGAAGGCCGTGGCGGAGATTGCCCGCGCCATGCCCACGGGCTGGGCGCGGTGCCTGGCCTCCATCGCCCGCGCGGAGGGGCTGGACGCGAAGGGTCGCGCGCGGCTCCTGGCCTTCGCGGTGATGGGCGGGCGGCTGGCGTCGCTGGCGCGTGAGCGGGGGTGGACGCACGTGCACGTGCACTCGTGCGCCAACGCCGCGCACGTGGCGCTGTTCGCGAACCTGTTGTCGGGGCTGCCGTACAGCATGACGCTGCACGGGCCGCTGGACGACTACGGGCCGAACCAGCGGGAGAAGTGGCGGCACGCCAGGTTCGCGTTCGTCATCACGAAGAAGCTGCTCGGCGAGGTGAACCAGGAGCTGGCGGGGAGCCTGCCCAAGGACATCGAGCTGGCGCCGATGGGCGTGGAGCTGGGCAAGTTCAACCGCTCGACGCCGTACCAGGCGTGGACGGGCGAGGGGCCGCTGCGCGTCTTCTCGTGCGGACGCCTCAACCCGTGCAAGGGGCACGCGGACCTCATCGACGCGGTGGGGATGCTGCGGGCCAAGGGCATCGACGCGCGGCTGTCCATCGCGGGTGAGGACGAGGCGGGCGGCACCACGTACCGCAAGGTGCTGGAGGCGAAGCTCGCGGAGTCCAAGCTGGGCGACGCGGTGACGCTGCTGGGCGCGGTGGGCGAGGACGTGGTGCGCGACGGCATCGAGCGCGCGCACATCTTCGCGCTGGCGAGCCTCCAGGAGCCCTTGGGCGTGGCCATCATGGAGGCCATGGCCATGCGCGCGCCGGTGGTGGTGACGGGCGCGGGCGGGGTGAAGGAGCTGGTGGACGACGGCGTGGACGGGATGCTCGTGCCGCCGCAGACGCCCTCTGTCCTGGCCGAGAAGCTGGAGGCCGTGGCGCGAAATCCGCGCGAGGCCGAGCGGCTGGGTGAGGCGGGCCGTCGCAAGGTGGAGACGCAGTTCAGCAGCGAGCGCAGCGCGGACATGCTCGCGCTGATGCTCCAGCGCGCGGTGGGGTAGTCGAAAGCAGGGGGCGGGCGGGCCCCTGTCCGCCGCTCCCTGTCCCTCATGGGCGGCCTGCGCCTGCGTCACGGAGGGACGGCGGAGCGTGCCACCGCGTCGTCGGCTCCATACCCTGGGAGGAGAAGCGGGCGGGCGCCTTCGGGGCAGGGCGTCCAGGCGTCCGAGCGCGGGGTTCCCCGGTGAGGGGCCGGACCGGGGAGTTACATGGGGGCTGACCGTTGGAGCCGCGCTGATTAAGCGATGGGGTCTGACGGAGGGAGGGAAGGGAGGAATGGCCTTGGAAGGCACCGAGCAACTCACCCCCCATGCTCCTGCCCGGGTGGAGCCACGGACGACGAGCATCCTCCTGGTGGATGACCACGCGTCGAACCTGCTGGCGCTGGAAGCCATCCTGGAGCCCATGGGCCAGAAGCTGGTGAAGGCGGCCTCGGGGCCGGAGGCGCTGCGGTGGCTCTTGCGCGAGGACTTCGCGCTCATCCTCCTGGACGTGCAGATGCCGGGGATGGACGGCTTCGAGACGGCGCGCATCATCCGGCAGCGTGAGCGCTCGCGGTACACGCCCATCATCTTCCTCACCGCGCACGGGCGCGATGAGGCGAACCTGGTGAGCGGCTATGCGTCCGGCGCGGCCGACTACGTGGTGAAGCCGTTCCACCCGGAGGTGCTGCGCTGGAAGGCGGAGGCGTTCGTCGCGCTGTATGTCCAGCAGCGGGCCCTGCAGCGACAGGAGGCGGCGCTGTGGGAGCGCGAGCGGCGGATGCTCGAGCGACAGGGCGAGCTGCGCTTCCGCCGGCTGGTGGACTCGATGCCGCAGTTCGTCTGGGCGCTGCTCGCGGACGGCACCATCAGCTACGCGAACCGGGGCTGGCTGGACTACGCGGGGCTGACGGCGGAGCAGGGACGCCAGCGCGAGGAGAACCTGCGCTGCTTCCATCCCGATGACCTGGGGAAGGTCCAGGCGACGTGGGAGGTGCTGCGCCGCTCGGGGATGCCGGAGGAGCAGGAGTACCGGCTTCGGCGCGCGACGGATGGCGAGTTCCGCTGGTTCTTGTGCCGCACGCTGCCGGAGCGCGATGGCGCGGGGCGGCTCGTCGGGTGGATATCGACGGCGACGGACATCGACGACGCGCGGCGCGCGGTGGAGACGCTGCGCGCCACGAACGAGGCGAAGGACATGTTCCTCACCCTGGCGGCGCACGAGCTGCGCACGCCCCTGCAGGCGGCGCGCAGCTACGCGGACCTGGCGAGGAAGAAGGCGGGGGAGGAGCAGACCCCGAACGTGGCGCGGGCCCTGGAGGGCATCCAGCGCAGCGTGGGTCGCATGGCGCGGCTGGTGGAGAACCTGCTCGACATGGGGCGGCTGCAGCGCGGGGAGCTGTTGTTGGAGGAGGGAGACGTGGACGTGCGCGCGCTCCTTCACGAGGTGGCGGAGCACTTCGAGCCCTTGCCGGAGGGGCGGGACATCCACGTGGAGGCCCCCGAGGGGCTGGTGCTGCGCGCCGATGGCGAGCGGCTGGACCAGGTGCTCTCCAACCTGGTGTCCAATGCGCTGCGCTACTCGCCGGACGGAGGGGACATCCGCCTGCGGGCGCGCGAGGAGGGCCGGTGGGTGCACGTGGAGGTGCTGGACCACGGGCTGGGCATTCCGGCGGACCGGCTGGAGAACATCTTCGAGCGCTTCGGACGCGCGCATGGCGTGTCGTACGGAGGTCTGGGATTGGGGCTGGCCATCGCGCGAGGCATCGTCGAGCGCCACGGCGGGCGCGTCTGGGCGGAGTCCTCGGGGCGGCCCGGCGGCGGCAGCACGTTCCATGTCGTGTTGCCCCGGCCCGTGAGCTGAGGCGCCCGGGCCGGCGTGACGCGGGCGATGCGTGAGACACGTGTCGCATCGGCGTGGGATGTCGGAGTCGGTTGGTATGTGAAACCCATCAGGTGATTTCGGCGCCCATGCCGGAGGGCTGAGATGGGTCGTGGTCGGGCTGTGTCCTTGTGTCTGTGCTTGTTCATCGTGACGGGGTGCTCGACGACGCGGAGCGTTCGTCTGGAGCTGGGCTCGGGAGCGTCCGTCCGTCACCTCCCCGTCGAGGAGGACTCCGGGCCGGTGGAGCTGGGGGAGGACACGTTCCAGGAGGCGATGACGAAGCTCGCCCGGGACGTGAGGCCCTTCGCGCATCCGCTGCGGGAGGCGCGGCTGCGCTTCGGTGTCCCGGAGCGGGGCGGCGTGTATCTGTATGAAGGGCGCAGGCTCCACGCGGTGCAAGAGGGCGCGGATGAGACGTCACCGCACCTGCTGGAGTCGTATGCGGACGAGACGCTGACGCGCGGGTACGGCCGCTGGTGTGCCGGCGAGCTGCGCGCGGGGGACTGTCTGCGGTTGCTCGAGGAGGGGCCGCTGCTCGGCAGTGATGGCAAGTACGCGCTGGCGCTGGCCATCGCGATGGAGGACGTCTGGGAGGAGACGGCGGAGTCCCTGCGGGGGGTGGGGGACCCGGTGGCGCTCCGCGCGACGCTGACGTCCTCGGTGGCGATGTATTTGATGCTGTGGTCGCTGCCCGAGCCGGTGTCGAAGGGGCTGGCGGCGCTGCTCACCGCGACGGCGATGGCCTACCTGGGCGTGGACACGGTGTGGCGGGTGCTGGATGCGTGGGTGGTGCTGGTGCGGCGCGTGGACCTGGCGCGCTCGTTCGAGGAGCTGGAGGCCGCCGGTGAGGCCTACGGCGAGGTGCTGGGCGACGACGCGGCGCGGGTCTTCGTGATGCTGGCGACGGCGGCGGTGGGGCGCGCTGGAGGGCTCGCGACGAAGGGGCCGGGGCTGCCCGGCGCGGCGCGAGCGGCGGTGTTCCTGAAGGCCCAGGCGGGCTTCTCATATCCCGCGCTGGAGCGCGTGGAGTCGGTGGCGCTGACGGCGGAGGGCTTCACCGTGGGCCTGTCGGGCGGAGACTGAAGTGCCGTGCGCTCAGCCGTGCTTCGCGAGCGCGGGGGCCTGGGTGTCCTCGGGGTTGGTGTGGATGATGGCGCCCGGAGGCGGCACGGGCGCGGACGGCGCGGGGGGGACCAGGGCGGTGTGCGGCATGGGCCACGCGCCGGTGGCGACGGCCAGCTTGCCGGACGTCACCACGCACAGCGACACGACGAACGTGCAGATGTACGAGATGATGCCCATGTCTCCGAACACCTGGTTGATGTAGCAGATGACGGAGCCCACGATGATGAGCCCGGCGGCGCGGTGCTCGGCGATGTGCGAGCGATGGTACGCGCGCACGGCCAGGAAGATGGTCACCACCAGGTACATCCACACGCCCGTGTAGCCGACCATCCCGCCGAAGGCGAACAAGCCGAGCAGCGAGTTGTGCGGGTGGTAGCGGTACTGGGGGAAGACGAAGGCGATGTTGGGCAGCGGGATGGGCTCGAGGAACTCGTGGCCGTAGCCGGTGCCGAGCAGCGGGAACTGGGTCCACGTCGCGATGACGTCCAGGTTCTCGATGTCGCGATAGTCCAGGTTGCCCTCGCCGCCCTCGCCGTCGATGAGGGAGCGCACCTTGTGCACGGGCGCGAAGGCGCCGCCGCGCGCGTTCCAGCCCACCGCGAAGTAGACGAGCATCAGCGGCGCCATCAGCACGAGCCCTCGGGTGAAGGTGCGCTTGATGGCGGGCCAGGGCGTGATGAGGTAGCCGGCCAGCAGGCACCCCACGAAGCTGACGTAGGCGAGCCGGCGGTCGTTGTAGACCATGCCCATGAAGATGCAGAACATGAGCAAGAGGCCGCGCAGCGCGTGAGCCCCCTTGGGCTTCTCCAGGAAGCGCATGGTGGCGACGAGCAGGCAGAAGTTGAACGTCATCGAGTCCGAGTGACACGTGGTGTACTCGACGAAGACGCCCATGGACGGCACGACGATGGCGCCGAAGTAGACGCTGATGGCGGCCTTGGTGAGCCCCGCGGCGATGACGGTGCGCGCGAAGATGGGCCAGTCCTCCGGGCCGCGCATGGCGTAGTGAAACATGGCGACGATGAACGGCATCATCGCGGCCTGGTGCCACTGCCACAGCGAGTTCTTGAAGTCCCCGCCGCGCATCACCCCGCGCACCTCCATGAAGAGGATGGCGATGAGTGACAGCGCCACCACGGCGATGAGCGGCCGGGGCATGGGCAGCGCGGGCGGGTCGATCTTCGACTTCGTCACCCGCCGGTACATCGCCAGGCCCAACAGGCCGACGATGAGCACGTCCACCAGCGGGAAGCGCAGCGCTCCAATCTTGGTGATGTAGCTGAGCTGGGCGAAGAGCAGCTCGCCCAGGGGGTGCAGGGGGGACGGCCAGAACCCGGACTGGGGCCGCTCCGGGACGTAGTCCACCGCGAGCACCAGGTAGGTGACGAGCATCACCGGGTAGCGGATGGGGACCTTGACCACCAGCCACAGCACGGCCACGAGCAGCACTGGGGCCAAAGCGACCACAGGGTGCAGGAGGGCCCCTCCCACGGTGGCGAGCACCAGGAAGCCAAGCAGCGCCACGAAGCGCAGGTAGGAGGGCCGGTCCGGGGCGTACGTCACGACGGAGGGGAGGCTACATCTGGCGGGCCGGTTGGGATAGATGAAGCCTCACGTATGCCTGCTCCCAGACCACGCGTCCTCCTGATTGCCGAGCTGTGCAACCCCGACTGGGTGAGTGTCCCGCTGGAAGGCTGGTCGCTCTACCGCGCGCTGGCGGAGGTGGCCGACGTGCACCTGGTCACGCAGGTGCGCAACCGGGAGAACATCCTGAAGCAGGGGGTGCAGGAGGGCTCGCAGTTCACGGCGTTGGATTCGACGCCGGTGGAGAAGCCGCTCGACAAGGTGGGCGAGCTGTTGCGGGGCAAGGCGGGCGTGGGCTGGACGACGGCGACGGCGTTGAGCGTGCTGCCGTACTACTACTTCGAGGAGGTGCTGTGGCAGCGCTTCGGCGCGCGCATCAAGGCCCGGGAGTTCGACCTGGTGCATCGCTACACGCCCATCAGCCCGACGACGCCGAGCACGCTGGCGCGGCGCTGCAAGGCGGCGGGGGTGCCGTTCGTGATGGGGCCGCTCAATGGCGGGTTGCCGTGGCCCAAGGGGTTTGGTGGCGCGCGGCGGCGGGAGAAGGAGTGGCTGAGCTACGTGCGGGACGCGTACAAGCTGATGCCCTTCTACAAGTCCACGCGGGAGAACGCGTCGGCCATCATCACGGGCTCGCGGGCGACGCGGGGCCAGGTGGCGCCGGAGTGGCAGGGGAAGACGGTGTACGTGCCGGAGAACGCCATCGACACGCGGCGCTTCGGGACGGCGAAGTCGGAGGGGCCGGTGGAGCTGCCCTTGAGGGTGGCCTTCGTGGGGCGCTTCGTGCCGTACAAGGGCATGGCGATGTTGATGGAGGCGGCGGCGCCGCTCATCCGTGAGGGCAAGGTGGTGCTGGAGTACATCGGCGACGGGCAGGAGATGCCGAACCTCAAGGCGCAGGCGGCCAGGGAGGGCATCGAGTCCGGGGTGACGTTCGCCGGGTGGGTGAAGCACCAGGAGTTGCAGGGGCGGCTGGCGAAGAACCACGTATTCGGGTTCCCGAGCGTGCGCGAGTTCGGCGGGGCGGTGGTGTGCGAGGCGATGGCGTTGGGGCTGGTGCCCATCGTCATGGACTACGGCGGTCCGGGGGAGATTGTCAGCCCGGCGACGGGGTTCGCGGTGCCCATCGGGACGCCGGAGGAGATTGTGGCGCGGGTGCGCGGGGTGCTGACGAAGCTGGTCGAGGACCCGTCGGTGATTCGTCCCATGGGGGAGCGGGCGCGGGAGCGCATCTTCAAGCACTTCACGTGGAAGGCGAAGGCGGAGCAGGTGCTGGAGGTGTACCGCTGGGTGCTGGGCGAGCGCGGGCAGCCCGACTGGGGCATGCCGCTGGCGGACTGAGCCCGTGTCACTCAGGGCCTGGACGTCCATGTCCAGGCCGCGGGGGCTTCAATCCTGGGTGCCGCTCGGGCGCAGTGCCACCCGGGAGCGGATGGCGCGGTTGGCTCGCAGCAGGATGTCCGCGCGGGACGAGGGTGCGTAGTCCGGGTGCTCGAACCGCAGCGTGTACGTCCCCGCGGGGAGCAAGGGCAGCCGATAGCGTCCCGCCGGGTCCGTCCAGGTCACATGGGCCCCCGTGTGGCCCGATGCGCTGGCGCTGACCTTCACCCTCACGAGCGGCTCGCGACTGTCTCCGTCGATGACGATGCCCAGCAGCACTCCCGGCGGTGGCGCGTACTCGCGGCTCTCCGCTCGGGCCAGGACAGGCACCGTGACGATGAGCACCAACATGCACAGCAGGTAGGGCACGAAGTGCGTCAGCACGGAGGCGGCCTCGGTGTGGCTCGGGGAGAGGAGCCATTCTCCCGGCTCGGGCTGACGCGAACCGCATGCGCGGCTCCGCGCTCCATCACCGTTCCGGCATGGCGCTCCCCATCGTGGTGACGTGGGCCGCCGAGTGAGCTTCGTGGTCCTGCGAGTCGGGAGCTCGGCTCACCGACTCACGACGCGTGCCTCGGGCTCGTGGGTGTGGTGCCCTTCCGAGGCTTCGAGGACGACCTGCTCGGGAGTCCCCGGGGCCAGTTCCGCGAGGGGCCGGAAGCCCCGCAAGCGGAGCTTGGGCTCCGCGGTGTCACGCCGCGCAGAGGCTCCGCTCAGCGCGTCTTCCAGGGCCGACGTCTCCCTCGTGGCTCCGGACGCCTCGTGCGACTCCATTGCCGCGGGGCGCACGGCGATGCGCTCCAGGAACTCCTGGTCCACCCGCACGCCCGGGGTCATCGAGCCCACGTCCACCGTCGGGCCACCCGTCTCCAGGCGCAGCGTCTCGACAGGCCACGCGCTGCGCCCCGCGTCGAGCGTGACGACCGGACGGCTGGGCTTGCGAATCACCTGCGACCGGGGCGGAGCTTCCTCCTCGGCCGTGGCACAGGATGCCTCCGTGGCCTGGGTCGAAGCCGGGGCCTGTGCCTCGGCGCTCGGGCCGGCCTCCTGTGCCCCGGCGACTGGAGAGAGCATCCACACGAGTCCACACAGCACACCGCGTAGGAAGGGCGTCACGTGCTCGACTCCAAGGCCTCGGGAGAACGAACCCCATCATCCGGGACCACGACGGCAGAATCTCCCACGCAGCTCCCCGGGTTCATCATGGCTCGGTCATGATGCGAGGCCGTGGGCATGATGGAGATACGACCCAAGGCGTCATTTCGGGTCGAACGGGAGGGGCCTCCTCAGGAACCCGTGGGCGGCCGGTCGAAGTCCATGGTCCTCAGGGGGGCGAAGGCCTCGAATGGATCCACTCTCCGGTCCAGGCCCCCGGCCCGGCGGATGAGGTCACCCAGCTCGCGGACGTCCTCGCGCGCCTTCAGCTCCGGGCCCACCTCGCTCCACAGCTCCAGGAGCGAGTCGTAGGTCAGCGGCCGCGTCCAGTACGAGCCGCGGAGCTTCTCGGCGAAGGCGGAGGCCACGTAGGCCAGTCGGGTGGACGCGCCAGCCTGGGCGTAGCTCGGGCGCAGGGTGGCCCGGGGCAACGGGGTCGCCAGCTCCTTCGATGTGCCGCCCTCGGGCGACTTGTAGCGGATGCGCAGCGTGCCCAGCGCCCGGGCGTTCTCGAGAGGCTTCACTTCGTAGAGCGCGGTGACGGAGTGGCCCGCGCCCACCTCACCCGCGTCCACGCGGTCATCGCGGAACTGCTCGGCCGTCAGCGCGCGGTTCTCGTACCCGAGCAGCCGGTAGAGGGAGACCGCCTTCGGGTCGAACTCCACCTGGAGTTTCACGTCCTTGGCCACCACCTGGAGCGTGCCAGTGAGGTTCTTCACGAAGACGCGGTGGGCCTCCTTCAGCTCGTCCACGTAGGCGTAGTTCCCCTCGCCGACGTGGGACAGCCGCTCCATCAGCACGTCGTTGTAGTTGCCCATGCCGAAGCCCACGGTGGACAGGGTGATGCCCCGGGCCGCGAGCGACTTCACCTTCTCCCAGATGCCATCCGCGTCGGAGATGCCCACGTTGGCCACGCCATCCGAGCAGAGGATGACGCGGTTGATGCCGCCCTCGAGCAGGTGTTCGACGGCGATGCGATAGCCCAGCTCCAGCCCCGCCTGGGCGTTGGTGGAGCCCTCGGTGTGGAGCCCGTCGATGGCGTCCATCAGGCGTGACGCGTGGAGCGCGCTCGTGGGCGGGAGCACCTGCCGGGCCCGTGAGCCGTACACGACGAGCGACACGAGGTCGCGCTCATCCAGTTCCGCTACCAGCATGCGCAGGGACTGCTTCACCAGCTCCAGCCGGTTCTCCATGGCCATGGACCCGGACACGTCGATGACGAAGACGAGGTGGCTGGGCTTGCGTTCGGCGCGGGAGACCTCGCGCGTCTTCACGCCGATGCGCAGCACCTGGTAGCCCTTGCGCACGGGCGAGGGGAAGCCCTGCACGTGGACGGCGAAGGGCGCGCTCTTCGCGCTCGCGTAGCCGTAGTCGAAGCTGTTGACGAACTCCTCCACGCGCACGGCGCGCGCGTCCGGCATGGCGCCGCGCTTCAGGTAGCTGCGCGTGAGTGTGTACGAGGCCGTGTCCGTGTCGACGGAGAACGTGGAGAAGCGCTCCTCCTCCGTGTTGACGGTGGGGTTCACCCCGTACCCCTTGAAGTACATGTCGGAGTAGCGCGAGCGGGGCATCGGCTCGCCGTGGTGGGGCTGGGTGGGCGCCTGGTGCGGAGGGGCGGGGTGGAGTCGCAGCGTCATCGACATGCTGGGCATGGCGGGGGCGACGTCGTGCTGGGGTGGAGGGCTCGCGACGGCAACCTGCCCGTTGAGGGGGACGCCGTATGCGTCGTGCGCGGGGCCCGGGGCCAGTTCCGCCAGTGCTTCGAAGGAGCGCGACGGTTCAGGAGGCCGAGCCTTGTCGATGCGCTTGATGAACTCCTGGTCGACGTTGACGCCCGTGGTGGTGGAGCCCGGGCCGAGGGTCGGCGGAGTACTGATGATGGGCACGATGAGCGCGTCATCGGCGAGCATCTCGACCTTGATGCGGAGGGTGCGGTCGAGCCTCAGTTTCACGTCCCCGCGTTCGTAGCGCTTGTAGTGCTCCCGCTCGTACCGGACGGTGTAGACGCCCGGAGGGAGCTGAGGGATGCGGTACTCGCCCTTGGCGTCGGTGACGGCGGTCCGTTCACCCACGAGGCTGGGCGACGTCGCGGTGATGACGACGTCGGGAAGGGGCTGACGGCTCTTCACGTCGATGACGGTGCCGATGATGTTGCTGTTCTGGGCGAGCGCCAGCGGGGCCAGCAGCACCAGCAGCCCGCATAGCAGTCGTGGAATGACAGCGTTCATGAGGTCCACCTCGGTGCATCGAGAGGTGGCCATCATCCAGACGGAGCGGGCCTCGCATCGCACGCGAGGCTCCAGGCCCCATCATGGTTTCAGCACGGGCAGGAGGTCATGGGCTCGCACGACGAGGTTGCGTGCCGCGCGCCATCTTTTGGAGCGGCGCTTCAGAGACACACCAGGCACTCGTAAGGTGGTCGCGTCGGCGCTTCAGGGCTTCGCCAGGTCATGACGAGCCCACCTCGAGTGATGCCGTAGTGTGTATCGGGGATGTTGGGGGAGAGGGGGCCGGCTTGAGTCGAGAGCTCGTTCGTGGCTCCTGGAGCCACCTCAGCCAGATACTCGATAGCGCGAGTCGCATCGACGCGTCCTCGCGGACGTGCAACGGCGATGCGCTTCAGGAACTCCAGGTTCTCGTCGACGCTCGCGGTCGTGTCGACGATGCGCGCATCACGAGCACTCTGGGAACACGCCGGAGCGGCGAGCAGCAACAACAGCACCCACGGCACTCCACCGATGAAAGCTTTCATGACGTCCACCTCGAAGCAGCGAGAGAGGCGGGCAGCGTCCAGAACCGACGGCTCCCGAGCCGCATGAGAGGCTCAAGGCTTCATCATCGTTTCCTCACGAACGTGGGAGTGACGCGCGTCACTCCCAGGAACACCACTTCATCGCCGCTCGGCCTCGCGCTCGGTGCGCACCCACTCGCCGCGCTTCTCCGCGCCAGGGCCGCGCAACATCAACCCCACCTTCCACACCACGTACACAGGCGCCCAAGCCAGGTCCAGCAGCCCTCGCGGTCCAACGCCGGACACCCACCACCCGCGCAGCACGTACGCCCCCAGGCTCATCAGCCCGAAGCCCGCCACCGCCGAGGCCCACACCGCCGTCCCACCCGACAGCCACACCAGCACCGACGCCGCCACCGCGCTGCCCACCGCGGCCAGCACCAACTGACTCAACGGCGGCACCAGCACGTCCATCGACAAGTCCAACAGCAATCCACTGCGCTGCTTCAACGCATCACTCAGCAGCGGCCACCCGTGCAGCTTGCGCATCTGCGCGCGCCCACCCTCCCAGCGCTGACGCTGCGAGCGGCTCTGCTTCTCCGCCGACACCATCTCGCCCTGCACCTCCGCCTCCCAGGCGTAGTGCACGCGGTGCCCCTTGCGGCCCAGCCGGATGCCGTACTCCAGGTCCTCCACCACGCTGAACGCGTCGTGAGGCACCTCGCGCAGCACCGCGTGCGTGAAGCACATCCCGTTGCCACGCAGGCCGCAGGACACCCCCAGCGCCTCGCGCCCCAGCGAGCGCACCTTGTGGAACATGCCCAGCGCAATCGTCATCAGCCGAGTGCGCCACGACGCCGTCGGGTTCATCACCCCGTAGTGCGCCTGCACCGCGTGCGCCCCGTCCTCCAACCTGCGCCCGTACGCGTGCAGCAGGTTCGGCGACACCACCGTGTCCGCGTCCACCACCACCACCGCGTCCGCGAAGCCGTCCTGCTGGCTGAACTCGAACGCGTGCGCCAGCGCGTACCCCTTGCCGCGCTTCTGCGTGTCCTGCCGCTCCAGCACCGTCGCGCCCGCCTCGCGCGCCTTCTGCGCCGTCGCATCCGAGCAGTTGTCCGCGATGACCAGGATGCGCCGCAGCGACGCCGGGTAGTCCACCGCGGACAGGTTCGCCACCGTCCGGGCGATGCCCAGCTCTTCATTGTGCGACGGAATCACCACGTCGAACTTGCGCGTGGGCGCGGGCGGCACCGGCGCCGCGCGTCGCCACGACAGCACCGTCAGGAGCAGCAGATAGCCGCACGCCACCGCCACCGGCAGCAGCGCCACGCACAGCGCCAGGTCCACCCAGGTCCACACCGTCACGACTGTCTCCCCCGAGCACGCGCCCTAGCGCCGCTCCAGCTCCGCCAGCACCGGGAGCTTCAGGATTCGCTCCACCTGCCACTTCTCCAGGATGCGCCGACGGATGATGTCCAGCGCCACCGCCGCGAAGATGCCCATCGCGATGCCACCCACCACACCCGCCGCCAGGATGAGCTGCACCTTCGGCTTCGACGGCTTCTCCGGGAACGTCGGCGGCGACAGCACGCTGAAGCGGTGCTTCATCGACGCGCGCGAAATCTCCAGCTCCGTCTTCGCCTGGTCCAGCCGCCGCATCTTCTCCTGGTGCCGCATCACCAGCATCCGCACCCGGTCCGCCGCCACCGACACCTCCGGGTTGTCCGCTGTCGCGGGCCCACCAAACGCCGCCGCGCCCAGCAGCGGCCCGCCCGTGGTCCCCTGCTCCAGCTCCCCCGGGTCCCCGCCGTTGCGGATGTACTCGTTGATGAGCTCGTTCAACTCCGAGCGCAGCGCCACCAGCTGCGGCGAGTCCTCCTGGAGCGCGACGATGCGCTGCTCCAGGTCCGTGATGAGCGGGTGCTGCGGCGAGTAGATGACGCGCTGCTCGGCCAGCTGGTTGCGCAGCTCCGTCAGCCGCCGCGCGCGGAACTCCTCCACGTCCGAGATGGCCCGACGCTTGGTCTGCACCATGAACCGCATCTGCGCGAGCAAGTGGTTCGTGTTGATGCCCAAGGCGCCCGCCGCCTGCGCCGCCGCGCCGCCCCGGCCCTTGTTCTGCTTGGCCTCCTCGCGCTTGCGCTTGGCCTCCACGCGCTTCACCGTGGCGTCCAGCGACGCGATGGCCTGCTTGATGCCCTCGGCCTCGTCCACCACCTGCTTGTCCAGGATGGTGATGGCCTCCGCCACCGCGCCCATCTCCGCCTGCTGCCGCATCTCCAGGAAGTTCTTCTGCGCCGCCTCGACGATGTTGAGCGCCAGCTGCGGGTCGCTCCAGTCCACGCCGATGGTCACCGTGCCCGTGCCACCCTCCACCATCACCAGCATGGACTGCTCCAGCATGGCGCTGAGCGCGTCCGCCTTGTCCTCGTCGGACATGGGCGGCGGCGGCTTGCGCAAGAGCTTCTCCTTCAGCTTGCTCATGGGCGAGCGCTGCAGCTCCCAGTACTCCACCAGCTTCGCGTCCCGCACCACGGCCTTCAGGTTGTCGGCCTTCATCACCATCTCCCACGCCGCGCGCGTGGGCTGGTCCGCGTCCACCGGAATGGAGCGGCCCGGGTTCGCCAGCGAGGCGATGATGAAGTTGCGCTGCGTGAGCATCCGCGTCTCGACGTGGTACTTGCGCGGCATGATCTTGGTCACGCCCGCCGCCAGGCCGGACACCGCGGTCATCACCACCAACGCCAGGAACCAATGCCTGAGCACCGCGTTCTTCAAATAGAAGACCGCGTCGATGGCGAAGCCCCAGTCGATGAGGTCCGACGGTGCGTTCGTCTCCACGCGCTCGGGCGTGTACGCCGGAGCGGCGGGGGCGGCCCGGGGGCCCCGAGGCCCGAGGGCCGGCGCCGTCACGAGGTCCTCCTCACGGGCGCGTTCTTGAGCAGGTGCTTCACCCGCTTGGAGAACTCCTCCTGCGTGAAGGGCTTGCCCAGGTAGCTGTTGGCGCCCGCCTCCTCGGCGTGGGCCTTGTCCTCGGGCAAATCCCGCGCGCTCACCACCAGCACCGGCACGTCCGTCATGCCCGGGTTCTTGCGGATGTGCTCACACAAGTCGTAGCCGGAGATGTCCGGCAGCGTCAGGTCCAGGCACACCAGGTCCGGACGCTCCGCGCTCGCCAGGTGCTTGAGCGCCGCCTGCCCGTTGGGCAACTCCACCACCTGCTTGAATCCCATGGCACGCAGGTAGTCGCCCAGCATCTTCCGGAAGAAGGGCGCGTCCTCCACCAGGAGGACCGTGTGCATTTGGGGCTCCATTGCGTCGTCAGCCTTTCTTCTCAGTCGCGCTCAGTGGAAGCCGAGCCGTGGCACCCAGACGATGACGCCGTAGGTGTATGCCGCGTTGAAGAGGATCACCCACAGGATGGCCTTCTTCAGTCCTCGCGACGGATTCGGGTCCCTCGCCGCCTTCGCGGGGAGGGCAATCGTGAGGATGAGGACGGACATCAGGATGAGCTTCGCCATGGCCTTCGCTTTGGCTCAGAGGATACCAGTTTGCCGCAGCGACAGGCCCAGCACCGCCGCCCATTGGAACCGGGCCGCCGGCAACTCGGGCGAGCGGCTCCACGTCCCCCGGGTATCCGCGTCCACCGACATCCAGGTGTTGAGAATCCAGGACGCCGTCACCCCGCCGGACACCAACCTGTCACCCGTGGCCCCGCCCACCGCGAAGGCCGTCCCCGCCGTGGTGCCCACGCGAACCCGGGGCCCCAGCGCCCACGTCCCCGTCGCGGTGAGGTCCGCGCGCGGATAGACGCGCGCCGTCAGCCGGTCCGTGAAGGGGGAGACGCGCACGCCCAGCCGCCCGTCGAAGTCCGCCGTGCGCGAGGGGATGCGGTGCCCCACCGCGAGCGTGAGGTTGGGCAGCACTTCCGTGCGAGGTGCCGGGTCCGGCTCGACTCCGCCGGCCGCTGTCACGGTGTGGACAATGCTCGCGCCCACGCCGGCCTCCAGGCCCGTGCGGCGAGTCATGCGGCCCGTCCAGCTCTCCGTCAGCGTCACCACGGTGTTGTTGGCCCCGGTGGAGAAGCGCGCGTAGGTGGCGGCGGCCGAGGTGGTGATGGCGCTGAGCGGGGACAGCGCGTGGCTCAGGGACACGTCCAGGCGCGGGCCGTACTGCAGGGGTACGGCTTCACGCGCGGGGCCGTCCAGGCCGCCGCTCACGGTGAAGCCCGTGGTGCCGGACAGCTGCCAGCGCCGCCCCAGCCAGCCCGTCTCGCCGGTGAGCGACGTGGCGGAGGAGAGGAAGTGGACGGTGTCCGCCTCGGGCAGGGGCTGAAGCGGACCTCCGCCCTGCGGCGGCCGGATGGGGCCGTCCGGGTCGATGGGGTCCGGGTCCAGCGAGGGCAGCGCGTCGAGCGTGAGCAGGTTCACGCTGCCCAGCACCAGCTCCTCGCTCAGCCGGAACGACAGGCCCCGCTCGGGGCGCCAGAGCGCGGCGAAGCGGCCGATGTGCTGAATCTCGGTGCGCGCCCTGGCCGTCACCTCGCGCAGGCTGATGCGCGGCGCGTAGTCCAACTGGAGCGACGTGTTCCCCTCGCGCCGCTCCAGGCCCAGAATCGGCGTGAAGTCCGTGTCAGCGGCGAGGGTGGGCGCGTCCTCGGCGGGGTCCTCGTTGGAGCGCACGCGCGAGTCCACCCGCACCGACGCGGTGTAGGAGACGGAGGCCCCACAGACCTCCAGCCACATCGCGGTGAGCGCCGCCCCCAGCACCGCTCACTCCACCACCACCACGTCACCGGGGCGCAGGCGGAACGACGGCGCGCGCCCCTCGGCGTGGATGAGGTCCTGGTAGCGGAAGCGGATGCGCACGGGCGCCTGCCCGTCGTCCTGGCGCATGACGAAGATGCGGTCCTTGTGCGCGTACTCGGTGAAGCCGCCCGCGCCGGCCAGGGCCTGCAGCAGGCTGGCCCCCACATCGATTTCCAGCGGACCGATGCGGTTGACCTCGCCCACCATGGTCACCTTGATGGGGCGCGGCATCTCCAGCGCCACCGTGACGACGGGGTGGTTGATGTAGTCCTTCAGCCGCGTCTGGATCTGCTGCGACAGCATGGCGGGGCTGTGGCCCGCGGCCTCCACGTCGTCCAGGAACAGCAGGCTGATGCGCCCGTCGTCGCGCACGCGCGCCTGCGTGGTGAGCGACTCCTGGTTCCACACGCGGATGTTGAGCAGATCGCCGGCGGCGATGCGGTAGCTGGCGTCCAGCGGGGGCGGCTTCTCCTGGTACTCGTCCACCCAGGTGTACTTGCCGAGCCCCGTGCAGCCGGAGGCCACGAGCACCAGCCCCGCGGTGGCGAGCACGCGCGAGGCCGGGCGGAGCAGGGAGCGGAGCGGGGAGGTCATGGGGCTCCTTCAGGGCGCGGGGGCGACGGCCACGACGGCCGGCTCCGGTTCGGGGTTGCCTCGGCGGCGCGCCAGCTTCACCACCGCGAGCACCTCGCCCGGCTTCACCGCGCCGAGCGCCAGCACCCCCACGACGTACAGCGAGGCCTCGACGATGAGCCGCGGCCAGTCGGACAGCGGCGCGAGCACCGTGCGGTCCAGCGCGACGATGGCCACGCACACCACCGCCGTCTTCGCCACG
The DNA here is from genome assembly GCF_020037055.1 of Myxococcus sp. AS-1-15. Lineage (NCBI taxonomy): Bacteria > Pseudomonadati > Myxococcota > Myxococcia > Myxococcales > Myxococcaceae > Myxococcus > Myxococcus sp. AS-1-15. The sequence continues at coordinate 94,544 of NZ_JAIQDF010000010.1, read as the reverse complement.
CGCACCAGGAGCCGCTGGTCCACCGCGGAGCGGCCCATGCGGCCGAGCATGATGATGGTGATGACCACCTCCATCAGCAGCAGCGAAATCGCCGTGCCCGCCGCGCCGCCGCCGTCGCCGTACTTCGCGTACAGCCAGGGCACGAGCAGCAGGTTGAGCAGCGGGTTGAGCAGCAGGCTGCCGAAGATGCTGGTGCCCGTCACCCACCACTCGCGGTTCGTCATGGTGAGCCACGCGCCGCACGTCATCGTCACGAACGCGAGCACGAACAGCGGCGACTGCAGGCGCAGCAGGTTGACCGCCAGCGAGTAGTCGCGGCCCAGGAGGCCAATCCACAAGGGCGCGCCCATCACGATGAGCATCATCATGGGCACCGTCACGGCGAGCGTCCCCTCGAGCGCGCGGCGGGCGATGATGCTGACCTCCTCCTCCGAGCGCGCGGCGGCGCGCGACATGAGCGGCAGCAGCACCCAGCCCATGACGGGGTTCAGCGCGAAGGTGACGTTGGAGATGCTCCACGCGGCGGAGTACCAGCCCACCTCCTCGTGGCTGCCGAGCATCCCCAGAATCATGATGTCCAGCCGTCCGTTGGTGGCGAGCGCCGCGGCGGTGAGGAAGTAGGGCAGGCCCGCCTTGCACACCTTCCACGTGGCGGGGAAGTCCACGCGGAACACCAGGCCCATGTGCACGCGCGCCAGGTACCAGCCGATGCCCAGCTTGATGGCCTCCGATGCGACGACGGGCACCGCGAGCCACGGCAAGGGCAGCCCCAGCACCCCCACCGCGAGCAGGCCGCCGCCCCACACCACCTTGGTGACGACGTTGGAGATGGACAGCCCCGCGACCTTGCCCTTGGCGTGCAGCAGCGCCGCCATGGACGCGTTGCACATGACGAGCAGCTGCGCGACGCCGAACACGTACACCAGCGCGCGCATCTCCGGCGGGTCCTCGCGCCACGCCATCACGAGCGACAGCGCGCCCATCAGCACGACGGTGAGGATGAGCCGCAGCAGCATGGAGGCGCCGAAGAAGTCGCTGGCGTGCTCCGGCCTGCGCGACACCTCCTTGCGGATGTACATCTCCAGGCCCAGGTTCGTGGCGATGAAGAAGATGGCGGAGAAGCTGTCCGCCCAGTTGAAGCGCCCGAAGGCCTCCGGCGACAGGTAGTGCGTCAGCAGCGGACGGATGCCGAAGGCGATGGCGTACGTCACCAGCAGCGAGCCGCCGAGCTGCAGGCCGTTGCGCACCGCGCCCATCGCCTCGTGGGAGCGCTCATGCTCCTGGGCGTTCTGCTGAGAGGATTCGCTGTGGGTAGTCACGGTGGGGAGTCGGGCGCTCCCGGCGTCGGCCGGACGGCCCGGGTGCATAGAAGACGAGCGGGGGCGGCACGTCAATGCCACCCCCGCGGGAAGTCAGGTCGCCTGGAGGCCTAGCTGGCCCCGCGACCCGTGATGACCACCGGCACCGTCTGCAGCAGCAGGCGCAGGTCGCTCGTCAGCGTCCAGTGGTCGATGTACTGCATGTCCAGGTACATCCACTCCTCGAAGGAAATCTGGTTGCGGCCGGAGACCTGCCAGATGCACGTCAGGCCCGGGCGCACCGACAGCCGGCGGCGCTGCCACGTCTCGTACTTGGCCACCTCGCTGGGCACCGGCGGCCGAGGGCCGACGATGCTCATCTCCCCGCGCAGCACGTTGATGAACTGGGGCAGCTCGTCGATGGAGAACTTGCGGATGAAGCGGCCGATGCCCGTGATTCGCGGGTCGTTCTTCATCTTGAAGACCGGCCCCGACTGCTCGTTGAGCGCGGCCAGCTTCTCCTTGAGCTCCTCCGCGTTCACCACCATGGAGCGGAACTTGAGCATGTAGAACGGCTTGCCGTTCTGCCCGACGCGGTACTGCTTGAAGAAGATGGGCCCCTTCGACGTGAGCTTCACCATCAGCGCCACGAAGCCCAGGAGCGGCAGCAGCATCCACAGCGCCACCGCGGACACGCAGATGTCGAACAGGCGCTTCATCGCCATCTGGTGCGGCTTGGGGCTCACCGCCGCGAAGTGCAGGAAGCCGTCCGCCACCGCGCGGCTGTCGACGGGGCGCGCGCGGTCCAGGCGGAAGGTGTGCGCCGGCAGCGCGAAGGGCACGCCGAAGCGCTCGGCCAGCTTGATGGCGGCCTGCATCGCCTCGCCCTGCTTGAGCGTGTTGCCCGCGATGTAGACCTCGTCCACCGCCGTGTTGCGCAGGATGTGCTCCAGGTCATCCACCGTGCCGAGCACCTTCGAGGGCAGCTCGCCGATGGAGCCCGTGTCGTCGTGGAAGCGCACGTAGCCCAGAATCTGCCGGCGGCCGCGGCGCGTCAGGTCCTCGCCGGAGTAGCGGCCCATGGCCCCCGTGCCGACGATGAGCACCGCGTCCATGGGGCGCTCCTGCGCCGCCACCGGACGGAAGACGAACAGGCGCAGCAAGAGCGCCACGGGCCAGAACAGGATGAGCAGGGGCGCCAGGCCCGGGACCTTCAGGGTCTCCGGCAGGGCCAGGTTCGCCACCGCGAGCACCGTCACCACGGCGAGCGTCGTCACCGACACCAGCGCGACGTGGTCCAGCCGGCTGCGCTCGGCGAAGCGCGAGTCGTACAGGCACAGGGCCGTGCCGGTGATGATCCACACCACCAGCGACGCCAGCACGACGGCGGGCAAGAGCCACCCGGGCTCCGCCCGCAGCTGGCCGTCCATCCACGCGGAGGCCGTCAGGACCACCGTCATCAGGACCAGGTCCACCGTCAGGTTCAACTTCGCCGCGAAGCCAGGCGCCAGCTTCGGCCCCGGAACCTGCTCTTCCGCCGCGACGACCCCCACGTTGCCCTGAGCGGATGCCGACCCAGGAGCACCGACCGCCGCACCAGTACTTGCGCTGCTCATCGTGTCCACCCCCCTCTACCTGCTCGACCGAGTGTTCAGTCCAGATAGAGGCTGCCGTTGAGGCTGAAAATCTTCAAGTCGGAAAGAACTGCTTTTTGCCATGCTTGTGCGGTGCGTTGCAACCCCCCGCACCGTGAGTAAGACGTGACATGGTGTGAAATCTTTGGATCATCCGACTCTCGTCGCATCTCACGGGGTCCCAGCGAACACCGGGAGTGCTCCCTTCGCTTCCCCGCTGCGAAGGAGCCGTGCGGGATACTGCATCTACGGTGCCGGTCTGACGTGAAGGGGTACGGGCGTGGAGGGGGGGCTGGATGCATGCGAGACGTGCGCCGGGAATTCATGGGTTTATGCGCCCGCCAGGCGTTCCGCGTGGGAGTGGACGTTGAAGCGGCCGTCCCGCACGAACGTGGCCAGCGTCACGCCGGAACGCAGGGCCAGGTCCACGGCCAGGGTGGTGGCCGCGGAAACGCCCGCGACGACGGGGATTCGGGCGCGGACGGCCTTCTGGATGATTTCGAAGCTGACGCGTCCGCTCACGGCGAGGAGCGCGGGCTGACGCGTCAAATCGGCGGGGCGCGCGAGATTTGCGCGGAGTGTGCCCGCCAGGACGAGCGCGCCGACGACCTTGTCCACGGCGTTGTGTCGGCCCACGTCCTCGAAGGCGGCGAGCAGGCGCCCCTCGGTGTCGAGCGCGGCGGCGGCGTGGACGCCTCCGGTGCGGGCGAAGTTGCGTTGCACGTCGCGCAGGCGCTCGGTGGCGCGGGCCACGGCGAAGGGGGAGAGCACGGGGCCTGGCGGCAGGGGCGTGCAGCCGGTGAGCAGGTCCTCGACGCTGCGCCTCCCGCACACTCCACATGCTGAGGTGGTGAGAGTTCCGCGACGGGTGGCGCGCAGGGGCTCCGGGTCGAGGAAGACGCCTGGGGCGGGCGTGACTTCGAGCACGTTTCCCCAGCCTTCCTCTCCGGGCCGTCCGCAGTGGGCGAGGGTGCCCAGGTCCTCGGCGCCCCGGATGAGGCCCTCGGCGAGGAGGAAGCCCACGGCGAGCTCCCGGTCGTGTCCGGGGGTGCGCATGGTGGTGACGAGTGATTCGCCATTCACGCGAAGCTCGAGCGGCTCTTCGACGGCGAGGGCGTCGTCCTCGGTGGGCTGGAAGGTGGCGCCGCTCCAGCGACGCACGGGCTTGGAGGCGACGCCGCGCGCGTCGGCGGGAGCCAGGGGGGCGGGGCGGGGCGGGCGCAGGTGCTCGAGCACCGCGTCTGCGATGGCGCCGAGGTCCTCGGGGGAGAGGACTCGTGGGCTGGTGGGACTCGGGGGGGGCGAGTCGGTGATGAGCGCGAAGACCTCGGGCCGTGACGGAGCCAGGGGCGGGCCGAGTCCCTCGCGCCAGACCTCGAGCTTGGGCAGGGGGCCGTCCTTCCAGCCCTCGACGAGGGCGAGGTCCAGGCGTCCGACGAGGCGGGAGAGGAGCGTGGGCAGGCTGTCCGCGGGGGCCGGGTCGTGGGTGAGCTGGACGCCCTCGGGGGTGGCGAAGCCGGTGAGCACGGCGCCAGCCTGCTGGAAGCGCGCGGTGTCACTGCCGGGGCGGTGGAGCGGGTGCGCGTCGGAGGAGTGCTTCACGGCGGCGACGCGCAGGCCGCGCGAGGCGAGCTCCGGGAGCAGGCGCGCGAGGAGCGTCGTCTTCCCGGCGCCGGACCAGCCGATGATGCTCACCGCGGGGACTCGGCTCATGGGTGGAGCCCCGCAGCCGTGGCGTCGACCTGGGTGGGGCGGATGCGGCGCGCGAGGTCGTCCTCGGCGACGTGGATGCGCATGGTGGGGACGCGGCTCATGTGGGCTGTCCCCCGGTGGGGGCGTCGACGGCGACATGTGTCGGACGGTCGAACAGCTCCACCTCGACCACGTCTCCCTCGGCGAAGTCGGCCTGGCCTGGAGGCAGGACGGCCCAACCATCCGCCTGGACGTTCTGGAGAATCTGTCCGGCGCCCTGGGGGCGCAGCACCGCGCGGGCGCCCGTGTCGTCGTGTTCGAGCAGGGCGGTGATGAGGTACGTGAGGCCCGCCTGCTTGTGGCGCGGCTCGGACAGGCGCGCGCGGACACGGCGGCGCAGCTCGAGGACTCCCTGGTGCCGGAGCAGCAGGGGCCGCGCGAGCTGGTCGAACGCGACGCTCGCCGCGCCCGGGTTGCCCGGCAGCACGACGACGGCGGTGGTGCCCAACCTCGCCACGGCCACGGGCTTGCCCGGCTTGAGCGCCACGCCGTCCACGAGAAAGCGCGCGCCCAGGCGCGTGAGCACCCGCTTGACGTGGTCCTTGTCTCCCACCGAGGCCCCACCGGTGGTGATGAGCACATCGACCTGTGGCGCGAGGTGCTCGATGGACTCGCGCAGCGCCTGCTCGTCATCACGGGCGCGGGAGAGGTGGCGCACGTCCGCGCCGGCCTCGCGAGCGAGCGCCGCTATCAGAATCAAGTTGCTCTCGTATACCTGATGCGAGAGCGCGGGCTGGCCCGGGCGGATGAGTTCGTCCCCCGTCGCGAGCACCGCCACACGAGGCGCGGACCTCACGCGCACGTGGGTCTCCCCCTGGGATGCGAGGACCCCGAGCGCCGATGCGCTCAAGCGCTGACCCGCGCTGAACAGGAGCGTGCCCGCGAGCACCTCTTCGCCCGTGCGGCGGATGTCATGGCCCGGAGGGACGGTGATGAAGAGGTCCACGTGGCGACCGTCCTCCGTCGCGCGCGCGGCTTCTTGTCGGATGACGGCATCCGCGCCGGAGGGAATCGGCGCGCCGGTGAAGACGCGGGCCGCCTCTCCGGGCTGGAGCGCGCGCGAGGGCAGGGCGCCCGCGTAGACGGTGTCGACGACCCGGAGTCGAGCAGGGCGGTCCCGGTTGGCGCCGCGGGTCTCCTCGGCGCGCACGGCCCAGCCATCCATCGCGGAGTTGTCGCAGCCGGGGAGCGAGCGCACCGCGCGGACGTCCTCGGCGAGGAAGCGGCCGTGGGCGTCGAGCAGCAGCACGGACTCGGGAGCCGTCGGTGAGAGGGCTTCGAGCGCGGCCTGCCGGGCGGTGTGAAGGGACGTGAGCGGCATCGACGCGGCGCAGACTACGTCGAGGGAGCGGCGCCTTGTCCATCGTACCCCGTGACGGTTGCCCGCCTGCCGGACACGACGTGGGCCGGTGCGTCATCCGGAGGGCGTTGGCTGGCGGGTGACCGCCAGGGGACTGGCCGTGGCGTCCGGAGGGTGGTTCGGGCGATGCCTCGACGCGAGGCCAGGCGCGGAAGACCACGACACCGGCGGATGCGAAGTTCATCGGACGGAGTGCTGGGCAGGAAGAGACTCACCAGGCACCTGACTCAAAAGAAGTAGCGAGGGTCGCCCGGTGCGCTTGTCGGGAGGCCCTGCGGACCACGATGGATGGACACCTCGCCGGGCGCGGGGGCCAGCGGTCGGGTTGCGGATCCTGTCTGGCGGGTGGCTCCACGGGGTGTTGGGTGAGGGATTTCCGAGGGACGCGCCCGGTGCGCTTGTCGGGAGGCCTTGCAGGCCACGATGGTCGGCCTCCCGACGGCACGATGAGCAGCGCAGACGTGCCCCGGAGATGGCCTGCGTCATGGTCCGAAGGTGGAAGCGCGGGACCTGTCCGCGACAGGCCCCCGGTGTATGTCATGCTCCAGCCGCGCGGGCCCCACGGTCCTCCGCCGGACACGCGCCCTTCTTCATGGCCCCCCGCCCTGGCACCGAGTTCCCGGACGTGACGCTCGCCATCATCGCGGGCGGTCAGGGGCGTCGCTTGTCGGGCGTGCCCAAGGGACTGCTGGAGGTCGAGGGGCGCACCGTGCTGTCACGGCAGCTCGCGCTGTCCCCCCACTTCGGCGACGTGCTCCTGGTGGCGAACGCCCCCGCTCCCTACGCGGCATATGCCCTGCGCACGGTGGCGGACCCGATCCCGGACAAGGGCGCTCCAGGGGGTGTGCACGCGGCGCTGACGGCGTCGCGCACGCGCTGGGTCGTCACCGTGGCGTGCGACATGCCCTTCGTGTCGCTGGAGGCGCTGCGGGTGCTGCTCGCCGCGCGCGGCGAGGACGTGGACGCGGTGTGCTTCGAGGCCGAGGGACGGATGGAGCCGCTCCTCGCCGTGTATCGCGCCGAGCTGGCGTCCCACTGGAGGCCCCTGCTCCCGGAGGACCCGTCCTTGCGACGGCTGCTCTCGCGCTTCCGCTCCCGGGTCCTGCCCGAGAGCGCACTGCGCGCGGTGGACCCCACGCTGCGCTCCCTGGTGAACGTCAACACCCCCGAGGACCTCGCGCGGCACGGTGTCTCGCTGCCGCCACGGTGAGCCACGGTTCACCTCGGCGTCGGCACGGACTGGAGCAGCGTGGGCAGCTCCGCCAGGTCGAGCACGAGGCTGGGGCGAATCTGTCCGAGCGCATCGGACATGTCCTCGCCTTGCCCCTGCACGCCCAGGCCCACCGTGAAGTTGTCGCCCAGGCGCACCCGCGTGCTCGCCACCACGCTGGCCCGCCTCGACTCCGTGCCCCCCAGCTTCAGCAGGGACTGGGTCGCCTCCAGCTTGAGCTGGAAGCGCGGCGACGCGACGCCGAACGACAGGCCGACGTCCACCCACTTCTCCATCGACAGCTCCGGCCGCGCGCGCTCCTGCAGCACGCGGACCTGCAGGGCCACCTCCAGGTTCGCGTCCGCGTCGCTCAACAACTCCAACGTGGCCGCGCCGAACCCGCGCTGGATGGCGACCCCATCCCCGTCTTGCGACTCGAGCCCCGGCGTCACCCAGCGTCCCCCCGCCGAGAGGAACAGCGCGCTGGACGACGCGCGCGACTCCTTCGTGCACGCGGGGAGCCCCTGCCGGATTCGCGCGATGCCCGCCTGCCGCGTGGCCTCCATCGCGACCCGGTACTCGGCGTCCGCCTTCTTGAAGTCCTCCGCGCTGTCGTAGTCCCCGGGCAGGGGCTTGTCGGGGAACTCGTACAGGGTCGGGTCCGCCAGCACGTTGGCGATGCACTGGCTGTAGCGCGCGCCGTAGATGCTGCGCTCTCCGAGCACGTCCATGGACACACCCGCCATCACCGTGGCGAAGCGGCCCTTCTGGGGCGCCGCGTCCGGAAACGGCGTGTCCTGTCCGATGCCCAGCGTGATGGCCGTGTCCTGGAGCAGCCGCGTGACGAGCGACGAATTGCGAGAGGCGACGGCCTCCGAGTAGAGCCGCTCGAAGCCCTCGGTGAGCAGGTAGGGATTGAACTGCAGCGCGAACGAGGCCTGGGTTCCATTCAGCACCGCGCCCACGCCGCGCAGGCTCGCCACCAGGGCCGTGGGGTTCGCCGGGTGCACCAGCTCTCCCGCCGTGGCGACATCCAACCCCGCGGCCGCCTCCGAGCCGCCGCGCAGGATGCTCGGGAAGTCCAGCTCCACCGTGTTCGGCTTCGGCGGTGTGGCCTGGGCACTCGCGACCCCCGCGCAGAGCGCCGTGAGCAGCGCGAGCGCCGCCCTCATTCCACCACCGTCCAGGTCAGCGTGATGAAGTCCGCCACCGAGCCCTTCTCCAGGGAGAAGTCATCCCAGAGGGCCTCCTTGCCGCCCTTCTCGAAGACGAGCGAGGCGCGCTGGAGGAACCGCGCCCCCACGCCCGCGGGGTCGGCCACGGAGAACACCACGCGCACGAAGCCCTGCGCCGCGCTGGTCAGGAAGTCATCCGGCAGGGGCAGCGTGGTCTCTCCCGCGAAGGTCGCCGAGTGCAACTGCCGCCGCTCCTGGCCCTGCATCTTCCCGCTCACCACCAGCCGCATGGCCACGGTGTTGAGCGTGCCGGAGGGGCGCTCCAGCACCAGCTTCGCCCCCTTCCGGTCCGCGCGAGGCACCTGGATGGTGGACTCCAGCTTGTCGTTTCCCGACATGATGTTCCCCCCTCGTGGGTCTGGGTGGACGCCGACGTCCTGCCCGCCGTCCATTCTAGCGCCCGGCATGACACGGCTCGAAGGCGGCGGGGTATGCGCCGGGCACACCTGGCGGGCGAGCGTGCCACCGGGTGCGTCACACTGACGCATGGACGGACAGGCCTGGGGGTGGGAGAGAGGACGAGGAGACCCTCATGCTGAAGACCCCTCTTGGACGATTCCGCGCCGTGGCCCTGCTGGAGGGCCTGTCCTTCATCGCGCTGCTGTTCATCGCGATGCCCCTGAAGTACGCGGCGGGGATGCCCCTGGCGGTGCGCTTCGCGGGCATGGCCCACGGGCTGTTGTTCGTGCTGTACCTCTTCGCGCTGATGGAGGTGGCCATCGCCCTGCGCTGGTCCTTCTCGCGCGTGGTGTTCGCGTTCGGCGCGTCGCTGGTGCCGTTCGGCAACTTCCTGCTCGACGCGAAGCTCCGGAAAGAGGAAGCCTCCACCACCCCCCGTGCCGCCGGCCCCCTTGGTTCCTGAACCCAGAGCGCTGGAGGCTCCGCCGAGGGCGTCACCCGACCTCACACGTCGGCTCGTGCTCCACGCGGAGCGGGTGCGAGCCCTCCAAGGAGTTCGCGCGCGCGAGCAAGCTGTGCGAGCATTCCGCGCGGATTTTTTCACGGTGGAGGTCGGCTCTCATGGAACGCGGCATCTGGAACACGCCCGAGGACGTCCAGCGCGAGCTGGAGGCGCGGCTCGCGCTCGTGCAGCCCTCCGAGCACATCCGGGGCATGCACTTCGCCGCCGTGCTCGACACCGTGCGCTTCCTGGGCGGTGAGCAGGCGGTGAAGCGCATCGTCGACGCGGGCGACATGCCCGCGGACCTGGACCCCACCGAGCTGTACCCGGTGCCGCCCTTCATGCGGCTGTTCTTCGCCGCGGCCCACCTGCTCGCGCCCCAGCTGGGCGGCTTCGAGGAGGCCATGCGCCAGATTGGCGTCCAGGGCACGCTCGCCTTCGTGCACTCCATGTTCGGCTCGGAGGTGCGTCAGCAGGTGGGCGGCGACCCGAAGCAGCTGGTCAACATGCTGCCGGAGGCCTACCGCATGGCCATCGACTTCGGTGAGCTGGTGGTGGAGTGGACCAGCGCCCGCGCGGGCCGCATCCACATGCGCCGCATCTTCACCCCCGTCGCCTACAACGAGGGCATGCTCGAGGGCGCGCTCCAGGCCGTGGGCGCCCAGGACATCCAGGTGCGGGGCCGCCAGACGTCGCTGCTCGACAGCGAGTACACCCTCTCCTGGGACGACTGACTCACGGCGCGTCGAACACGAAGGCCCCGTAGCCCACCACGCCTTCGTGCGCGCCGAACGCATCCCCGGAGCTGCGCAGCGCCACCATCCGGGGCCGCAGCGCCCGCCGCTTCGCCACGCGCAAGAGCCCGTTGATGGCCTCCGCGCCACACGCGCTCCCCGCGTCCAGCGGCTCCTCCAACGACAGCACCCGCGCCGCCGTCACCCGGTCCGCCCGCGCGGCGTGCTCGTAGGGCAGGTGATGCGACAGGTCCGACGTGATGACGGGCAGCACGTCCTCGTCCCACAGCGCCTCCAGCACCTGGGCCACCTCGTCCGCCGCGCCCCGGCCCACCACCAGCGGCAACACCGTGAAGTGCTCCAGCACCCGCTGCAGGAAGGGGAGCTGTACCTCCAGCCCGTGCTCCGCCTCGTGCGCTCCCGTCGACGCCGTCACCTGGGGCAGCCGCATGGCCCGCTCGCGCAGCCCTTCGTCCAGCCGCACGTCCCCCAGGGGCGTGCACAGCAGGTCCACCTCCGGATACGCCACGCCCCGCAGGGGGACGAAGTGGCTGGGGCCCAGCAGCAACACCCGCGTGCGCGCGGCGCGGCGCGGCCACAGCGTGGCGTACGCCGCCGCCGCCACCCCGCCGGAATAGACATACGCGGCATGGGGGACGATGAGCGCCGCGGGCGACGCGTCCCCCGGCACACGCGCCTGCTCCAGCCACGTGTCCAGCTGGGTGGACAACGTGGAGGGCTGGGCCGGATAGAAGGAACCCGCGACCGCGGGCGTGCGCACTCGAGGCATGGTCCCCTCCCACCGCGAACGGGGCACCTGCTGGAATCCTAAAGAAGCACGGCAACGTCAGTCATGCCAATCATTGCAAGACTGTTCGCTTCTGGGATGAGCGGGTCCCACCTCCGCGCGTCCGCCGAGGGCCCCGGGGTGACAAGGGATTGATTTCGCCCGGGCGCGCGGGTGGCTCGGTGATTGCTATCCAACGCTTCGTGCCGCGCACTCCTCCCGGGCGGTCAGGGCCGCCTGGTGCGTGGGACTTCGCGAATGGGGAGGCCGGCCGGGAACCATGACTCCTCCGCCCGGCCGTGCCTTCTCGTCCGCGGGCTCGCGGCGTGACGCGTGTGCTCCGCGCCGTGTCTCAGCGATGTCTCACGCCGGGCCCCACCGCGCGCGCCCACCGCGGGAGGCCTCCGCCAACTCCCCGTTCTCCGGGCCCATGGGACCCTGGTCGTACGCTCCTGCGCGAATTCTCAAGGAGTGGTGATGCGATAGCCGACACATGAAGAACGAAAAAAGGATGCACGCTTTCGCCCATTGACTAGAAGGGGCCGCCGAGCGCCCGGGAATGACCGCGGGCTAACGCAACGGAGGGACGCTTCATGAAGGCAAATCAGTGGCAGGCGATGGCCGTGGCGGCAGGGTTGATGGTGGCGTCGACGGCGAGCGCGCAGGAGACGGGTGGCGGTTCGGGCAGCTTCGGGAACGCCGGGCAGATTGTCGTCAGCTCGGATGCGTTCGGTAACCTGGGCTACACGACGGAGGGTGCGGGGTACGGCTACTTCCACATCGCGCCGAGCGCCGATTACTTCCTCAAGGAGAACCTCTCCGTCGGAGCCAACGTGCAGCTGCGCGTGCTCTTCGGTGAGGGAGACACGGTGGCCGCCTTCGGTATCGGCGGGCGCGTGGGCTACAACATCGCGCTGGCGGAGAAGATCTCCGTGTGGCCGAAGGCCGGCGTGACGCTGTTCGTCGGTGACGACATCATCGCCACGCAGGACGGGACGGGGGCTGCGTCCACCGTCATCCTGGATGGCTACGCGCCGTTCCTGTACCACGTCACCAGCCACTTCTTCATCGGCGCCGGCCCCCGTCTGGCCATCGGCCTGGGTGACGACGTGGATGTGACGTTCGGCGTGGCGACCACGCTCGGCGGCTACTTCTAGTCGGCAGTCGTCGGCAGGACCCACGGGCCCCGCGCACGGTTGGAAGTCTCCTCCGCGCGTCGGGGCTCGTGTCGTTTCATGGGGACGCCACCTCCACCCAGCCGCCCGCGGCCGCCGCGCCCGGCTCGTGCACCAGACGCAGCCCCAGCTGCAGCGAGCGCTCCCCCGTCGCCGGCGCATGGAGCAGCAGCACGGAGGCCGTCTCCTCCAGCACCCTTCGGGACACCGGTCGCGTCGCGTCGTCCCGGCCACCCCGCAGCTCGCGCCAGTCCTTCAGCCCCCAGCCCACCACGCGGCCGTCCCGCAGGCGCACCGTCACGTCCGCCCACGCGCTGCCTCCCGCCGGCACTCGCACCGGCGCGAGCAGCTTCTTCAGGCCCTCCACCACGGCGCCGGGCTCGGGCGTTCCGGCCTCGCGTCGGCCCGGGGCGCGGCGGGCTCCCAGGGGACGCTCGGCCGGGAGCAGGAGGGGCGGCTCCACCCGCCACGAGGAGGCCCCGCGCTCCAGCGTCAGCACCACCTCTCCCGGCGGCTGTCGCGTGGTGGACAGGAGCCGCGTGGCCACCTGTCGCTGGAGCTCCGCGGCGTCCACGGGCCGGCCCGCGCGTCCGCCGCGCTCCTGGGCCTGGTAGCCCACCAGCGTCAGCGCGCCCTGCTCCGACCAGAACGTGAGCTCCAGCCTGGAGCCGACCTCGCGCACGGTGCCGGCCAGCGCCGCCACGCGCACGGCGACCTGCCGCGCTTCATGGAGCCGGGCCGCGTCCTGCTCGATGGGCACGTCGGGTCGACCCGAGCCGCCCGTGCCGCCTCCCGCGCACGCGAGCCCGAGGGCGAAGAGGAGCGCACCGCACGCGCGAGCACGGCTCCGGAGTCGGAGATGGATGGCCATGTGCTTCCCCCTGCCGGGTGCGGCACACCCGGGTGTCCTGGCACGGCGTCGTGGTGGCGGGACGACAGGAATTCCCGTGGGAGGAGGACGCACGCGGCCCGCGAATCCTGAGCGCTCACGACTCGCGGACGGGACGTCTGTTCAATCCAACGCGAGGGAAGGTGTCCGCTTCAACCTCGCGCGAGGTTCTTCAGCACGAAGGCCAGGTTCGCCGGGCGCTCGGCCATGCGGCGCATGAGATAGGGATACCAGTGGCGGCCGTACGGGACATACACGCGCACCGGATGCCCCTGGTCCGCGAGCTGTCGTTGCAGGTCCGCGCGGATGCCGTGGAGCATCTGGAATTCGAACGCACCGCGAGGCAGCCCCCGCCGCGCGGCGTGCTCCAGCGTCGCGTCAATCATCCGCTCATCGTGCGTGGCGATGCCGTGATACACGCCGCTGTCGAGCAGCACCTTCATGCACCGCACGAAGCTCGCGTCCACGTCCGCCTTGTCTGGATAGGCGATGGCCTCGCTCTCCAGATAGGCGCCCTTGCACAGACGGATGCGCACCCGCTCATCGCACAGCGCGCGGGTGTCCGCCTCCGTGCGCCGCAGGCAGCTCTGCAGCACCGCGCCCACGTGCGGCTCTCCGAACTCCGCGTGGAGCTTTCGCACGATGTCCAGCGTGACCTGCGTCACCGCGCCGTGCTCCATGTCGATGCGCACGAACGAGCCGCGTGACGTGGCGTCCGCCACCACCTGTCGCGCGTTCTCCAGCGCCAGCGCTTCATCGAGCAGCAGCCCGCACTGCGTCAGCTTCAGCGACACGTTGGCCCGCACCCCCGTCTGGTCGATGCGCGCGAGCAGTCGGCGGTACTCGCGCACCTCCTCGCGGGTCTCCGCCGCGTCCTTCACCGCCTCGTTGAGGTGGTCGAAGGACGCCGACAGCCCTTGCGCGGTGAGCGCCTTCACCGCGTCCATCGCCTCGTCGAGCGTCTCGCCCGCGACGAAGCGCCGCGACAGCTTCTTCAGCGGAGGCAGCCGCGTGGCCCAGTCCTTCAGGCCCGTCCGCCGCGACAGGAACATCAGCGCTCCGCGAGACCACTGTTCGGCGATGGCGCTCATCCACGCAGCTCCCGGGGGGCGACCCCATACTCCTCGAGGAAGGCCCCCACGAGGGCGTTGAACGCCTCCGGGTGGCTCATGTACGGCAGGTGGCTCGCGTCGCGCAGCAGCTCCAGCCGCGCTCCGGGGATGTGCCGGGCCACGTCCACCGCGGCCTCGGGCGGCACCAGCAAATCCCGGCCGCCCTGGATGACGAGCGTGGGCACGCGCAGCTCGTGCAGTCGGGGATGGAAGTCCGCGGCCAGCACGTCCCTCAGTCGACGCAAGAGCTCCAGGGGCGTCAGCCGCCGCGCCTCGCGCACGATTTCCGCGCGCCCCTCGGGCGGCAGCCGCGCGCCCCCCAGCACCCGCGCCACCATGGGCGCCACCAGGTACGCCAGCGGCCGAGGCGCGCGCACCAGCGTCGACAGCGACACCGCCAGCCGCCTCACCCGACGCACGCTGGCCACGGGAGACACGAGCACCAGCGCCCGCACCCGCTCCGGATGCGCCAGCGCGAAGGCGATGGACAGCAGGCTCCCGTAGGACGAGCCCACCAACGCGAAGCGCTCCGGCAGCCGCGCCTCGACATGGTCCAGCACGGCCAGGTTCCACGCGAGCGGCGAGTGCGTGGCCGGCGTGTGCAGGGGCGGCGTCCACAACAGCAGACGGAACAGGCGGGACAAGGGCTCCATCGGCGCGAAGGAGCGGCCACTGGCGCCCAGGCCCGGCAGACACACCACGGTGCGCGATGGGTCCGTGTCGCCGTCGGGAAAGGTGAACAGCCGCACCGACGTCCCCTTCACCGGGCGCTCCTCGCACACCAGTCGCTCGTAGCCGGAGGGGATGTCCTCCACGTCCGGGACGAGCGGTGCCGCGCGACGGCGCTGCAGGGAAGAGGAGGGCGGCTCAAGCATGGCGGGCCTTCACCATCAATCGGTGCACGCTCGTGGCCACGCGGTCGCGAAACGCACGCAGGCGGGACTCGGAGGCTCCGGCCGGCGGCGGCATGTGCGGGCTTCCCAGCGCGAAGGTCAGCCGCACCGGAAAGGGCAGCGGCCCCAACCCCACGAGCAGGGGCACGCGGTACTTCTCCTCGTCGGTGAGCCGCACGCCCAGCTTCGCCTCGCCTGGAGGGAACAGGAACGTGTCATCCACCCCGAAGCCCGCGAAGGGCACCACCGGCACCCCCGCGCGCGCCGCCACGTGCGCGAAGCCCAGGGCCTGCTCCCACCGGAGCTGATAGCGGCCCGGAGGACGCTTGAAGACCTCGCGCGCGCCGCCGGGGTAGCACACCACCAGCGCCCCCTCCTTCAGCGCCGCCAGCGCGTTGTCCTTCGTCCCCTCCACCCCGCCCAGCCACGGCAACACCGTGCGGAGGACGGGGATGCGGAAGAAGCCGCGCTCGGCCAGCCCCAGCGCCCGGCGTCCCGTCGCCTGGTGCAGCAGGTGGAAGAAGGCCGGTGTCTCGTAACCCCAGACGCCATGGTTTCCCACCAACAGCACGGGGCCCCGGGTCGGCACGTGCTCGGCCCCCACCAGCCGCGCGCGATGGTAGAGCGCCGACAGCGCCGCCCCCCGCTCGGCGAGGCGGAACACGGCCCTGCGCACGGTGGCGAGCGAGGCTTCCACGGAGACTCATCATGGAGACGCCCGGGCGCCACGTCAGCCGGACCGGCCGGGCAGTCGTGCCCCTGGACTCCATGTCCCCAGACGCCCCAAACCCACGCACCGTCCCCGGGGGGATGCTCCCGGCCCACCCCCCAGGTTGCTTTGAGTAGGCAACGCTTGGCGTCGACCCCCATGGGCTTTCAGCCCCCGGATACGGCACGATTCCATGTGGTTGTTTCACCCCTGTCGAACGTTCGATCCACCCATCGTTTGAGTTTCGATAATGTGAGGATGAAGCCCGCCTTTGGTTGTCTGCCTGCCCCGTCGTGCAGATGGTTCAGGGATGGGAGGCCCTTTCGACATTCTCGTCGAGCAGCACCGGGAGCTCGAGGAGCGCTTCGAGGCCCTGGGCGCGGGGGACGATGAGTCTGGGTCATCCGGTGTCGTGCGGGAGCTGGTGGCGCTGTTGCGACACCACCTCTGGCTGGAGGAGCGCTGTCTTCAGCCCTGGGTGACCCGGGTGGAGGGGCGTGCCCGGGGTCGGCAGCAGGCCGGGGATCGGCAGGCCATGCATGAGCTGTTGGATGAGCTGGAGGAGCATCCCCTCCAGAGCGCGGAATGGCAGGCCCGCTTCCTCACGCTCGAGGACCTGTGGGTCGCGCATCTCCAAGAAGTGGAGTCCTCATTGCTGCCCCGGCTCACCGCGGTGATGGCTCCACGCGAGCAACAGGCGCTCGCCCAGGAGCTGTCCCGGTGCCGGCGGGACACGCGCTCCTCGGGCTCCGAGGCCGGTTTCTCGGGCTCCGGACCCTTCCTGGATGACCTGCGCTGGGAGGGTTGAGCGCCGTTCCCGCCTCACTGGAATGGGACCCGACCTGGGACGGCGGGGGGGGTGATACGTCCTTCAGTCACACCTTTTATCGCTTCCTTTAGACAAATCCTAAATTGGAAGGTATGGGTATGGACGGCTTCACAAATCAACTCCCCCTTCCAGACCTTCAACACCCAGACTAGCCAAGACGAGGATTGAACGAATGTCCGTGGATAAAGCGTTTCGGGACATGATCCGTAACGAAATCGAGGTCCAGCTCAAGCCGCTGCGCGACGTGGTCTCCCGCCTGGAGTCCGGTACGGCGGACCTGGATGCGCTGCGCAACGTGGCGGAGCGGCTGGCCCCCCTGGCCGAGGTGGTGGGTCCCCTGTTCGGCGCCCAGCTGCCCGCGGCGAAGCCCGGTCGCAAGGCCGTGGGTCGCCCGGCGGCGGCGGCGCGTGGCGCGGTGAGCGCGGCGGCCCCCGTGGGTGGCAAGCGCCGGGGTCGCAAGCCCGCGGCGGCGGCGGCGGATGGCTCGCGCGCGTGCGCCATCGTCGGCTGCGGCAAGCCCAGCCGGACCAAGGGCTACTGCGCGGCGCACTACCAGAAGCTGCGCATGCTGGAGAAGACCAACCGCCGGCCCTCCGCGTGGGTGGATTACGCCCCCGCTGACAGCGTCGAGGACATCAAGCTTCCGCGTGGCCGCGCCGCGTCGAAGGCCCTGGCAGCAGCAGCGCAAGCCGCGAACGGTTAAACAGCGGCACGCTGCCCCGGCCCGGGCAGAGAGTGACCGCGCACCTTCGTCAACCCAGGCTCCGTCGTCGGGAGAGGGTTCGAGGGACGCCCGTACGGGAAGTCTTGCCCGCGGGGGCTCGCAGGGGCATGAATGCCCGGGCCCATGAACAAACGAGATCTGGAGCCTGGCATCATCACCGACCTGGCCGGACGGACCACGTACGGTGAATACCTACAGCTCGACCGGGTGTTGTCGGCGCAGGTTCCGCGCTCGCAGCCACCGCATCACGACGAGCTGCTCTTCATCATCCAGCACCAGACGAGCGAGCTGTGGATGAAGTTGCTCATCCACGAGCTGAGCGCGTGTATCCGCTATGTCCAGGCGGACCGGCTGGAGCCTTCCTTCAAGATCTTCGCGCGGGTGGGGAACATCCAGCGGATGCTCTTCGAGCAGTGGAGCGTGCTGGAGACGCTCACGCCGAATGAGTACCTGGAGTTCCGTGACGCGCTGGGGCCCGCGTCGGGCTTCCAGAGCTGGCAGTACCGCGCGGTGGAGTTCCTGCTGGGCAACAAGGACGCCAACGCCCTGGGCCCCTTCCGTCACCAGCCGGACGTGCACGGGGAGCTGGAGCGGCTGCTCGAGTCCCCCAGCCTCTACGACGAGTTCCTGCGCTACCTGGCTCGCAAGGGCCACGCGATTCCCGAGGACCACGCGAAGCGCGACTGGAAGAAGCCGTACGAGAAGAGCCCCGCGGTGGTGGAGGTGTTCCGTCGCATCTACGAGGACACCGAAGCGCACTGGGACGCGTACGAGATGTGCGAGAAGCTGGTGGACACCGAGGAGCGCTTCCAGCTCTGGCGCTACCGTCACATGATGACGGTGATGCGAATCATCGGGTTCAAGCAGGGCACCGGTGGCTCGACGGGCGTGTCCTTCCTGCGCAAGGCGTTGGACCTGCGCTTCTTCCCGGAGCTGTGGGACGTGCGCACGGAGCTCCTGCCGCCCGGCGCCCGGCCCCCGTCTCCCACGCGGTGAGCCTTCCCCGGTCATGGCAGGCGTTGCGCGCCTGTCCTGACATCCAAGAGGGTGAGAGGAATGAGGCGAAGCCGGGGGTGACAGGCTTCGGCCGCTGAAACATCGACAATGTGACGTGGGAGGACGGGTGGGGTGGTCCCCCGGGGGCCCCGCGTGAAGTGGCCGTGGATGGAATGACGCCTCCCGGACATGCGGGCGAGGAAGGGCACCTGGCGCGCGGAAGGGTGGGAGGCAGCGGCTAGGCTTCAGCGCACCATGGCCGCCGAGTCTCCCCTGCTCTTCGAGAAGGCGCACATCCTATGCTACCGGACCTTCGATATCGCGGAGGAGATCAACCTCGAGCGGGCGCGCAGGGCCGTCTCGGAGGACACCCGCCGGCTGAAGCTGTCGCGCGAGAATGGCCAGTACCTGCAGCTGCCCAATCCGCCGCTGGCGTATGAGTTGGGGCGCCGGGCGCTGGCGCTTCGTGACGGTCCTGTCACGGTGGATGCCACCGCGCGGCTGTTCGACCATGGCGCGGCGTCCATCATCCTGCGGGTGCCGGTGGTGCCGGGCACGTCGCTGGAGCAGCTGACGCGGGTGGCGGACGAGCTCTACGACAGCCAGGCGCTGGAGGACCTGGCGCTGGATTGGGTGGAGGGCGTGCGGCGCACGATTGCGCCGGCGGTGCAGGGCGCGCACCTGTGGGACCAGAACGAGAGCTACACGGTCATCTTCGCGGAGAGCATCCGGGGCAACCCCACGGCGGAGGAGCTCCTGGAGAAGGCGGACCTGGCGCGGCTGTTGTTGGGGGAGAACGGGGAGACGCCGCTGTCGCGCCGGGAGAGCGAGGCCGTCACCCAGGTGCGCTTCAGCTACACGGTGAAGGACCTGGTCGTCATCGACTGGAACAGCGCGTTCGTCTACGAGCCGTCGGGCTCCGGGGACATCCCGGACCTGCTCGAAATCGCCAACGCGCAGCTGTTGGAGTTCCGCTACTTCGACGAGAAGCTGGACGAGCACATCGCGCGCATCCACGACGAGGTGCAGGCCAAGCGCCACGGGTGGACGCGGCTGTTCCGCAGTCCGTACCGCACGCTGACGCGGCAGACCTTGGGCACGCTGGTGGACCTGAACGAGTTCATCGAGCGGGTGGACAACAGCCTGAAAATCATCGGCGACTTCTACCTGGCCAAGGTCTACGAGGCCGCGGTGCGCCGCATGCGCATCCCCGCGTGGCAGGGCTCGGTGACGCGCAAGCAGCAGCTGCTCGCCCAGACGTACGGCCTGCTCAAGGGCGACGTGGACATCGACCGCTCGCACACCCTGGAGGCGGTCATCGTGCTGCTCATCGTCCTGGAGATCTTCTTCGCCTTCTTCAACGTGTTCGCCCACTGAGGGCCGAGTGTTCGTCCACTGAACGCCCGGACGACTTGTTCCCGGGTACAAGGCGCGCGCGGGTTTCGCGAGCACAGCGGACATGGGACACTGGGGATTCGCGGTGGGGCCCGCCGGTGGGCCTTGGCTGGGGGGACGTGTGGGCATGAAGGTGCCCGAGAGCAACCGGGGAGCCGCCGAGGACCGCGTGACGCGGACGTTGGAGCGGCTGTCCCTCGCGCCGTCCGTGGAGGCGGTGCTGGAGGCGCTGCTGCGTGAGGCCGCGTCCGCCCTCGCCGTGTCCGACGTCTTCATGTGTTGGCGAGAGGACGGAAGCGAAGCGCACGTGCTCGTCACGCCGGGGCTGTCCGTCGACGCCGCGCGCGCGCGGGGCGAGCGGCTGCTGGATGGGCTGCGGGACATCGACGGGGGCCTGTTGCCGTACGTGGCGCTGGACGCGGAGCGGGAGGTGCTGGTGGCGCTGCCGCTGCTCGCGGGGGTGGAGCCGGGCAGCGGCGTGGGGGTGCTGTGCGCGGTGCTGCCCGAGGGCCGGGGGCCGACGGACGAGGAGCTGGCGCGGCTGGGATTGCAGGCGCGACTGGCGGGGCTGGCGCTGGAGCGCGAGTGGGCGGTGGTCGGCACGCGCGAGGCGGTGGCGCGGGCGCGCGCGGAGGTGGAGCAGGCGGAGGTGCTGCGGCTCAGCCGTCTCCAGGCGGTGACGGAGGCGTTCGGTCAGACGCTCACGCGCGAGGAGGTGGCCCATGTCGTGCTGGATTTGGGGCTGCCCGCGGTGGAGGCGACGGCGGGCATCGTGCACCTGACGGCGGAAGGGCGCGCGGCCTCGGAGCTCGTCGCGGCGGTGGGCGTTCCGGACGCGCTGGTGGAGCCCCTGCGCGAGCTGCCCCGAGGGGGCGAGGAGCTGCTGGCGCAGACGGCGAAGCGCGCGGAGGCGCCGGTGTGGTTGGAGACGGTGGCGGCGATACGCGAGCGCTACCCGACGCTGGCGGGGCCGTTGGGGGAGGGGCCGCCCCGCGCGTTGGCGCTGCTGCCGTTGTTCGTGGAGGGGCGGGTGTTCGGGACGCTGGCCTTCGGCTTCGAGCGGGAGAAGGCGTTCTCCGCGCTGGAGCGCGCGTCGCTCGTGGGGTTGTCGCGGCAGTGCGGGCAGGCGCTGGAGCGCGCGCGGCTGTACGAGCGCGAGCACACCGCGCGCCTGGAGGCGGAGGCGCTGGGGGCTCGGTTGAGCCTGCTGGCGGACGCGAGCGCGTTGGTGTCCGGCTCGTTGAGCTGGGAGGAGACGGTGGCGGGGGTGGCGCGGCTGGCGTTGGGGCACTTCGCGGACGGGTGCGCGGTGGACTCGTACGAGGACGGCGTGGTGCGCCGGCTGGCGGTGCTGCACGCGGACCCGGAGAAGGCGGAGCGGGTGTTGGAGCTGACCAGCTTCCCGCTGGACGCGGGGCAGCCGTCGCTCCTGTCGCGGGTGCTGACGAGCGGGCAGTCCCGGCTGGAGACCCGCGGGACGCGAGCGCCCGGGGACGCGAAGCCCGGCGCGTCCTGGCGCGCGAGCACGGTCATCCTCACGCCGCTGGTGGCGCGGCAGCGCACGCTGGGGGCGCTGACCTTCGTGCGGGACTCGGAGCGGGCGCCCTTCGACGTGACGGACGTGTCGCTGGCGGAGGAGCTGGCGCGGCGCGCGGCGCTGGCGATGGACAACGCGCGGCTGTTCCGGGACGCGCGCGCGGCGGAGGAGGAGAGCCGCCGGGGCGCGGCGCGGTTGCATGTGCTGGTGCAGGTCAGCCAGCTCATCGCCGAGGCGGGGTTGGACCTGCCCACGGTGCTGGACGTGCTGGCGAGCAAGGTGTCGGAGGCGCTGGGGGGTGGGTGCGTGCTGCAGCTGCTCGGGGAGGACCGGGAGCAACTGGAGGTGGTGGCGGCGCACCATCCGGATCCGCGGGCGCGTGGCGTGCTGGAGGAGGCGTTGCGGAGGGACCCGGCGCGGGTGGGGGAGGGGCTGTCGGGCCGGGTGGTGGCGACGGGCAAGACGCTCTTCGTGCCGCGGCTGAGCGCGGAGGAGCTGCGGGGGGACCGCTCGCCGGAGGGGGTGGGATTCCTGGAGCGGTACGGGCCGCAGAGCCTCATCGTGGTGCCGCTGGGCGCGCGGGGGCGGGTGCTGGGGACGCTGGGGGTCATCCGCGAGGCGCGGGGGCGCGAGTACACGGCGGAGGAGCGGGCGCTGTTGGAGAGCCTGGCGGCGCGGGCGGCGCTGGCCATCGAGGACGCGCGGCTGTACGGCGCGGCGACGCAGGCGGTGAAGGCGCGTGACGAGCTGTTGTCGGTGGCGGGGCACGAGCTGAAGTCGCCGCTCAACGCGCTGCAGCTGCAGATCCACCTGCTGGCGCGGATGGCGAAGGACGCGATGGCGGCGAGCGGGCTGGCGGAGCGGGCGGAGAAGGCGGCGCGGGCGGGGCAGCGGCTGGGGTTGCTCATCGACGACCTGTTGGATGTGTCGCGCATCAGCGCGGGGCGGCTGAGCCTCAACCGCGAGGAGCTGGACCTGGCGGCGCTGACGCGCGAGCTGGTGTCGCGGATGTCCGAGGAGCTGGCGCGCGCGGGCAGCGAGGTGCGGCTGGTGGCGGACGTGGAGGTGCTGGGGCACTGGGACAAGCTGCGGTTGGAGCAGGTGTTGGTGAACCTGTTGTCGAACGCGGCCAAGTACGGCGCGGGGCGGCCGGTGACGGTGCAGGTGGAGGCGCGGGGGCTGGTGGCGGCGCTCGCGGTGCGCGACGAGGGCATCGGCGTGGCGCAGGAGGACCAGGAGCGCATCTTCGAGCGCTTCGAGCGCACCGAGTCCGCGCAGCACTTCAAGGGCCTGGGGCTGGGGCTCTGGATTACCAAGCGCATCGTCGAGGCCCACGGCGGCGGCATCCGCGTGGAGAGCCAGCCCGGCCGGGGCTCCACCTTCACCGTGGAGCTGCCGTTGCCGGACGTGGCCCCGCGCTGAGCGTCGACGCGGGCGGGTCCTGGATGCCTCGCCCGCTCCGGACGTGAGGGTCCTGGTCACGGTGGTGGGAGTCCTCCCGGACCGGGGGCAGGTCGGATACGCTGCGGTCCTTGCGTCCCTGGCTTCCTGGACGCGGAAGGCCGCCCCCACATGAGCGCATCCAGCCCCCTTTTCGGTGACCTGTTGCTCAAGCTGGGCATCGTCACGCCCGTGCAGGTGCAGGAGGCCCTGGCCCTCCAGGCCCTCACCGGTCAGCGCGTGGGCGAGGCCCTCATCTCCCTCGGCTACGTCACCCGGGAGCAGATTCAGGACGCGCTCGGCGAGGCCCTGGGCCTGCACCACGACAAGGGCCCCTCCCAGCCCGCGCTGGGCGAGCTGCTCGTGGGCCTCAAGTACGTGACGCTCGCTCAACTCGAGGAGGCGCTCGCCCGCCAGCGCCGCGACGGCCGCAAGCTGGGCGAAATCCTCGTGGAGCTGGGCCACTGCACCTACAAGCAGATCTACGAGGCCCTGGGCCTGCAGAACCGCATCGCCGGCCGCCAGGAGAACCCCCGCCCCTTCATCGACGGGCGCCGCCGCGTCGTCGTCGTCGATGACAGCCCGCTCGCCTGCGCCTTCGTGCAGGAGGGCCTCGTCGCCCTGGGCTACGAGGTGCTCTGCTTCCAGGACCCGTTCGAGGCCCTCGAAGGCATGAGCCGCCTGCAGCCCGCCATCGTCCTGAGTGATTTGGAGATGCCCGGCCTGGACGGCGTGGAGCTGTGCCGCCGCCTCAAGGAGGGCCCCACCCGCGGGCTGCCCGTCATCATCCTCACCGCGAACGACCGCGAGGCGGAGAAGGTGCGCGGCCTGCGCGCCGGCGCGGACGACTACGTCAACAAGTCCGCGTCCATGGACGAGCTCGCCGCGCGCATCGAGAGCGTCGTGCGCCGCACCGGCGAGACGGAGCGCATGCGCAAGCTGTTCGCGCGCTACACCTCCGCGGCCGTGGTGGATGAAATCCTCAAGAGCGCCGACGGCGTGGTGCTCACCGGCGAGAAGCGCGAAGTCACCCTGCTGTTCGCGGACATCCGCAACTTCACGGGCCTGGCGGAGAGCCTGCCTCCCGAGCAGGTCGTCGGGGTCCTCAACCAGGTCCTGGGCCGGCTGTCCGACGCGGTGCTGACGTGCGGCGGCACGCTGGACAAGTTCCTCGGCGACGGGCTGATGGCCGTGTTCGGCGCCCCGGTGGCGCGCACGGACGACGCGCTGCGTGCCCTCCAGTGCTCGAAGATGATGATGGACGCGATGACGGACCTGCGCGTGGAGGCGGAGGCCGAGTGGGCCGCCAACGGGCGCGAGGGCCATCCGCTGGTGCTCGAGCTGGGCGTGGGCATCAACTCCGGCGTCGTCGTCGCGGGCAACATCGGCAGCACCGTGCGCTCGGAGTACACCTGCATCGGCGACGCGGTGAATGTCGCCGCGCGCCTGTGTGCCCTGGCCGGCCCCGGGGAAATCCTGGTGGGCGAGCGCACCCGGGACCTGGTGGACGCCCGGGAGACGGCCTTCGAGGACCTGCCTCCCGTGCGCCTGAAGGGCAAGCAGCAGCCCGTGCCGCTCTACCGCGCGCTCTAGCCGCCGGGCCCCACGCGAAGTCTTTCGCGCCCCGGGGCGTCTCAACGGGTAGGGTGGGGGCATGACAGCACCCGCCTCCGATGCCCACCCTCCGCCCTCTCGCCGCTCCCCCGTCCTCTGGGTGGGGCTGGTGTTCGCCGTCGCGCTCGTCGGGGCGGTGCTGGTGGGGGCGCTGACGCGCTCGAAGGCGGTGCACGCGGAGCGCATCCATCAGGACCTCGCGGTGCTGGAGGACGCCCTGAACCGCTACCACGCGGACGGCAACGTGCTGCCGGAGGAGGCGGACCTGGAGCCGCTGCTCGTCCCCAAGTACCTGCCCGCGCTGCCCCTGGACCCGTGGGGCCGGCACTACCGCTACACCAGCAACGGCAGCCAGGTGTTCCTCGCCACGTTCGGCAAGAGCGATGACCGGGGCGGCAACGGCGAGGAGCAGGACCACACCAACCACGACGGCCACCCTCGGCCGGAGGTGAAGTAGCCGTCCGGACAGGCGTCCGCGCGGTGTGAGGGGAGCAGGCGTGCGGTGGTCCCCGCGCTCCTCCCCGTCCGCCGAGGGGGCCCCGTCCGCGCGCGGCGTGCGCATCTGTCCTCCAGGGGTGGAGTCTCGGCCATCCCTTCCGAGGAGGGCGGCCATGGCCATCGTCTGTGCGAGCCCGCTGATGGCGCGGGAGTCCCGCGAAGTGGAGGTCGCCGCGGCGCTGGCGGCGCGGCTGGGGGAGCCGCTGTTGCTCGTGGGCGTGATGGACGGCGAGCCCCTCACCGACGCCGTGCGCCGGGAGGCCCAGCGTGACCTGGAGGCCCAGGCGGAGCGGCTGCACCTGCCTCCGGGCCGGGTGAGCTGCCGGGTGCGCTCGGATACCGAGGCGGTGCTCGCCGACGAGGAGTGCAGGCACTCGCGCTGGGTGGTGGCCGCGGCGGAGGGCTGGCGCACGTCGGCGTGGCGGCGCGCCTCGCTGCCCGAGCGGCTGGCCCGACACGGCTGCGGACCGGTGCTGTCGGTGCGCCGCGCGGACGCGCTGGTGGACTGGATGCGCGGACGCAGGCGGCTGCTCGTCGTGGTGGGCGTGGATCCGCTGTCCCCCACGGCCGACGCGGCGGTGGGCTTCCTGCGCGAGCTGCGCCGGGTGGGGCCGTGCGACGTGCTGGCCACGTACGTGTGCTCGCCCCTGGAGGCGCGCGAGCGGCTGGGCATCCACACGCCGGTGCACGTGGAGGTGCTGGAGCCCGGCCTGCGGGACATGGAGGCGCTGGACCCCGCCGTGCAGACGGTGCTGCTGCGCGAGGTGCGCGAGCAGGTGGGCGACCTGCTCGGCGAGGGGAGCGTGGAGGTGGTGCTGGAGCCGGGCTTCGGGCGGTCGGCGGACCACCTGCTGCATGTGGCGCTCTCGCGCGGCGCGGACCTGGTCGTCGTGGGCATGCGCGCGCAGGGGCCGGTGAAGCGCTGGTGGCACGGCTCGGTGTCCGCGGGCGTGCTGCGCAACGCGGAGCAGGCGGTGGTGTGCGTGCCGGACACGCTGCGCGAGCCCCGTCGCGCGCAGCCTCCCAGGAGCGTGCTGGTGCCAGTGGACTTCTCCGACGCGTGCCTGCGCGCCATCACCCAGGCGCGCTCGATGGTGGGGCCGGGAGGCCGGGTGCACCTGCTGCACGTGCACCGTCGACGCTTCGGCGAGACGGGCTTCATGGACCACTCCGGCGTGCTGCCCGAGCCCCCGCGCGAGCACGAGGCGACGCTCCAGCGGCTGTGGGACCTGGTCCCCCGGGACGAGGGCGCGCGGGCGCTGCGCTGGAGCGTGGAGGGCGTGTCCGGCGAGGACATCGCGCTGGCCATCTGCCAGGCCACGGAGCGCGAGGGCGTGGACCTGGTGTGCCTGGGCACGTCGGGCGTGCCCTCCCAGGCCCCGGACGCGCTGCCCGTGGTGGTGGCCCGGGAGCTGGTGGCGCGCTGCCGTCGCCCCGTCATGGTGGTGCCCGCCTCGTGACAGCCCCGAGACAGCTGTCACCCAGGTACACATGAAAGGGCTTTCAGGTGGGTCGCTCCGAGCCCCACCTGCCAGGATACCCGGGGCGTTGAATGGAGGACCCGGGGGGGCGTTAGAATCCGGCCTCCACGCTTCAGGCAGCAGGGGGTTTGCCGGTGACGCTCAGCGGTTACCGAGAAGAAGAGCTCGTCTGCAATCGTGCCTCGCTCATCATCCACGGAGGCACGGAGGAGGAGCGACGCAGCTGGGCCCAGGAGGCCGCGCGCAGCTTCGACGTGGAGCTGGTGGAGGTGCGGCAGGCCGCGGACCTGGCCAACGCGCTCCGCCAGCGCAACGGCGTGGTGTTCATCCCGGATGCGGTGAAGCTGGGGCGCGAGGCGCAGGGGCTCATCCTGCGCTGCCTGCAGATGCAGGAGGAGCGGCCCAAGGTGGTGGTGGGCGTGTCGGGCGCGGCGGACGCGGCGCTCGCGCGCGGCACCCTGCGCGAGGACCTGCACTACCGGCTGCATCAGGCGCAGGTGGACCTCCAGAAGGAGGGCCTGCGGGATTTGCTGCGTCGGCGCTGGGCGCTCCAGGCCGAGCAGCTCGCGGTGAAGGCCGCCGCCGCCCGCGCCGCCGAGGAGAAGGCCCGCGCCGCCGCCGAGGCCCGCCGCCCCGGCACGGTGACGCGCACCTTCCCCAAGGCGCGCAAGCCCGTGTCGAGCACGCGCAAGTCGGCGCCTCGCAACGCCTCGCCGCGCTGAGGACCCGTGGTCCCGGCCCGCCGCGCCTCGAGTCAGGCGCGGTCGCCGGAGGCGTCGTCCGTGGCCCACCCGTGGCAAGAGGAGAGGCCATGACCCTGGAGCTCATCCGAGGTGACATCACCCGCGTCGACGCGGACGCCATCGTCAACGCGGCGAACAGCGCGCTCTTGGGCGGAGGCGGCGTGGACGGCGCCATCCACCGCGCGGCCGGGCCGGAGCTGTTGGCCGAGTGCCGCCTGCTGCATGGCTGCCCCACGGGCCAGGCGAAGCTGACGAAGGGCTACCGGTTGCCCGCCCGCCACGTCATCCACACGGTGGGGCCCGTCTGGGGCGGGGGGGCTCGGGGCGAGGAGGCCACGCTCGCGCGGTGCTACAAGAGCGTCTTCGCCCTGGTGGAGCAGCACGGCCTGCGCTCGGTGGCGTTCCCGTCCATCTCCACGGGCGTGTATCGCTTCCCCATCGAGCGGGCGTCGCTCATCGCGCTCCGGGAAATCCGGGCGGCGCTCGGGCGGCTGCCCCAGCTGGAGAAGGTGACGGTGGTGCTCTTCTCCCAGGCGGACCTGGAGACCTACCAGCGAGCCCTCACGGCGCTGTCGTCAGAGGGAGGCGGGGGCGAGAATGTGTGAACGAGAAAAACTGGGCTAGAGTTTCGCCCACGTCCTTTCTTCGTCGGAGCATCACATGTCTCAGGATAACGCCCCCGCCAAGCCCAAGCGCGGGCTCAAGCGGCCCATCGAGGTCGTTCGCGCCGAGCTGCTGAACGACGCGGACACCAAGAAGATCGCCAAGGCTGTCGGCATGAAGCTGGAGGACTACGTCGAGCTGGTCCTCAAGTACGCGCAGGACAAGGACCTGGAGCCGGAGCTCAACATCGTCCCCGACGAGGAGCTCAAGAAGAACGGCATCACCCCGGTGACCTCCGATGAGGCCGCGGATCTGCTCATCCGGGGCATGAAGGGCGAGCTGCCCGGGTCGGCGCCGGACTTCGACAACTCCAAGTTCGAGAAGTCCACCCCGGGCACCGCGGGCAAGCCCTCCCTGAACGCGGACGCGCCTCCGTCGACGACGACCCAGGCTCCCTCCACGGGGGGGAACCAGGACGCCGCGGCCCGGCAGGCGATGTTGGATCAGATCAAGCGGGGCGGTGGTGGCAGGGCCTGAGGTCCTGCCCCGGGGGGCGGAAGTCCGGAGAAATTCTCACGGAAATTCTGGCGGAAACTATTCAGCCGCTCTGTCGAGAATCACTTCGAGTCTTCCTTCTCCCAAAAAACTTCCGCGTCCCCCGCGAACTTTGAGGTGTCACCATGGGCCTGTTCGACAAGCTGAACCCCGCGAAGCTGTTCCAGAACGTCATCAAGACCGTTGGCACCGCGGCGGAGAAGGTCGGCGGCATCGCCGGTGGCATCGCGAAGTTCGGTGAGAAGCTCCTGGGCTTCCTGAAGAAGCCGGCCTCGGAGATCATCGAGCCCATCACCAACAAGATCAGCGAGCAGATCAACAAGATCCCCTACGTGGGCAAGTTCCTGGCCCCGGTGGTGGACGGCCTGCTGAAGCAGGGCGTGACGTCGCTGGTCGGCGAGGGCCCCATCGGCGGCATCGGCGCGCTGGCGAAGGCCACCTCGAAGATCGAGGACGTGACCAAGGTCGCCGAGCAGGTTCGCGCTGGCGCCGAGAAGGTGGGCGCGTGGACGGACAACGTCCTCGGCCAGCAGAACGTGCAGAACATCATCGCGCAGCGCCACGCCGCCTTCATCGAGTAAGGCACCTCGCGCCCCTGGCGCGATGAGGTGGCAAGCCAGAGGGCCGGTCCTCCGCCAACGCGGGGCCGGCCCTTCGGCTTTGCGGGGCGGATGCGAGGGCCGGTCCTCCGAGAGAGGTGCCGGCCCTTCGGTTCGTGGGCATGCGACGAGGGCCGGTCCTCCGCCAACGCGGGGCCGGCCCTTCAGCTTCACGGTGGTTCCACGCATGAGGCGGAGCCCGCCCTTCGTCCATGCGGAGCGCGACCTGAGCTTCAGACGGGCCGCTATCCGCGAGGACCCGGATGCCGTTTGGGCCTGACTCGTCGGTTTCACGGGTCCATCAAGGGCCGCTGCCCGAAGGCGCGAGGCCACTCAACGGGCTCCCGGGGGGGGCAGGCTGATACGTGGGGCGAGCCGCCGCTCGGGCTCGGCTCGCGCGGCAGGGCAGGCCGGATGATCCTCATTACTCAAGAATCGGGAGCCCGAAGTCATACTGCCAGTGGTTGAGTCCGCCCGGCTCGCCAGGCCCTGTGATTCGTGGCGGAGCCGGAGTCGAGAGGAGCGCTGGCGGCCTCACGCGCGCGCTGGGAACACCACTCCGTGGATCAACAATCCCGGGTGCGGGGACTCCGTTCGCGTCACGCCTCTTCGCGCATCAGCCGCTTCACGTCGACGAGGAGCCGGTCCGTCGAGTCGCTGTCAGCGCTGTCGTAGTACCCGCGAATCTCCCCCTTCGAGTCCACGAGGACGAAGTGGGAGCCGTGGAAGATGGAGGTCAGGTCATCCTCGGGGGCGCCGGCCTCGCGGCCCATGCTGACCTTGAAGCCCTGGACGATGACGTCCTGGAGGACGGCGTAGTCGCCAGTGAGGAAGCTCCAGCGGGCGAAGTTGGCGCCGTGCGTCTGGCCGTACTCGGCGAGGCGCTCGGGGGTGTCGTACTTCGGGTCGACGGAGAAGGAGACGAGCTGGAGGCCCGTGCCGTGGGCGTCGGTGCTCTTCTGCACGTGCGCCATCTTCCGGGTGAACGCGGGGCAGATGGTGGGGCAGCGGGTGAAGATGAAGTTGGCGATGTAGGGATGCCCGCGGAGCTGGGCGTTGCCGAAGGGCTGTCCGTCCTGCCGGGTGAACGAGAAGTCCGGGAGGGTGCCGAGCCGGGGCAGCGGCTCGCTGCTTCCGCGCACCAGGGACAGGCCCAGGGCGGCGGTGAGTCCCAGGGCGATGACGGCCAGGCCGGCCCAGAAGGCGGGGCGCTGGGTGAGACGGGCCTGGGGGAGCGCGAGGGGCGATTCGGCGGACATGGGCCTGGGACTAACGAAAGGCCTGGGTGCGCACAAGCGCCGAGGTGTCGCAGGGGCCAACCCGCCTACTCGCGAGGTGTAGCCGGTGGCAGGTCACCCCGGTGGGCAGCCGAGCCCAGGAGGGCCTCGGCTTGAGACGGCCACTCCCGCGTGCTAGCCGGGAGGGCGGTGATGAACGGTGAGCGCTCCAACCAGGGTCGACGAGCCGCATCCCGCCTCCCGGGAGCGGGCAGAGGCATCTTCGTCCGGTCCGAGGCTCGACCGGAGTGCTGCCCCGAGGACGGCTGGGTCGACGAGTTCCCCCGAACAAACGCAACCGCGCCACGCTCAATCCCCAGAGGAGGCCGAGGCCACGAGCCTCATCGAGGCGCCTCTGCGCGCCCGTCGCTCGCCCCAACCTGGGAGGACTGCCGGGACGACGAGTCCTTCCGAGGTGCCACCGCGCCTCTGGCTTCCCACCCGACGCTCGAGGAAGGCCGAGGCGGCGAGTCCCCTCGAGGCGGCTGGCGCCGGTGGACCGCCCGGTCTTCGATGTCGGGCGTGAAGCCCTCACGGAGCACCACGTCTCGTCGATGTGTCGCGAGCCAGGCGCACGCCGCCGCGGCCCTCGCGCTGGCACTCCTGGCCTTGCTTCCCGTGGAGGCCTGGGCCTGCGCGACGTGCTCGCTCAGGGAGCCGGAGTCCGCGGTGCGCTCGGTGCTGCTCGTGGTGGGCTTGATGCTCACGCCCTTCGTGGTCCTGGGCGTGGGCGTGTGGGCCGTGCGTCGCGCCAGCCGTGAGGACAGCCGGAAGGACCCGACATGAGCACCCCCGTCGAAGGGTCCTCCCCTGTCTCGACGGACACGGAAGCGCCCTCCGGGCTGAAGACCCTCGCGTTGCCCGAGAACGCGAGCACCCACGGCCCTCGCATCGACGCGCTGCTCGGGTGGAGTCACCGCTTCGAGGCGGGCCTCGCGGCGATTGCGCTCGGGTGGATGCTCATCGCGGTGTGGCGCTTCCGGGGCGCGAAGCGCGCGGCCTCGGACGGAGGCACCAAGCGCTCCATCGCCTTCGTCCTCGGCCTGGCGCTGACCACGTTCCTCATCGTGGACGGGACGCTGCTGGTGGGCTCGGAGGGCTACCTGCGGGACGTGCTGTGGAACCTCCAGGTCCCCGCCGAGGACCCGCGCACGGTGCGCATCGAAATCAACGCGCACCAGTGGTCCTGGGAGGCGCGCTACGCGGGCGAGGACGGCCGCTTCAACACGCCCGATGACGTGGTGACGTGGAACGACCTGCGGGTCCCCGCCGGCGTCCCCGTCTGGGTGCAGCTCGTCTCCACGGACGTGGTGCACGGCTTCTCGTTGCCGCACTTCCGCGTGAAGGTGGACGCGATTCCAGGCCGCGTGAACCAGACCTGGTTCCAGGCCGAGCGCGAGGGCACGTGGGAGGTGGCCTGCTACCAGCACTGCGGCACCAGCCACTACCGGATGCGCGGTGAGCTGCGCGCCCTGTCCTCGGAGGCGTACGCCGCGTGGCTGCGCGAAGCGGGGCGACAGGCGCTCCAGGCGTACGACGCGGACGACGTCGCGGCCCACTGGGGCTGGGACTGGAGGACGCCGTGAGCGTCGACCACAAGCAGGTGGCCCGGCGCTACCTGTGGAGCGGGCTGGGCTTCCTCCTCCTGGGCGGACTGCTGGCGCTGCTCATCCGCTGGCAGTGGGCGTGGCCGGGGCAGCCCGTGCCTGGGCTCGCGTGGGCGCTGCCCGAGTCCCGAGGCGCGCTGACGCCGCCCACGTACACCTCCGTCTTCACCATGCACGGCCTGGTGATGATCTTCTTCGCGGTGACGCCGCTGCTCTTCGGCGCGCTGGGGCATTTCGTGTTGCCCCTGGCCATCGGCGCGCGGAGGCTCGCGTTCCCCCGGCTGTCGACGCTGGGCTTCTGGGTCTACGCGCTGGGCGGAGCCCTCGTGCTCCTCTCGTTCGCGGTGCGGCTGGGGCCCGCGAGCGCGGGGTGGACGGCCTACCCTCCGCTGTCGACCACCGCGTTCACCCCGGGCCTGGGCCAGACGCTGGTGACGGTGGCGGTGTTGTGCGCGGGTGTCTCGGCCTTCACGTACGGGCTGAACTTCGTCGTCACGGTGGCGCGATGCCGAGCGCCCGGGATGACCTGGGGCCGACTGCCGCTCACCGTGTGGGGCCTGTTCTTCGCGTCGGTGTTGAACGTGCTCTTCGTGCCGGTGCTGGCGGCCGCCACCGTGTTGCTGTTGATGGACCGGTTGCTGGGGACACAGTTCTTCATCGCGGGCGCGGCGGCGGTGGGCGGCGGCGGGGACCCGGTGGTGTACCAGCACCTGTTCTGGCTGTTCGGCCACCCGGAGGTCTACATCCTCATCCTGCCCGCGTGGGGCATGGTGGGGGACCTGGTGTCCTTCTTCAGCCGCAAGCCCGCGCACGGCTATCGCCTGACGGCGGGGGCCATGGGCGGGGTGTCCGCGCTGAGCGGGCTGGTCTACGCGCACCACCTCTTCACCAGCGGGATGTCGCCCTTGTTGGGGCGCACGTTCATGGTGTTGACGCTGCTCATCTCGCTGCCGGCGGAGGTGATGTTCCTCAACTGGCTGATGACGCTGTGGCGCGGCAGCGTGCGGCTGACCTCGCCGATGCTCGCGGCGCTCTCGACGATGGGGGTGTTCGGACTGGGCGGAATCACCGGGCTCGCGCTGGGAGCGGTGGCCACGGACGTGCCCCTGCACGGGACGCTGTGGGTGGTGGGGCACTTCCACCTGACCATGGGCGCGGCCAGCTTCCTGGGGGTCTTCGCGGGGCTGTACTTCTGGTTCCCCAAGATGTTCGGGCGACAGCTTCACGAAGGGCTCGCGAAGGCGCACGTGGTGTCGAGCGCGGTGCTGTTCCTCGGGGTCTTCGGCGGACAGCTCGCGGCGGGCTACGCGGGACAGCTGCGCCGGCTCTATGACCCGTACCAGTACACGTACCTGAAGCACCTGCTGCCGCTGAACCAGTGGACCACGGCGTGCGCGTTCCTGCTCGGGGCCGCGCAGGTGTTGTTCGTCGTGAACCTGGTGTGGACGCTCTGGCGCGGGCGCGTGGCGGACGCGAACCCGTGGCAGGTGGGCACGCTCGAGTGGACGTGCGCGGCCAGCCCTCCGAGCGACGAGAACTTCGAGCAGCTCCCCGTCGTGCTGCGCGGGCCACATGCCCTGTCCCAGCCGGAGGTGCTGGAGCAGCTGGGCCGCGACTGGGTGGGACAGGCGGAGGTGCTGCCCGCGGAGTCTCCAGCCATCAGCAGCCCGCTGCCCCTCCTGGAGCGCACGTCATGAGCCCGCGGCCCGAAGCGGACACCCGGGCCGAGGCCACACAGTGGCTCGGCACGGTGCTGGGCCTGTCCGCGTGGGCGATGTTCTTCGCGGCGCTCGTGTTCGCGGTGGGCTGGTACCGGATGCGCGAGGCGTGGCCGTCGCCGCGGGTGCCCACGTGGGGTCTGGGCCTCACGGGGCTCCTGCTCGTCGCGGGGAGCGCGGCCCTGCACCTGGGCTCACGCCGCGAGGGCCCTCGTCCCCTGTGGGCAACTTGGGGAGTGTGGGCCGCGGGGCTCGGGTTCCTCGTGCTCCAGGCGATGTGGATGCACCGGGCCTGGTGGACCGAGCACCTGCGCATCCCCGAGAGCGGCGTGTCCGCGTCGGCCTTCCATGGCCTCACCGCGCTGCACGCGCTGCACGTGCTCGCGGTGGAGGTCGGGCTCTTCGCCTGCTGCTGGCGTCATCTGCGCGGAGCGGACGTGCGAGCCTCGTGGCGGACCTGGGCCCTGGGCTGGCACTTCGTGACGGTGACGTGGGTGTTCCTCTTCATCGCGGTGTACCTCCCATGACCTCTCGTGTGCTGTCGGCCCTGCTGCTCCTGGTGTCGCTCGCGGGGTGTCGCTCGAAGAGCTCGCCCACGTTCGAGCCCCTGAAGCTCGCCGACGGCCGCGTCCTCTCCGCGGAGACGCTGGTGCGTGGGCACTCGGTGTACGCGTACTACTGCGCCTCCTGTCACGGAGCGCAGGGCGACGGACAAGGCCCGGCGGGACGGGGCATGCGGCCCGTGCCTCGCAGCTTCCGTCAGGGACTGTTCAAGTTCGGCGGTGTCTCCGTGGGAGAGCTGCCCACGGACGAGGCGCTGAAGCGCACGCTGCGACGAGGGCTCCATGGCACGCCGATGTTCGCGTGGGATGTGCCCGACGCGGACCTCGACGCGGTGGTGCAATACCTCAAGACCTTCAGCCCTCGCTGGAAGGAAGAGGTCCCCGGTAAGCCGCTGGAGATGTCACCCGACCCGTGGCGAGGCCGTGAAGCGGAGGCCATCGAGCGGGGCCGCGTCGCCTATCACGTGTCGGGCGCGGGCAACGCGGGCTGCTCCAGTTGTCATGTCGCGTACCTTCCCCGCGCGGAGCTGGCGGCGTTGATGAAGAAGACCACGGGGCGCGACGTGGACCTGTCCAAGGTGGACCCCTACACCGCACAGGTCCGCGAGTCGGACCACCCGGTGGAGGTGGACGCGAACGGCGAGCCCACGCGCACGCAGAAAGTGCTCCCGCCAGACTTCCTCTTCCAGCCCCTGCGCACTATCTGGCCCGTGGGAGAAACCATCGAAGGCGCGCCGTACACTCCCGAGCGTCAGCGCGAGGACCTCTACCGGGTCATCGCGGCGGGCGTGGGCGGCGCGGCCATGCCGACGTGGAAGGGAGCCATTCCCGAGGAGAACCTGTGGGCGCTCGCGTACTACGTGCAGACGCTGGTGGTGCTGCGCGACACGGACGAGGCCGCTGTGCTGAGGGCGCGGCTGCGCGGCTCCACGATGAACTGAAGAGGAGGCCACGCCCGCTCGGGCCCACGCGCGTGCTCCGCGCGCGGGAGGCTTCAGGTCCCCGCCACGTCGTCACCCCGCGCCAGGGCATGGCTGCCGCCGCCCTCGTTGGTCCAGACATCCTGGTCCAGCAGGTGGTTTCTCCAGGTGGAGGGCGCGGGGGCGGGGACACCCCGCGTCGTGCCCCCGAAATCCAGCAACCGCAAGAGGTTCTCCTGAGGGGTGATGCGATAGGAGAACCAGAGCCCGCCGAGCTCCACGAGGTGCTCGCCCGCGTCCAGGCCGGCGATGTCACTGCGGCTCGGCCCCCCGTCCACGGCGGAGTATCTCCGGGGCGCCAGCTCCGCCATCGCCAGCAGATGCAGCGCGACGGCCATGCGCATCTCATTGGGCAGTTGCCAGTATGCGTGGTGGAGATGGAGCGGGATGTCGACCGTGTACGAAGGCATGGCGGACCTCGGGCGGCCCGCCGCGCGACTCGCGAGAAGGACAGCTTGAAAGGGGAAGGTTGAGCTTCTTGAGGATGGACACGGAGGCGGCCGCGGACATGGAGCGGCGGGCCACTCGCCCGCCGAGGGGGCTCGGGGATGGGTCCTCGGTCCTCGGGGCGGGATGCCCTCCCCCACTCGGGCACCCGTCGCGACCTCCCCGGGGCGTGTATGCCAGCGAACGGTGGTCCGCGGGCCCGGCGCTCTCCCCGCTCACCTCCGGGAGGCCCAGGCCTTATCCCCTCTCCAGGAATGCACGGGATGGCGTCTCCGTGCGGCAGAACGATGGGGCCACACGATGAACCGCATCGCTGACATCATCCACCGGCACTACGACGCCATCGTCCGGCTGTGGACCGAGGAGGCGACCCGGGCCGCCTCCGCCCGAGGCCTGGACGCCCCCGAGCTCAAGAACATCATGCCGACCTATCTGGCCTCGCTCGCGGAGGACGCGAAGGCGCCGGCCACCACCTTCGCTGAGCGGCGCAAGTACGTGGAGGGCCATGTGGCCGCGCGACTCCGCCAGGGGTTCCACGTCGCGGAGGTCGTCGAGGAGTTCGCGCTCCTGGGCAGGTGCATCTCCAGGATGTGGGCCGAGGCCCCGCCCCAGGCGCGGCCCGACGTCGAGGACGTCGAGCGGCTGCTCGGTGAGCTGCATGCGGCCTCGGCGAGCGTCATCGCGCTGTTCAGCGAGCACATGCGGGAGGATGAGCAGGCGGAGAAGCGCTACCTGCGGCTCATCCAGAAGGTGGCCAACGAGGCCCTGGAGGTGGACGCCGCCTCCCTCCAGGAGCGATTGAGGGAGGTCCTCGAGCTCATCATGGAGGCGCTGGGGGGACAGGGCGCGGCCCTGCTCTTGAAGGAGACCCCGCTCCCCGGTCTTGGCACGGTGGTCTCCACGGGCGTGGCGATGGAGGCCCTCGCGCGATACGCGACCACTCGAGGCGTCGTGGACGAGGACCCCGGCTCGGGCGAGGAGGCGGAGGCCACGCCGATGGCGGTGAGCGAGGACCTGCGGCGCGAGGGGCTCTCCTCGTTGCTGGGAATCCGGCTGGCCACGCACTACGCCCTGAGGGGCGTGCTGTACGTCGGCGCCGCCGCGTCGCGCGACTTCACGGCCCGGGAGCGGAGGCGGCTCGAGTCCCTGGGCGAGCGGCTCACCATCCACCTGGACAACGCGAAGCTGTACGCGGACCTGCAGACGAAGGTCGACACCCTGCAGGAGGAGCGGGTGCTCCGGGAGCGCTTCGTCTCCGTCCTGGCCCATGACCTGCGGGGGCCGCTGTCGGCGGCGAAGGTGGCGGCGCAGTTGCTCCTGCGCCGGCCGGAGATGATGGAGGAGCGGCGGGACCTGGCCCGGCGCATCGACCAGAACATCGAGCGCACGGACCGCATGGTGCGGGACCTGCTCGACGCCAACCGCCTGCGCGCCGGGGAGCAGCTCTCGCTCCAGTTCGCGCCGTGCGACCTGCGGGCCATCGCCCGGGAGGTCATCGAGGAGCTGAGCACCATCCACGGCGAGCGCTTCCTCCTCGTGGCCGAGGCGCCCGTCGAGGGCTTCTGGAGCGAGGACGAGCTGCGCCGGGCACTCTGGAACCTGACCAGCAACGCGGTGAAGTACGGCGCGAGCGACTCCCCCGTCACCCTCACCGTCGCGCGGACGGCTTCAGGCGCGAGGGTCTCCGTCCACAACGAGGGCCGGGTCCTCTCCCAGTCCGACCAGGACCTGCTCTTCAAGCCGTTCTCGAGGACGCGCTCCGCGCGCGAGGGGCCCTCGAAGGGCTGGGGCCTGGGGCTGACCCTGGTCTGGGGCTGTGCCCAGGCCCATGGTGGACGGGTGAGCATCGAGAGCGGGGATCGCACCGGGACGACCTTCACGCTGGAGCTGCCGCTCGACTCCCGGGCCGTCGCCGCCGTGGTCGCCTGACTCGCGCCGACCTCGCGCGCGAGGACGTCCGTGCCGGGAGATTTCACGTCCGGAACTGGCGATGGCGTGAGGCGCCGAGGGCCCGCGCGCCGCTCGGAGTGGACCCTGGTGTGCCCGGTGCAGTGCGGCCGGAGGTCCCCTTTGCGGAAGCGAGCGCATGTCCCGAATCGACACAGCAGGCAGCAACGCCCTGGCTCTCGACCTGGTCCCTGACGAGGTGCCCACGCCGGCGCGGCCCCCTCCTCATCCCCCCACCCCGGCCGCCCGTGAGCGCAACGCGGTGCAGCCGTTCAAGGAACCCACCTCGAAGTCCCCGTCCCCTCCGCAGCCAGGGAGCACGTCCCGGGACACCGGCCCCACCGTGTCGGCCGGAGAGCTGACGGCGCTGGGCGGCAGGCTCCGGGCCCGGAGCGCGGAGGTCCCCGCGGACGTCTACCCGGACCTCCAGGCGAGGCTGACGCGCAGCCTCGGCGAC
Organism: Myxococcus sp. AS-1-15; assembly: GCF_020037055.1. Taxonomy (NCBI): domain Bacteria; kingdom Pseudomonadati; phylum Myxococcota; class Myxococcia; order Myxococcales; family Myxococcaceae; genus Myxococcus; species Myxococcus sp. AS-1-15. The sequence continues at coordinate 56,845 of NZ_JAIQDF010000010.1, read as the reverse complement.
TGGACGGTCAGCGACGCGGACGTGCGCACGGTGCACACGCTGTTGGGACAGCTCCCGCCGGAGGGCTACCGCGCCACCCTGGAGCGGATGGAGCGCGAGGGCCTCTTGAAGACCTTCCTGGCCGAGCAGTCTCCCCAGGCGCGCGCGTCCTTCCTGGAGCAGGCCCACGCCAAGGGCATGCTCCAGCGGCTCGCGGGGGAGCCCGCGTCGGGGCCGCTGGGCTACCCGGGCAGACCCGCCTTCTTCCGTCACGACGCGGCCCTGCCGGACTCGCTGCGCCAGGCCGTGAGCGAGCACGCCGTCACCGCGGGCAGGACGTACCTGGCCGACCACGCCGCCTACCTCGGTCGCTATGTCCAGGCCGTCGAGCAGTCCCAGGGGCTCCCCGAGCTGCGCAAGCTGGGCCCGCCCCGGGAGGCGCGGCTGTCGGACTCGATGCTGGGGCTGTCGCGCGAGGACCCCCGGCGGGAGGCGCTCGCGAAGGAGTGGCGCCTGGCGGTGGGCACCGCGGGGTCCACGGGCTGGGTCTACCAGGCCATCAATGCCCGTCAGCGCGAGCTGCTCGGCGAGCGCCCCGGCGGCACCTTCTCCCTGAATGGCAAGGCGGAGCTGCAGCACGACCACCTCCTCGTGGGCGGCGAGGCGCGGCTCGACTCGCGGGGCCGCGTAGACCTGAAGTCCTCGGGCGGCGTGGCGCTCAAGGGCGGACCCGTGGGGCTGGAGGTGACGCGCGACTCGAAGGGCCAGCTCCAGTCGGAGGTGAAGGTGGACCTGGGCCTGTTCTCGGTGAGCCACTCCTCGGACGGTGACCTCAAGCTGTCCGTCGGCGTGGGCAAGCACGCGGGCAGCTACAGCAAGCTGAACCTGAGGGAGGCGGAGTTCGGCGGGGGCGTCTTCGTCGACGTGAAGGGACAGGGCAACAAGGCCGAGCTGCGGCTGGGCTACGAGATGAAGGGCCTCACGGCGAAGCGCGCGACGCAGGCCGTGGACCGCCAGCACGTGGGCCTCTTCGACACGCCGCCAGAGCTGGCGCGGGGAGTGGCCTGGGAGGCGCTCCCCGAGTCGAAGCGTGAACGCTACCTGCGCAACGGCTGGAACCGCGAGGAGTGGTCCCGGGCCCGGGGCACCTGAGTGCCTGGACAGCGTGCTGACCGGAGCTCCCCCGTCGCACCGGAGGGCAGGCGGGAGGGGGAGGCACCCGGGATGGCGCATGCGCAGTCTCCTTCCATGGGCCCCCTTCCACCCAGGGGCGAGCGAGGACACGCGCATGGCGACGGAGCGAGCGCAGCGGTTCGTGGAGGCACTGTCGAGCCTGGAGGAGGACGGCGACCTGGAGGCGCTCGTCGCGCTCTTCAGCGACGATGCCCATGTGAGCAACCTGGCCTCTTCCCGGGTGTTCAAGGGGAAGCAGGGCGCGCGTCAGTTCTGGCGCGAGTACAAGGCCACGCTGCGCCAGGTGAAGTCGTCCTTCCGGAACATGATTGAGGCGGGGGACCGGGTGGCGCTCGAGTGGGAGTCCCATGGCACCGCGCAGAACGGCGCGGCCGTGGCCTACGAGGGCGTCTCCATCCTGGAGTGGGATGGCGAGCACATCCGCCGCTTCTACGCGTACTTCGACCCGCACGCGCTGGGGGAGGAGCTGGCGCACGGCACCGCGCAGCGCTCCCAGGTGCCCTCCACCGCTCCGGCGTGAGCGGGCCTGGGGCTCATGCCGTCTCCGGCGTCCTGGGCAGCTCCACGGTGACGGTGGTGCCCAGCCCCGGTGAGCTCTCCAGGTGGATGTGCCCGCCGTGGGCCTCCACCACCTGACGGGAGAACCACAGCCCCAGGCCGAAGCCGCCGTAGTGCCTCAGCGGCACCGCGCGGCCGAAGCGCTGGAACAGGTGGGCGAGCTGCTCGGCGGGGATGCCGATGCCGCGGTCCCTCACCACCAGTCGCGCCAGGTCTCCGGGGATGCAGGCCACCTCCACCTCCACCGGGCGGCCCAGGCCGTACTTGAGCGCGTTGGACAGCAGGTGCGTCACCATGCCGTCCACGCGCGAGGCGTCCCAGCGCCCGGACACGGCGCCGTCGGCGCGCAGGAAGATGGTGGCGCCCGCGCGCTCCTTCTCCTCGGTGAAGCGCGTGAGCACCTCCCGGCACACGTCCACCAGGTCCACGGGCTCGGGCGTCAGGTGCAGCCGGCCCTCGGACAGGTGGGCCACCTCCAGCAGTTCGTGCACCAGCCGGCCCAGCCGGTCCACCTGCTGCACGGCGGACGTGGTGCGCGCCCGCACCTCCCCGTCCGAGGACATGCGCCGCAGCCGGGACAGCTGGAGCTTCAGCGCCGTCAGCGGCGTGTTCAGCTCGTGGCTCGCGATGGCGAGGAACTCGTCGCGCAGCTGGAGCGCCTGCTGCGTCTGGTGGAACAGGTGGGCGTTCTGTACGGCGGCGCTGGCGCGGCGGGCCAGCTCCATCGCCAGCTCCAGGTCCTCGGCCGTGTGGTGCCGGCCGGAAAGGCAGTGGCCCAGCGTGAGCGCGCCGAGCACGCCCTCGGGCGTGTCCAGCGGGACGGACAGCCAGGACGTGGGGGCCAGGGTGCGCAGCAGGGCGAGCGTCTCCGGCCCGCACGCGGTGGACTCCACCCAGGCCGCGTCGACCTGGGGGGCGAAGACGGGCTGGCCGCTGGCGAGCGCGCAGATGGGCGTGCCGGGGCGCTCCGGGGGGCGCCAGTGGCTGGCGGCGAGCAGGCCGGCGCACTCGGGGGTGGCGGCGTGGAAGGTGCGGCGCACCTCGTGGTCCGGCCCCATCACGTCGATGATGCAGAAGTCGCCCAGGGTGGGGACCAGGCCCAGCGCGACGCCGCGCAGGGTGTGGCCCAGGTCCAGCGACGTGGCGAGCATGGCGGTGGCGTGCTGGAGCAGGCCCACGCGCTCCACCTGGCTGCGCTCGGCGGCGAGCAGCCGGGCCCGCTCCAGGGCCATGGTGGCCTGCTGGGCCAGCATGTCGATGAAGGCCCGCTCCTCCTCGTCGAAGTCGTGCGCGCGGCCCCAGATGAAGGCCAGGCAGCCCACCGTCCTGTCGCGGGCGATGAGGGGCAGGCACGCGATGGACAGGTCTCCGTGCTCGGGGCGGGCGGGGTCGGCCGCGATGGGGAAGCGCTCGGCCAGGGTGGCGAAGTCGGACAGCCATAGGGGCGCGCGGGTGCGCACGGCCTCGGCCACGGGGACGTTGGCGCCCAGGGGGACGTGGGTGAAGGCGGCCTCGATGGCCGGGGGGCAGCGCACGGTGTGGACCAGCTCCAGGGTGGAGCCCCGGGCCTCCAGCAGGTAGAGGCCGCCGGTCTGGGCCTCCAGGGTGCGCACGGCCTCCACGACGACGGCGCGGGCGACGTCCTCGGAGGTGAGGGCGCCGGAGAGGGCGAGCGTGAGCGACTGCAGACTTCGCATGCGCGCGCTGGCGAGCTCGGCGCTGGCGCGAGCGCGGCGGCTCTCCGCCAGCAGCTCCACGCTGGGACCCGGGCCCTCGTCGGGAGGAGGCAAGCGGAGGCTGACGGACGAATGCTTCTCCATGCGCGGCTGCCCGATGGCGCAGGTGACACCCCGGGCTGCCTCCACTGAAACGCATCCGGAGCCGGATTTCCGGCCCCGGGCGGATGATTGTCGGGCGCCCGTCAGTCCCCCGCGCGGGCAGTGAACACACCGGCCGGGGTCTTCCGACCCCGAGCCCGGAGGAAGGTGGCTGTCGGACAGAGTCCGCCGCCCGTCATGCGGCTTCCGCAACGCGGAGTGTGGCGCTACCGTCGCCCCTGGGCCTCGGAGTCATGCTTCCGGGGTCACCACCTGGTTGGGAGGTTTCGTTCGGGTCCCCTCATGCAGGCCGTCTCCGGCCGCCTCTCGTCTTCCACATCGCGTCCACGAAACCCCTGGCCGGTCCCCGTTGCGGCGACTTTGCAATCGGTTCCGGGTTCTTCGTGAGTCACGTCGGCATGATGGAAGCAGGCCCCCGGCACCCCTGCCGCACCTGTCCGCCCCTCCGCCACGAGCCCCTCACGGATACCCACTGATGAACCGCCTCGCCGCCGTCCTCGTCATCCTGTCGCTGCTGTCCACCACCACCGCCCAGGCCCAACAGAAGAAGTCGCCGCCCGCCAAGGACGCGCCCACGAAGCAGGCCCCCGCCGAGGAGCAGGCCGCTCCGGCGGAGGACCCCTCGCTGGACTTCGACCTGCTGGAGCCCGCCGAGGACGTCGCCGCCGCCCAGGTGGACCCGGAGCTGCAGAAGCGCCTGGACCGGCGCCGCACCATGCTCAAGCTGCACCAGGGCCTGGGCTTCGCGCTGGCCGCGGGCCTGGTCACCACCACGGTGATTGGCCAGCTCCAGTTCAACGACTCGTTCCGCGGCGGCGGCGATGACCGCAACCTGCTGGGGCTCCACCGCGGCTTCGCCGTGGGGACCTCCGTGGTCTTCGCCTCGGTGGGCCTCTTGGGCCTGCTCGCCCCGGAGCCCTTCGAGAAGCAGAACGCCGAGTGGGACACCATCTCCTTCCACAAGCTCTTCATGTCCCTGGCCACCGCGGGGATGATCGCGCAGATCATCCTCGGCATCATGGCCACGGACCGCTTCGGCCGGCTGTCGGAGACGGACCTGGCCACCGCGCACCAGGTGGTCGGCTACACCACGCTCGGGGCCGTCACGGCCGGCATCTTCACCCTCTTCTTCTGAATCTTTTCCCCCGGGCGCCGTTGGCCTCGGAGGGACGACCTCTGCATCTCCTGGAGACGGACATGACCGTTCGACGACTCGCGCTGCTCACCACCCTGCTGCTCTCCGTGCCCGCCCTGGCCCAGGGTGGGGCCAAGACGTACGCGCTCAAGAAGGACGCCAGCACGCTCACCTACAAGCTGCACCACCCCGCGCACGAGGTGGTCGGCACCGCGAAGCCCAGCGACGGCAAGGCCCTGCTGAAGGCGGACGGCACGCTGCAGGTGGCCGTGCGCGCCAACATCAAGGACTTCGACTCCGGCAACGCCAACCGCGACCAGCACATGTGGGAGGTGACGGAGGTGGCCAAGCACCCCATCGTCGACTTCAAGGGCGTGGCGACGGGGGTGAAGCTGCCCGCGACCTTCCCCTCGAAGGTGCAGGTGACGCTCAAGGGCCAGCTGCTCTTCCACGGGGAGAAGCAGGGCGTGGAGGTGCCGGTGACGGTGCTGTTCAAGTCCGCCACGGAGGTGACGACGGAGGGCTCGTTCACCGTCAGCCTGGAGCAGTTCAAGATCGAGCGCCCGTCGCTGCTCATGGTGAAGGTGGACGACAAGCTGGTGCTGGAGCCCAAGCTGGTCTTCGTGGTGGAGGGGACGTGAGCACGTCGCGACGTGGCTTCCTGAAGGGCATCCTCGGAACGAGCGCGGCGGGCGCGGCCGCGACGGCGCTGCCGGGCTGCGCGCCGGACATCGACCCGGCGCCGGTGACGGACGTGACGGCCAGCGACGCGGGCGTGGTGACGCTGCAGGTCTCGCGCTATCCGGACCTGGAGCGCGTGGGCGGCGCGATTACGCTGCGCGTGGCGGGCGAGGAGACGGACCTGCTGGTGACGCACTCCGGGCAGGACACCTTCTCCGTGCTGTCCAACCTGTGCACCCACGCCGCGTGCCCGCTCGGCTTCGACGGGCGCGAGGTGGTGTGCCCGTGCCACCTGTCCAAGTTCAACCCCATCGACGGCGCGGTGACGCAGCGGCCGGCCACGGTGGGCCTGCGCAAGTTCGCCTCCACGTACAACCCGGGCAACCGCGAGCTGACCATCGAACTGCGCGCGGGTCAGGGCGGCTTCCCCTCGGCGGTGAACGGCGAGGTGCGGCTGCCCTTCTCGCAGTTCCCCACGCTCAAGGACAACGGCAGCTTCGTGGAGGGCGTCCCTGGCGGCTACGGGAAGAAGATCTTCATCGCCCGCGCCTCGGATGGCTCGCTGTCCGCGGTGGACGCGCTGTGCACGCACCAGGCCTGCGAGGTGTCCGCGCGTCAGGCCGAGCAGGACTACATCTGCTTTTGCCACAACTCGACCTTCACGCTGCAGGGTGCGGTGACGAGAGGGCCCGCGACGTTGCCCCTGAAGAAGTTCACCGTGACGGAGACGACGGACGCGGTGGTGGTGACGGGCGTGCGGTGACGTCCGGCGCGCGGTGACGCGCGCGCGAGTGACGGCTTCGGCTCGAGGGCCTCGCGGGTCTCCACTCGGTGGAGACTCTCGGGGCCCTTGACGTTTTCCCGGGGCGTGAGAGCCCATGGGGCCTCTTGTACCCCTCGGGGAAATCGAGCATGGATGTCCTGGAAATGGAATCCATCTCAATGAGCAGGATTTGCGTGGGTTGGGCTCGCAGGGTGGGGGTCGGGGTCCTGTTGCTGGGGTTGTGTCTGCTGCCGTTCGGGTCGAGGGCGGAGGTGTCCCCGGACGTGAAGCGCTACCTGCTGTCCATCCATCGGCTGGTGGAGGACCTGGAGCACGAGCGGGCGCTGGAGCAGATCTCCCGGGCGAAGAAGGTGTCGAAGGGGCCCGAGGACGACGTGGCGGTGTCGCTCTACGAGGGCGTGGTGCTGGCGGAGCTGAGCCGCGGGAAGGAGGAGGCGGACGCGGCGTTCCAGGCGGCGCTCTTCCTGGACCCGGAGGCGAAGCTGCCGCTGGCGGTGTCGCCGAAGCTGAGGACGCGCTTCGAGGCGGTGCGCCAGAAGGTGCTCGCGGAGCTGGCGGCGCGGGGTGAGCGGCCCGAGCCGTTGAGGAAGGAGGACGGGGAGGGCGTGGGTGCGCGCATGGACGACGAGTCCGCGACGGGGAACTCGGACCGGGTGCTGCCTGGCGGTGACGGCGCGCTGTCCGGGCGGGCCGTCTCCCTGCGCGAGCGGGCGTGGATTCCGGCGGCCGTGGGCGGGGCGCTGGCGGCGGGGGGCGGGGTGATGTGGTGGTTGGCGTCGCGGGAGGAGTCGAAGCTGGATGAGCCCTCACCGGACCTCCGCTCCCGGGACGATGCGCGGAAGGTGGCGTCGCGTGCGCGGTCGCTCCAGTCGGTGAGCGTGGGGATGCTGGTGGGTGGCGTGGTGGGGCTGGGGGTGGGGACGGGGATGTACCTGTTGGGGGCGCCGCGGGCACCGCTGGCGCTGACGGTGGGGACGGATGGGACGTCCGCCTTCGTGTCCGGGAGGTGGCCGTGAGGACGGGGATGCGGTTCGTGGTGGCGGTGGCGTGTGTGCTCGGCCTCCAGGCCGTCGTCTCGTGCGTCGACGTGGAGGAGCGGACCTCGCGCTTCTGCCGGGAGCACCCGGAGATTTGTGACGCGGACGCGGGCGCCCACGACGGAGGAGACGCCGGGGACGCGGGGCCCGACGGAGGTGTCGACGCGGGTGATGCGGGCCCTGACGGAGGCCCCGACGCGGGTGACGCGGGCCCTGACGGAGGTCCCGACGCGGGGCGTCCCCGATGGGACGCGGCGGGGACGCCGAACACGGCGCGGACGGGGCACACCGCGACGTTGCTGGCGGATGGGCGCGTGCTGGTGGTGGGCGGGTTCTCGAACGCGAGTGGGACGGGAGCGCTCACCTCGGTGGAGCTCTACGACCCCCGGAATGGCGGCTCGTGGACGAGCCTGCCGCCCCTGCAGGTGGCTCGGGGCGAGCACACCGCCACGTTGATCTCCGGAGGGAAGGTGCTGGTGGTGGGCGGCCGCGCGGGGGCCACTCCGACGAAGAGCGTGGAACTCTATGACCCGGCCTCGGGCACCTCACCCCGACCGGACCTGCCGATATCGGCTCGCGCGAGCCACGGGGCGGTGCTCCTGCCGGACGGGGACGAGGTCCTGGTGATGGGAGGCGGGGCGAACGGGGAGACGGGCCTCGGCGACTCGGCGCGCTACGCGGTGTTCGGAGGGACCTGGTCGACCGGGAGCGGCTCCATGCGCGCGGAGCGCAACGTCCTGTCCGTCACGATGGTGCTCAACCGGGTCTTCGCGGTCGGTGGCTACAACGCGAGTCGGACCGAGGGCAGCTACGACGTGTACACGCCAGGGGAGGGGTGGAGCGTCGCCGGTGGTCCCTTGCTGGAGCCTCGGCACGCTCATGCCGCGGCGGTGATAGGGCAGGGCGAGGCGGCCGCGCAGCTGCTCATCACGGGCGGCAAGCGAGGGGATGGCGCGGGCTCCGTCATCGCCCTCTCCTCGACCGAGTTGATTCCGACCGAGGAGGGCAGCGGCAACACCCCGATTCCCATGGACGCGATGTTCGACGCGCGCTTCGCGCACACGGCGACGACCCTGAAGTCGGGGGACGTGCTGGTGGTGGGGGGCTCGGAGGCGGACTATGACTCGCTGTCGACGGTGGAGCTCTTCGACTCGAACCAGCTCGAGTGGGTGCTCCGGCCCGCCCTGCCGACGGCGCGCGCGGGACACACGGCGACCCTGCTCGATGATGGCTCGGTGCTGGTGATTGGCGGGCACGGCTCCAATGGCGCCGCGCTGAAGTCCGCCGAGCGCTACTGGCCCTGACGCACGGAGGAGGCGCGCATGGTGACAGGATTCAAGCGGCGGCTGGCGGAGACCATCGCATGGTGTCTGCCACGCGCCGAGGCCGCCAGGGCCGGGGTGACGACGCGCTCGGTGGAGCTGATGCCGCCGGTCTGCGGGCATGACGGCGACACGCTGGTGTTCCAGTTGTTGAGCGCGCCCGCCGTGCCCGCGGAGGCGGTGGACTTCATCGTCGAGCGACGTCGCCGGGCGCTCGAGCGGCTGAAGCTGCCGCTGCCGCCGCTCGGAGACTTGATGGGCGGGCGGGTGTTCGCGACACACTTCGACTCGGACCTGTGTGGCGCGGCGACGCAGCCGTCAAATGGCTACCTGGATGACTACGACATCCCCGGCTGGGACACCTGGTTCGCGCACGACAGCGAGTGGAAGGGCGACTACACAGAGGTCCACGGCGGCCTCGTCTACGGCTGGGTTCCGCCCGTCCTCCTCGAACTCGCGGACCAGGGGTTCTATGTGATTCCCGTGTCCAGCGTGTGGTGGGTCGAGGACGCGGAGCTCCGCCGACTGATGGCGACGTGAGCTCCGCTTCCTCGAGGTGACGTCAGCGCAGCCGCGTCCAGAACGAGCGGCGCGCGGAGATTCGCTCCAGGGCGTGTTGCAGCTCCTCGTCCGCGTCGGCGCGCTGGGCGATGTCTCCCAGCGAGATGATGCCGACGAGCCGGTCATCGCGCTCGATGACGGGGAGCCGGCGAATCTGCCGACGGGCCATGATGTCGATGAGGCCATGCAGGCTCTCGTCGAGCGTCACCGCCTCCACGTCCTCGGTCATCACGTCCGCGGCGCGCAGTTGCTCCGGTGAAGTGCCACCGGCGAAGGCGCGCAGCGCGAGGTCCCGGTCCGTGACGAGCCCCACCAGGCGGCCCTGCTCGTCGACGATGGGGACGACGCCGCAGTCCTCGTCCTTCATGATGCGCGCCACCTCGCGCAGCGGGCTGTCACGCCGCACCGAGCGCACGTTGCGCGTCATCACGTCGCGAGCCGTCAGCGGCTCGCGCTGCCAGCGCTGGGACATCCCGAGCGGTGGCGCGCGATAGTCCTGGCTCCGGTCCTCGCGGAGGTGGTCCGCGACGAAGGTGCGCTCCGAGCGCTCGACGCCAGACGTGCCACGCGAAGGCGAGGACGTGCGCTCCGAACGAGAACCTCCTCGCGAGGACGAAGACACCTCACGGCCCTCGCGTGAGCCTTCCTCCGGACGCACCACACCGGAGCGCTCACGCGACCGCGCGGACATCTCTCGCTCCTCGCGCCAGCCCTCATCGGAGTGCTGCCGCGAAGGCGCGGAGAGGTCGCGACGGCCGCGCACGCCACCCTCCGAATCGGGATGCTGACGCGACGGCGAAGCACCGCGCCATCCACCCTCTGCGCGCTCCGGGTCGGAGTGCTGACGCGAAGGCGCGGAGAGGTCGCGACCGCCACGCCATCCGCTCCCAGCGCGCTCACCCGGGCGGCTCACGTGGGAGCGCGCCTCGAACTCGAGCGTCTCCTCCGCGAGCCCCAGCTCCGTGTCGACATCGCCCGTGTGGAACGCGCGTCCCTCGCTCCGGCGAGGCGGCTCATGGAGCGTGCTCGTCTCCAGCGGCAGCGGCGCCTCCTCGCGAGCCCGCCAACCCGAGACCGCACCCGGCGCGTCCCCGCGCATCCGCGACTCCTCGCCGCCGTACCCCTCCCGGTTCCACGACCGATAGTCCGCGGGCTGGGGCGAAAGCTCCCGGTCCTGCGTCCCCATGCGCGCCCGAGGCCCCACGCCCGTGGCGTAGCGGTCATCCCGGTCATCACGCCCATAGGGCCCGCCCTGGACACCTCCGCTCGCCCACGCCTCGTCGGAGCGGTCCTCCACCGCCGTCCGGGGCTGCGCCATGCGCAGCGAAGCGGCGCGGTGATAGCGTCCCTCCCGCGACGAAGGCGCCTCATCCCGAGCGGGGTTCCAGCCCGACACATCGGACTCACTCCGCTCACGAGACCCAGGCGGCGCCGCGTCCGCCGGCCGAGCCGTCTCCATGCCGGGCCGAGCGGCGGCCCCCCGCGCCTCATCCTTGCCGTTGTCCATGCCTCGATGCGCCATGCGGCGCACGCTGGTGACGGCCCCGCGCTCCACCAACCCGCCACACCCACGCGGACCCACCCGAGTGTCCGCTTCCCATCGGCCCCGCGCACCGACTTCCCACGAGCCAACACCCGCGCCGCCCTGCACCGGACATGCCCCCCGACCGGAGGGCTCGACACGGGCCCCCGCGAAAAGAAACGCGCGTGCCCCCAAGCAAGGGAGACACGCGCGAGCTTCAGCGAACCGAAGGACGACCGCGCCCTAGCAGCAGGGGTCGTTCTTCTCCTCGCAACAGGCCTGCGTGGTGGAGACCTGGGGCGAGGTGCTCTGCGTCTCGGTGGAGGAGGTGGACGTGGCGCTGCCATCGCCTCCGTGGATGCGGGCGAGGTCCTTCACGAACAGCTCCTTCAAAGTCTTCACCTTGTGGCTCTTCATGATGCGTCTCCCGTAGGGGTGAGGCCGGTCGCCGAATCGACCGGCACGCCAGAGCGTAGGCCCCGCCCGGAAACCCGGGAAGCGTCATGTTTCACATGACTCACCGTGTCTCACGACTCACGCGAGCCCACGGAAATCTTCCACCACGCTCCCGAGCGCGGACGCCGTGCAGCGAATGCTCGTTCAGTGGACGGCCCAGCGCTCCGCGATTTCCTCACACGCGAGCACCACGTCACTGAGTCGGCGGATATGCGCGCGGGGCGCGGTGAAGAGGGTGCCCGCGAACACGTCCACCACCTGCACCATCCGGTGGTCCGACGGCCCCAGCTGACACAGGTGCTGCTCGGCGAAGCGCTGCAGCATCGTCCCGATGTACTGCCCGGAGCGCTCATCCAGCGGATGGTGCTTGGAGAAGTAGAGCTTCATCAGGCCCACGCGTGGATTGCCATGTCGGTCCATGCGCTGCAGGACGACCTCCGGCCGCACGCTGATGGTGACCCCCGCCATCTCGAGCACGGGAGGCTCGGCGCCCACGGGGCTGATGATGGTGTCCTCCAGCCCCAGCCACGGCACCAGGTCCGCGAAGCGCTCCAGCGCCTCCGAGCACAGATGCAGCCGCTGCGCCTCGAACTCCGACTGCGGCACGCTGCACGCGAAGCGGCGCTGGTGCTCGCGGAGGATGGCCGGGTCCAGGTCACGACACAGGAAGTCCGTGATGGCGAGCGACGCCTCCGGGTAGCGCAGATACTGCTGCTCGGGCGGGTGCTTCTGGTCGTAGATGATGCGCTTGCGACGAGCCGGGGTGGCGGTGAGGTACTCACCCAGCTTGTTCACGGATACACGAGGCAGCTCACGGACTTCCGCCATGGAGTTTCCTCCCCCTGGATGTGCTGGCGAATGAGCACACAGTACAGGGAGGGGCTGACATTCCAGACGGGGCGTGAGGGATTGCGCGCGGGGTCGCCAGACACTCAATCGAGAAGAGGCCGTGGCCCGAGGGGACCTGGAGGGTTCGGGAAAGCCCCCTCGGGCCGGCCGTGAAGTCAGTCCTTCTCCTCCTCCAGGCTGCCCGGGAAGGCGGTCCAGTAGAGGTCGGGAAGAGGATTGGTGCCCGCGTCGCTGCGGGGACCGTCGCCGTCCGGGATGTCGTCCAGGATGGCCTCCGGCGTGCGCTCGGCGGGGTCGATGGGGTGGGCGCGTCCGTGACGCTCGGGCGCGTCGTCGTCGGGCGTGGAGGGCGGGACGCGGGGCGGCTCACGCTCCTCGCGGGGCGCGGGCTCGCCCCGGGGACCGGTGGGGCGCCCGTAGAAGTCCTCGGCGGGCTGGGTGACGGGCTGTCGTCGCGGGTCCTTCGCCATGATGGAATCCTCCGTCTGGATACAGTCATGACGCGGAATGCCTCCGGCAACCCGGCTATCGTCGTGGCGCAGAAGTCCGCACGGCGAGCGGGCGGGCGAGCGCCTGTCCGCTGCGTCTCGACAAGGAGCGGGGTGATGGCATTGGGGCACGAGGAGCCGGCCGCGGCGCTGACGGAGCCGAGGCTCCGGCTGGGGTGTCAGTCGTGTGGCGCGATGCTGGTGTTGGAGCCCTCGCTGCGCACCACGCGCTGCCCGTATTGCGCCGCGCCCTCCGTGGTGGAGCGCCCGCCGACGCCCGGGGTGCCCGAGCCGCGCTTCGCGCTGGGCTTCTCGCTGAACCACGCGGCGGCGCGGGAGAAGGTGTCGCACTGGCTGCGCTCGCGCAGCCGCTTCTGTCGCTCGGGGATTCGCGACGCGAAGCCGGGGGACGTGCACGGCGTCTATGTGCCCGCCTACCTCTACAGCGCGCTGGCGACCTCCCGGTTCCAGGCCTCCATCGGTGAGAACTACCAGGAGCAGGAGCGCTACACGACGACGGAGAACGGGAAGACGGTGACGCGCACGCGCACGGTGACGCGCACCGAGTGGCGCCCGTTGAGCGGCCAGGTCTCCGGCTATGTGGCGGACGTGCTCGTCACCGCGTCCAATGGCTTGCACAACGACGAGCTGGAGGCGCTGGAGCCGTTCGATTTGCGGGGGCTGGCGCGCTACACGCCGGCGCTGGTGTCCGGCTGGGTGGCGGAGGAGCCCACGCTGACGTTCCAGGCGTGTCTGGAGAAGGCGCGCGAGGAGGTGTCGGGGCGGCTGCTGGACAAGCTCGCGGCGCTGATGCCCGGGGACTCGCATCGGGAGCTGAGTCACGACAGCCACCTGGATTGGGAGTCGTTGGACGTGTGCCTGTTGCCCGTCTGGGTGCTGGCGGTGCGCTACGCCCAGGACGCGGAGCCCCTGCGCGTGCTGGTGAATGGGCAGACAGGTGAGGTGCACGGGAAGGCGCCCCTGTCCGTGTGGAAGGTGGCGGCGGCGGTGGTGGTGGGGTTGCTGGGGGTGCTGGGCCTGTGGCTCTTCCTCCAGGGAGGTGGCCGATGAGCGCGGCCGTCAGCGTGTCGCCGTGCGAGCGGTGCGCGTGCGAGCTGGAGGTGGATGACCTGCGCTGTCCGGTGTGTGGCCTCGCGACGCCGGAGCCGCCCAGGCAGGAGGCCGCCGTCGAGCGGGCGCGCGTGGTGCGCTGTGACAGCTGCGGCGCGTCGGTGGAGTACTCGGTGGAGGCGCGGGCGCCACGCTGTGACTACTGCGGCGCGGTGACACATGTGGAGATGACGGTGGACCCGGTGGAGCAGGCGCAGGGGTGGCTGCCCTTCTCGGTGGAGCCGTCGGTGGCCAGCGAGGCGCTGTCGCGCTTCCTGGGGCGCAAGGCGTTCTTCCGGCCTTCGGGGCTGGCAGAGGAGGCGTCGCTGGAGTCCATGCGGCCCATGTGGTGGCCCGCGTGGGTGTTCAAGGCGGGCGTCGAGGTGAGCTGGACGGCGGACTCGGACGCGGGCTCACGGCGCTCGGACTGGGCGCCTCATGCGGGGCAGACGCACCTGGACTTCTCCAACATCCTGGTCGCCGCGTCGCGCGGCTTGAAGATGGACGAGTGCGACAAGCTCACGCCGCACTACCGCTTCGACGAGGCGGTGGGTGAGGCGCGAGGGCCGGAGGGCGCCAGCGTCGAGCGCTTCGAGGCGACGCGCTCGGGGGCGAGGCGCAGGGTGTTCCAGGCCGTGGAGCGGCTCGCGAGCGAGCACGTGCAGTCGAGTGGAGACATCCCCGGCCGTCGCTACCGCAACGTGCGCGTGGCCGTGGCGCTGTCGAGCCTGCGCACCACGCGGTGGGCCCTGCCGGTGTATGTGCTGGCGTATCGCTATCGCGACAAGCCGTACCGCGTCCTGGTGCATGGCCAGGACGCGGAGGTGGTGTTCGGCGAGTCCCCCATCTCCGCGTGGCGTGTGCTCGGCGTGGTGCTGGCGGTGCTCGCGGCGCTGGTGCTGACGATGCTCATCGCGGGGAGGATGTAGCGCGAGCGCTCAGGACGCGTCGGGCTCGTCGTCCGGCTCGAGCGGCTTGCTCCCACCCGGAGGCGTGACGTCATCCTCTGGCCACGGCGCCTCCACGGCCCCGCTCCGCACGGGCGAGGCCACCGACTCCGCTTCGACCCTGGACGTCCACCACGCCTCCTCCCCATCGCGAGGCGCGGGCTCCTCCACGCGGGCGCGCGTCACCCCGCGCTTGCCCGGCACCCCGAACACCCGCGCGGCCTCCTCCGCCAGCGAGCCCTCGGCGTCCAGCTCCGCGCGCCCACCCGGCTCCAGCGGCACCGACGCCTCCTCCGCCGTGAGGTCCTCCGGATGCAGCCCACCCTCCAGCAGCTCCGCCTGATTGCGCCGGCTGGTCGCCTCCATCGCCACGCGCGCTATCTCCTCCGCCGTCGCATGGCGCCCCTGCCCGGGCGCGTGCGCGCTCAGCCACCCCCGCAGCACGCAGCCCATCTCCTCCGCCGTCTGGAACCGCTCCTCCGGCGCCCTGCGCAGCGCGCGCAGCACCACCGCCGCCAGCCCCTCCGGCACGTCCGCGACCAGCCGCGCCACCAGCTCCGGCTCCAGGCTCGTCATCCGCGCGGCCACCTCGTCCACCGGCATCCAGGTGGGCCCCTGCGCCTCCAACGTCAGCCCCTCCGGCAACGGAGGCGGCGGCGTGTCCTCCACCGCGAGCGGGTGGCGCCCCGTGAGCAGCTCCAGCAACACCAACCCCAGCGAGAACAAGTCCGAGCGCGCATCCACCGGCGCGCGCAGCAGCAGCTCCGGTGACGCATAGGCCACGTCGCCCTTCACCAGCGGCCGGCTCGTCTCCTCCCGCCCCACCAGCCGCGACGAGGCCACGGTGAAGTTCGTCAGCTTCACGTCCCCATGCGTCCCTACCCGGATGTTCCGGGGGCTCACGTCCCGGTGCACGATGCCCAGCGGCCGGTTCCAGTCATCCACCGCGAGGTGCGCGTGGTGCAGCGCGTCCGCGACCTCCGCCACCACGAACGCCGCCAGCGCGGCGGACACGGGCCGCCGCCGCATCGCCGTCAGGTTCAACAGCGTGTCCAGCGACCGCCCCTCCACGTACTCCATCACCACGTGGGGCGCGCCCCGGTACACCTTCATCTGGTGCACCTGCGCGATGTTGGGGTGCTTGAAGCGGAACGTCAGGCTGACCTCCTCCACCAGCCTGCGCCGCTCCACGAAGGTGGCCGGGCTGCGCAGCCGCTTCACCACCACCAGGCCGCTCTGCCCGTCCCGGTAGCGGCGCCGGACCAGCATCAACAGCTCTCCGGTGGAGCGCACCTCCAGCTTGCGCACGAACTCGAACACCGTGCCGCCCACGTTGAACAGCACCCGCGGCCGGCGCGGTCCTCCGGGAGAATCCTCCGTCGTCGTGTCGGGCGTCGTCATGGCCTGCCTCTCAACCTGGGAAGTGAGTTGGGCGCTACAGGATGCCCCAGGTAACACGAAGCCGGCCGTGATGGAATATCCGAGGTCGGGCGACAACCATTGGACGTCAGGTGTTGGATGCCTAGTCCTTCCCGCGCCAGGGCTTGAGCGCCCCCTTGAGCACGTGCAGCCGCCGGCGCAGCCAGGAGCGCCAGGGCGCGACGGGCGGGGCCACCGGCTCGGTGGAGGGCGTGCGGGCGGACCCCGACGCGGAGCTCGCGCCGGGCCAGTCCGGCCAGCGCATCCACTGCCGCACCTCCCGGCCCTCCTCGTCCCCATCGAACAGGGACTCGTCCTCCTCCGTGACGGCCTCGTGGGGCGGCCGGGGCGGGAACAGCGGCTGGTCCCACGTGTCGTCCGCCAGCTCCAGCGCCGCGGAGAGCGCGCCGAACAGCTCCGCGCCGCTCGGGAACCGTCCGCCCGCATGCTTGTCGAGCAGCCGCAGCACGATGCCATCCAGCACCCGGGGCACGCGCGGGTTGAGCACGGACGGCAGCTGCAACACGGCCGACTCGATGCTGGCCAGCAGCGCGGACGGCGGCAGGTGGGCCGGATAGGGGAAGGTGCCCGTGAGCACCTCGTGCAGCACCAGCCCCAGCGAGTACAGGTCATCGGTGGGCGCGAACCGGTAGCGCGCGCCGGGGATGCGTGGCCCCATCCAGAAGCGCAGCGACTCCGGGCTGCGGTAGCTGGGCGTGCCCGGAGGCAGCCGGTCCTCCGTCAGCGACGGGGCGCACGGGTGGTCCCCCGAGCCGAAGTCCACCAGCACCGGCTCCCCGTCCGACGCGCGGACGATGATGTTGCTGCCCTTGAGGTCTCGGTGCACCACCCCCGCGCCGTGGATGGCGTCCAGCGTGAGCGCCAGCGACGCGAACACCTGCGCGGCCCGGCGCGGCGTGGCCTTCTCCGTGGTGGCCCACCTGGCCAGGGTGGGGCCCTCCACGTAGTCCATGATGAGGTACAGGTAGCCGCGGTGCGCGTCCGGCCAGCGCCGGTAGCCCAGGAGCTCCACCACGTTGGGGTGCGCCAGGTGCATCAGCAGCCGGGCCTCCCGCTTCGTGCGCGCGTCCACCCGCGCCTCGTCGTTCTCCGAGGGGCCCTCCAGCGCGAACTTCAGCGCCACCGTGCCCTTCGTCTCGCTCTCCGCCAGGAAGATGGCGCCGTAACCCCCGGTCGCCAGCCTCCGGATGATGCGCAGGGCCCCCAGCTGCTCCGACGGTTGGAGCAGCAGCGGGTGCATCGCCTCCAGGTCGCTCATCGTCCCATCCTCTCCGTCTGTCCCCACCCATGAGGGCATCACCACACCCAGGACCTTCAAGGTCGAATCCCTCTCCGGAAATCGAAACCCCGCCAGCGAATCCGGATGACCTGGGTCAACCCCTGACGTCATTAGCATGGCGGCCTTCTTTTTGGGTAGCCTGTCCCCCTCGTGAGGTAGGGTGCGGCGCGGACGATGTGGTAGGGAGACTGCCCGAGAGGCGCGGGGACCATGAACGAGGAACTGGCCATCACCGTGGGGACGGCGGCGAAGGCGGCGCGGGCCCGGTTGGGATTGACCCAGGCGGACGTCGCGGAGCGCGTGGGAATCGCCATGGAGGTCTACAGCCGCATGGAGCGCGGACGCGTGCTGCCCAGCGTGACCACGCTGCGCAGGCTGTGCCTGGTGCTGTGCATGGATGCGAACGCGCTGCTGGGCTTGTCGGAGGGCGCGCCCGTGGCGGTCCGAGGACCGGTGGGCCCGCGCGTGGAGGACCCGCCCGTGCTGCGGCGGCTGCTGCGCTCCCTGCGCGCGCTGGAGCCGGAGGCGCTCAGGGCCGTGGTGCAGGTGGTCCAGGGCGCGCTCGCGCTCCGGCGGCGCTGAGGGGACGGGAAACTTGCCTCCCCCGCGCGCCGTGCGACGCTGCCCCCATCATGCGTGAGCCCGTCGACCACAAGCTCGCGGCCATCCTGGGAGGGGCGGCGCGGACCGCTCGCCTGCGGCTGGGCCTCACCCAGAGCGACGTGGCCGAGCGCGTCGGCATGGCCATGGAGGTCTACAGCCGGCTGGAGCGTGGCCGGATGTTGCCTCGCACGCAGACGCTCAAGCGGCTGTGTGACGTGCTCCAGGTCTCCTCGGATACGCTGCTGGGGGTCGGCCGGGGTGGTGCTCCGCTGACGCCCGTGACGCGCAAGCCGGAGCGCGAGGACCCGCTGGAGCTGCGTCGCATGACGCGCAAGCTCCGGGAGCTGGAGCCCTCGCAGCTGCGCGCGGTGTCGCGCGTCGTCAACGCCGTCGTGTCGGTGATGCCGCCCCGGGCCGCCCCGGTGAAGCAGGCCCGTCCGGCGCGGCGGCGCAAGGCGACCGGCTAGGCGTCCGGCGCCGGGAGGCTGGGAATGCGCGGGCGTCGGGTGTTGAATCCCCGACGCGGAACCCTGGACAGACGTCCACTCCCCAGGTTCCCCGCACGTGGGTTAGCACACCCTTACCCCCCAGAGGAGGTCCGCCCCCATGACGACCCTTCGCAAGGTGATGCTGGTGGATGACGAAGAGGACATCCGCGCCATCGGGAGGCTGAGCCTGAGTCGGGTGGGCAAATGGGACACGGTGCTCGCCGCGTCGGGCGCCGAGGCCCTCTCCAAGGCCGCCGAGGAGCTGCCGGACCTCATCCTCCTGGACGTGATGATGCCGGGCATGGACGGGCCCACCACCTTCGGTGAGCTGCGCAAGCAGGCGGCCACGTCGAGCACGCCCATCATCTTCATGACCGCCAAGGTCCAGAAGCAGGAGGTGGAGCGCTACCTGGGGCTCGGCGCGGTGGGCGTCATCAGCAAGCCCTTCGACCCCATGACGCTGCCCAAGGAGATTCGCAAGCTGGTGCCGGAGTGAGCGGCACGCGCCTGTCGAAGCGCTCCGTCGCCCTCGCGGTGGGGGCCCTGCTGGTGCTGTGCGCCCTGTTCGTGGTGGGCCGCCCCTGGGGCACCGCCCGCATCGACGCGTACCGCACGGGCCTGCAGCAGCTGCGTCTGGCGAGCGCGGAGCTGGAGCAGGACGTGCTCCGCGAGCGGCTGGGCCTGCCCGAGCGCCATGGCTCCCACGCCCAGGCCTTCGCGGCGCTGAAGGCCCGCGCGGAGTCGCTGCGCGACGTGCCGCCCTTCCTGTCGGAGGAGGAGGCGCGGGTGATGGCCTCGTCGCTGGACGCGTACCTGGGCGCGCTGGAGGACAACCGGCTGCTCCTGGAGCGCTCGCGGGCGGCCCAGGCCCGGGGGGAGCAGCCAGGGGCGGACGCCGCGATGCAGGCCCTGTTGGAGCGCTCGGCCAGCGCGCAGGCGGAGCGGCTGGTGGGCACCTTCATCCAGCTGCACGAGCGGGCGCAGGTGGCCAACGAGCGCACGCGCGTCGTCTTCTTCGCGGCGTCGCTGCTCCTGGGGGCGTACGTGGTGGTGGTGCTGGTGCGGCTGTCGCGCGCGTCCGGGGAGCTGGCCACGCTCAACGCGGCGCTGGAGGAGCGCGTGGAGCAGCGCGGCCGGGAGCTCGTCGCCGCGAGCGAGGCGCAGCGCACCACCCAGGCGCGCAAGGCGGCCATCCTGGAGGCGGCGCCGGACGGCATCCTGCTCATCGACGAGGCGGGGCGGCTGCTGGAGCTCAACCCCACGGCGGAGAAGGTCTTCCGGCTCACGGCGGCCCAGGCGGTGGGGCGCGAGTTCCTGGGGCTCGCGCTGCCGGCCTCGTTGCCCGCGAGCAAGCGCGAGGAGGTCTCCGCCGCGCTCGGCGAGACGTCCGGCGTGGCCACGCGGCTGGAGTCGCCGTGCCTGCGCGCGGACGGGAGCATGTTCCCCGCGGAGCTGACGCTGGTGCGGGTGCCGGGCGAGGGGCCCGCGCGCTTCACCGCCTTCGTGCGCGACATCACCGAGCGCAAGGAGGTGGAGCGGATGAAGAACGAGTTCGTCTCCACGGTGAGCCACGAGCTGCGCACGCCGCTGACGTCCATCCGCGGCTCGCTGGGTTTGCTCGAGGGCGGCATCGTCGGCGAGGTGCCGGAGCCGGCGCTGGAGATGGTGCGCATCGCCCGCTCGAACACGGAGCGGCTCATCCGCCTCATCAACGACATCCTCGACCTGGAGAAGATGGAGGCGGGCATGCTGGAGCTGAAGCTCGCCTCGCTGGATGCGCGAGAGCTGGTGGAGGCGACGCTCAGCGGCCTGAGGGGCGTGGCGGACGCGGCGGGCGTGGTGCTGCGCGCGGACGTGGAGGAGTCGCCCCGCGTGCGCGGAGACCGGGACAGGCTCATCCAGGTGCTCACGAACCTGGTCTCCAACGCGGTGAAGTTCTCCACCGGCGGCGCGGAGGTGGTGGTGCGCGTGCTGCCGGAGGTGCCGGGGCGCGTGCGCTTCAGCGTGGTGGACTCCGGGCCCGGAATCCCCGAGGAGCAGAAGGACCGGCTGTTCGCGCGCTTCCAACAACTGGACGGCTCGGACACCCGCTCCAAGGGCGGCACGGGCCTGGGGCTGGCCATCTCGCAGGCCATCATGAACCAGCACGGCGGCGGCATCGAGGTGCTGAGCGCGCTGGGCAAGGGCTCCACCTTCACCTTCACGCTGGAGGCCGCCAGGCCCCTGTCGGGCTCGCACCCGGCGGTGGTGGCGGCGGCGACGGCGCGCGACACCAGCCGGCACGACGTGCTGGTGGCCACGGCGGATGGGGAGCTGTCCGCGTTGCTGCGCGGGTTGCTGTCGCAAGAGGGTTACCGCGTGGTGCGGGCGGTGAGCCTGGCGGAGGCGCAGAAGGTGCTGGAGGCCGAGCCGCCGGACGCGGTGGTGCTGGACACGCGGATACCGGACGGGCAGGCGCTGGACTGGGTGCGCTCCTTGCGGGAGCAGCCGCGCACGCGGGCGCTGCCGGTGGTGGCGCTGTCGGGGCGCTCGTCGGAGGGCGAGGGCGTGGGCACGCCGCTGGTGGTGGACTGGATGTCGCAGCCCTTGGAGGAGTCGGGGCTGCTCGGCGCGCTGCGCCACGCGATGCGGCGACCGGGGCAGGCGCGGGTGCTGGTGGTGGACGACGACGTGGCCACGCGGCGGGTCATCTGCGCCAGGCTGGAGCGGCTGGGGCGGGTGCAGGTGTTCGAGGCGGCGGATGGAGAGAGCGCGGTGGAGCTGGCGCGGCGCACGCCGCCGGACCTCATCGTGCTGGACGTGGGGCTGCCGGGGCTGGACGGGTTCGAGGTGGTGGACATCCTGCGCCGGGGACGGGGACGCACGACGCCGCTCATCGTCTTCACGGGGCGGGACCTGTCGCGCGCGGACCAGCGGCAGCTGACGTTGGGGATGACGCGGCACCTGAGCAAGGCGCGCTCGTCGGAGGAGGAGCTGGTGGCCTCGGTGCGCGAGCTGCTGCACGAGTTGCTGTCCGGCAAGGACGGCGAGCTGGAGACAAGGGCCGTTTCATGACCGACGCGAAGACGCTGCTGTTCCTCGAGGACGACAAGGACTTGCAGAGCCTGGTGTGCGCCTTCCTCCGGGAGAAGGGCTTCCGGGTGGAGACGGCGCGCACGGCGGCGGAGGCGCGGGCGGTGCTGGCGAAGGTGCCGGTGGACGCGGCCATCGTGGACGGCTTGCTGCCGGGGGTGACGGGGGCGGACTTCATCCGCGAGCTGCGCGGCCAGCAGCCGGACCTGCCGGTGTTGTTCGCGTCGGCGTTCTGGAAGGACCTGAAGAGCCACGAGCTGCTCACGCGGCAGCTCAAGGTGGCGCGCATCATCCACAAGCCGTACCGGCCGGACGAGCTGTACCTCTGGGTGAATCAGCTCTTCACCAAGGCGCTGCCGCCGGCGCCGGCGGGGCCTCGGGCCCTGGCGGACGTGGACCTGGTGCGCGACGAGCTGGCGGCGAGCCTGGTGGCGCTCAACCAGGAGTACGGCGCGCGGCTGAAGGACAAGGTGAGCGGGCTGGAGGCGCTCTTGTCGGCGGCGCGCGCGGGGGACGGGGCGGCGTTGGAGGAGGCGGGCGTCGTCGCGCACAAGCTGCATGGCACGGCGGGCAGCTATGGCTTCACGGAGGTGAGCCTGGCGGCGGGGCGGCTGGAGGATGCGCTCCGGGCGGGGAGGGACTGGGGCCTGGTGGACGTGGTGTTCCGGGAGCTGGCGGCGACGGCGTCCGTGCAGGTGACGCCGCCGGCGCGCAAGGAGGGGCCCTCGGCGGTGTTGCCGACGGAGGGGGTGTTGTTGGTGGTGGACGAGGACCCGGCGGTCCTCGAGGAGGCGCAGCGGCTGGGGCGCGCGCACGTGGTGCGGGTGTTGTCGGCGCGCACGGCGGGCGAGGCGGTGGTGTTGGCGCGCAGGCAGTGGGTGGACGGGGTGCTCATCCACATGCACCTGGGTGGGGAGATGGGCGGCATCCAGGCGGCGCACGAGCTGCGTTCGACGGAGGGGCTGGGCTCGTTGCCGTTGGGGTTCACGGGGGTGTCGGGCGGGTTGGAGGACCGGGTGGCGGCGGCGCACGCGGGCGGCTCGTTGTTCCTACCCAGGCCCTTCACGGCGACGGACTTCGCGGCGGCGGCGGAGCGGATGGTGGCGGCGCGGCGGCCGGAGCGCTCGCGGGTGCTGGTGGTGGACGACGACCCGGAGGCGATTGCGGCGCTGGTGCACGCGCTGGCGAGCGAGCAGATTGAAGTGGTGGGGTTGGGGGACGCGCACCGGTTGATGGAGGCGCTGGCGGAGCATCGGCCGGACCTGTTGCTGTTGGACGTGCAGATGCCGGGGCCGAGCGGCTTCGACCTGTGTCGGATTTTGAGGTCGATGCCGGCGTGGCAGGAGCTGCCGGTGTTGCTGATTACCGCGCACCTGGGGTTGGAGTTCCGGCTGGCGGCGTTCCAGGCGGGGGCGGACGACTACATCTCCAAGCCGGTGTTGAAGGAGGAGCTGCGGGCGCGGGTGCAGGCGCGGCTGGAGCGGGCGCGGCTGTCGCGCGAGCGGGCGGAGCGGGACGCGCTGACGGGGCTGATGTTGCGGCGGCCGTTCATCGAGGGGTTGAGGAGCCGGCTGTCGGAGGCGCAGCGTCAGCAGCGGCCGTTGTCGTTGTGCTTCCTGGACGTGGACCACTTCAAGCGGGTGAACGACAAGTACGGGCACCTGGCGGGGGACCGGGTGCTGACGCGGCTGGGGCGCCTGTTGGGAGCGCGGTTCCGGCGCGAGGACGTGCGCGGGCGCTGGGGAGGGGAGGAGTTCGTGGTGGGGCTGCTCGGGGAGACGGCGGCGAGCGCGAAGGCGATTCTGTCGCGGACGATGGCGGAGGTGGCGGAGATGACCTTCGACGGCGACGGCGGCGAGTCGTTCCGCGTGACGATGAGCGCGGGCATCGCGGAGTCGCCAGGAGACGGCGCGACGATGGAGGCGCTGCTGCGCGTCGCGGACGCACGGCTCAACCGCGCGAAGACGAACGGGCGCAACCGCATCGAGGTGTGAGCGGCGTCACTCCCCCGGAGGCTCCGTCAGCACCAGCAGTCCGCGCGACGTATCCACGACATAGACATGGCCATCCCCGGGCACCTGGAGCCCGGTGGCGCCTTCCTCCATCGAGTCCCCGCGTCCCGGGTCCGTCTCGCGGAAGCTGTTGAAGTACGCCACCTCGCGCGGCTTCGTGGGGTTGCTCACGTCCAGCACGCGCAGCCCCTCCTGGTGGTACGTCACGTACAGCCGCGAGCCCCTCAGCTCCATCGCTCGCGGGGACACCACGGCGCGCAGGCCGTACTCCCCTATCTTCACGATGTGCCGCGGCTCGCTGACATCCAGCGCGCGCAGCCGCGCCCCCATGCCCAGGCTGCTCTCGAAGGCCACGATGCGCCCGCCGAACGTGCCCACCGCGCTCGCTCGGCTGTTGGCGTACGGATACGTGTAGTGCCCCAGCACCCGGACCCCCGAGGACGCGCGCGCGTCGACGACCTGCAGCCCCGCGCCCCGGTGATTCACATACAGCCGGCCCTCGTAGCTCACCGGGCCCCGGGAGGACGGCTGGTCCGGCATGCGCATGCCGGAGACGATGCGCTCCAGCAAGCGCGGCTCCGCGGGCTCGCTGATGTCGAACATCAAGGTGCCCACCGCCGCGTCCGTGGACACGGCATACAGCCGGTCCCGGTCCACGCTCACCATCGACACTCCCGGCGAGGCCCTCGCGGACACGCGGCGCACCAGCACCGGCGCCGAGGGCACGGAGACGTCGAGCACCACCACCCCCGAGCTGGCGCTCGCGACGTAGAGCATCCCGCCCTTGAACGTCGCGCCCCGCCAGTCCGTGTCCCCTGGCGTGCTCAGCTCCGCCACGCGCAGAGGCACCGCCGGGTCGCTCACGTCGAACACCGTGAGCCCCCCCGGCCGCCCACGCCGGTCCTGCGAGATGACATACGCATGGCGGTCGATGAGCTGCACGTCCACGGCCGGACCCAGGCCCACCGCGCGCTCGGACACCAGCCGCATCCCGCCGGAGATTTCATGCTCGCCCTGGAAGCGCGTGACGCGCTCGGCGCGGAACGTCCCCGACTCCACCAGCACCCCGTCCCGGCACCGCGTGAAGCACCCCGTGACGACGCGAGGGTTCACCGCGTTGCAGCCCGCGAAGGTGAACAGACCCCCATCCGGCGTCTCGCTGGCGATGAACAGCGTCCGCGCGTCCCAGACGCCCGCCACGGCGTTGGCGCCCTGCACCTGCTCGGGCGTCCCCGCCGCGTTCAGCTTGAAGCCCCCGCCCATGGGCACGAAGCGCGCGGGGGCGCCGTTGCGCGCATCGATGCGCAGGAGGCTGCGATACACCCCCATGCGCTCCAGTTGCTCCAGCGTGTGGCGTCGACAGCCGGACAGGTCGAAGGACTCCAGGCTGCCGCACGCGGCCCCGCTCTCGACGACGCCGCAGACGGACAGCGGCCCGTAATCACTCCAGTCGCCGAGCTCCTCCAGCGGCGTGTAGCGCCCATCCCAAGGGGGCTCATCCGACGACGCGCAGCCCGTCGCCAGACAGGCGAGCAGTGCCATCGACGCTGGCAGCGCGGGCCGCATCGCGTACCTCCCGGGTGCAGAGCCACGCGCCGGCCAGCGAGCTCCCGCTCCAGGATTGTAGGAATGAGGTCGTCCGCTCGGGAAGCGCACGCCGCCGCGGAGTGGTGAACGCCATACGTCTTGGGGGATGTGCCCTGTGTTCGCACCCACCCGCCACGGCGGATGCGGGACGCCCGGTGTCCACGGGGACACATCCCGAACGCCCCCGACGCCAGCAGGCGCTGACCCGCACGCCTGGCCGGGGAGCCGGGCCGACCCGACGATGCGCCGATTCGCCCTGAATCGGCGCTCTCCCGCGAGCGAGGGCTCCCGTTTAGTTCTTCACCATGAACGACACACAGGTGAAGGACGTGGTGATTGTGGGGGGTGGCCCGGCGGGCCTGAGTGCCGCGCTGATCCTGGGACGGGGCCGCAAGCGGGTGCTGCTGTGCGACGCGGGCGCTCCGCGCAACGAGCGGGCGGAGCACATGCACGGCTTCGTCACCCGGGACGGCATCCCCCCCGCGGAGTTCCGCGCCATCGGCCGCGAGCAGCTGCGCCCCTACGACGTCGACGTGCGCAACGTGCGCGTCGAGCGCATCGAGCCCAAGGGGACACGCTTCCAGGTGACGCTGGGCGACGGCCAGGTCGTCGAGGCCCGCAAGGTGCTCCTGACGACGGGCCTGGTGGACCAGGTGCCGGACCAGCCCGGCTTCCGCGAGCTGTGGGCGCACAGCGTCTTCCAGTGTCCGTACTGCCACGGCTGGGAGATTCGGGACCGGGGCTGGGGCGTGCTCGTCCCCGAGGAGAACACCCATCACCCGTACGTCGACTTCGTCCTCTTCCTGAAGGGCTGGACCTCCAACCTCACGCTCTACACCCAGGGCCACCTGGCGCTGACCGCCGAGCAGCGCGAGTCCCTGCGCCGCGCCGAGGTGCGCGTCGTCGAGGGCAAGGTGCGCGGCCTCATCCCCACCCAGGATGGCCAGCACCTGGAGGCGGTGGAGCTGGAGGACGGCACCCGCGTGCCGCAGGAGTACCTCTTCGCGCACCCGCCCCAGAAGCAGACGGCGCTGGTCCAGGGCCTGGGGCTCGCGCTCGACGAGCTGGGCTTCGTCAAGGTGGGCCCGACGCTGGAGACCTCCGTGCCCGGCATCTACGCGGCCGGAGACCTCACCACGCGCCTTCAAGGGGCCCTGGTGGCCGCGTCGGCGGGCGCGATGGCGGCCTACACGCTGAACCACCTGCTCAACATGGACGCCCTGGGCCTGGCGCACCCGGCCTGACGCCGGCTTGAGCCCGGCCCCGCCAACCGCTACGAGAACGACCCCATGGCGTCCACCGAGCAGTCCTGTGTGCATCCCCCCTCCACGCTGCGCCAGGACTTCGAGGAGAAGCGGCGGCTCACGTGGGTCGGCACGCTGGGGCCCGTGGCGCCCCTGCGAGTCACCCCCCGCGCCAGGGTCCACGCGTACGCCGCCATCGTCCTGGTGTTGAAGGGCGAGTCACACGTGCGGCACGCGGGGGACCTGGTGCTGCGCGCGGGCGACGTGCACCTCATCCCACCGGGAGATGCGCATGGCCATGAGCACTCGGACGCGCAGGGCCTGGGGCTGGGCTTCTATCCCGAGGCCCTCTCCGCGAACGCCGAGGAGCGCGAGGCGCGCCTGGGGCCGCTGCTGCGCGTGCGCGCGGGCTGCCACCCCGTCTTGCGTCCCACCAGCGTGCAGCGCCGCCGCCTGCTGCGCTGGATGCGCCTGATGGAGGAGGAGCAGACCCGGAACGAGCGCGGCAACGAAGAGGCGAGCCTGTCCCTGCTGCGCCTGGTGCTCATCGAGCTGGAGCGGATGGCCTCCCCCGAGGCCCTCACCGAGCCCGCCTCCGTGGGCCTCAGCCGCCGGGCGCTCACGTACATCGAGACCCACTGCCTGGAGCCCCTGTCCCTGGCGAAGGTGGCGAAGGAGCTGGGCCGCTCGGCGCCACACGTCGCGGGCGTGGTGCGCCAGGAGACGGGCCGCACCGTGGGCGAGTGGATTCTCGAGTGCCGGATGGCCGAGGCCCGCAGCCGGCTGCGCCACACCGACGAGCGCGTGGACATCGTCGCGGACCGGGTGGGTTACGCGGATGTGACGCACTTCATCCGACTCTTCCGTCGCGTGCATGGTGTGACACCCGCCGCATGGAGGCGACGCATGGCGCCAGGGGTGCGCTGAACGCACGTTCTCTATTTCGTGGGGCGAATGGATTGACAGGAAACTGTCATCTGGGTAGTTCCGGGGGCATGCCGACGCCGATGAGGGACTCATCGGGAGCAAGCCTTTCGAGGGCTGCTCCCCGAGGGGCGGTTGCGTGCCCATGCTTCAGCGCAGCAGCGGGACAGCACGGGCGGTGTCGCTGATGGCGACGCGTGCGAGTCGAGGAGGCAGGGGCGCCGCGCGGCCCGTGTGTCTCAACCCCGAGGAGGGGTCTTCCGCTCCGGAGGGAGGCGGCGCGCCGCCGCTGTTGTGCCCGTTCTGGTTCAACCTGGGCCCGCAGGTGGCGGCCAACGACACGGAGTCCCCGTCCCGTAGGAAGGGTCGTCGCAAGAGCGGGCCCACCGCGTCCTGAGCCTTCAGTCCGACGTGTCGCGCCCCGAGCGGGACACCGTCTCGTGAGCGAGGGCGCGGAAGTGCTGCGCGGCGGGTGACGGCCGCCGTCCAGGGAAGGCCACCACCAGCTCCGCGTGGCCGGGCGCGCCGCTCAGGGGGCGGAACACGACGCCCTTGGGGCACAGGGCCTGCGAGGACGCGGGCGCGATGGTCAGCCCCAGCCCCGCCTCCACCATGCCGACGACGGAGGGCCACGAGCGCGCCTCCTGTCGGATGTTGGGGGAGAAGCCCGCCGCCAGACACATGCTCGTCACCAGGTCGTGCAGGCCGGGCGCGGAGTGGCGGGGGAACAGGACGAAGGGCTCGTGCGCCAGCGAGGACAGCGCCACGACGCGCTGCCTCGCGCGAGGGTGACGGGCGGGCAGGGCGAGCACGAAGCGCTCGCGCAGGAGTCGCTCCACGGTGAGGCCCTCGTGGCGGAAGGGCGCGCGCAGGATGGCCAGGTCCAGCTCCCCCGAGGCCAGCGCCGCGCCGACGTTGAGCGTCTCGCTGTCATCCAGCTCCAGCTTCACCTTGGGGAAGCGCGTGCGGAAGCGCAGCACGATGTCCGGCAGCACGCCGAACGCCGAGGACGCCGCGAAGCCGACGCGCAGCGTGCCCGACTCGCCGCTCGCGGCCTCGCGCACGGCGTGGGTGGCGTCCACGCGTCGGGCGAGCAGCGCGCGCGCCTCCTCCAACAGCCGCGCCCCGGCGGCGGTGAGGGCCACGTGGCGGCTGGTGCGCGTGAGCAGCTCGACGCCCAGCTCGGACTCCAGCCGGCGGATCTGTTGGCTGAACGGCGGCTGCGCCATGCCGATGCGCGCGGCGGCGCGTCCGAAGTGCAGCTCCTCCGCCACGGCGATGAAGAGCTGGAGCTGACGGAATTCCATATCGAGACGATATCCGTCTGGATGGGTGCTGAAAGAGATATTGGTCGTGAAGGATGCGGCTCCCTAGCATCGGTGCATGCGACTCTCCTTCCTCGCCCTGATGCTCACGACGCTGTCGGGTGCGCCCGTCCTCGCGGACCCGCCCGGTCCGGTCTTCGCGCCCGTCCCGGACACGAGCACCCAGGCCAGGCTGGACCTGGCGGACCGGTACCTCCGGCGCGTGGAGCTCGTGCGGGACAGCTTGGTGCCGCCCCGGTGGCTGCGCGAGGGAGACCGCGTGGTCTTCTGGGCCCGCGAGGGCAAGGACGGCGGGACGTGGGTGCTGGCGCACGCGAGGACGGGCGAGCTCGAGCCGCTCGTGTCCGGGGAAGCGCTGCGCCGCCAGCTCTCCGCGCTCCTGGGCAGGCCGGTGACGGCGCCGCGCTTCCACGACGTCGCGCTGGCGCCGGATGAGCAGGGCATCGTGTTCCAGCTCGACGGGAAGGCCTTCGGACTGGGCCTGTCGGGAGGCAAGGTCACGCGGCTGTCGCCCCAGGACCGGGCCGCGCTGACGCTGTCTCGCGAGCATGTCCTCGCGCCGCGTGGAGGCGCGCTCGCGGTGCGGAAGGAGGGCGGCTTCGCGGTGCTGGGCGCGGATGGGGCCACCGTGGTGGAGCGCCAGGGCGAGGAGCGGCTCGACTGGCGGATTCCCGAGCGAGCCTGGTCGCCGGATGGTCGCTACCTCGTGGTGTGGCGCGAGGACACGCGCGCGGTGCACCAGGTCCCCGTCGTGGACTACTCCACCGCGCTGGAGAAGGTGACGACGGTGCCGTACGCGAAGGTGGGGACGCCGCTGCCGCGCTCGGAGCTGCACCTGGTCGACGTGACGACGGGGAGCGTGACGCGCGTCGCCCCCGTCGAGGGTGAGACGTATGACTTCTTCGCGGGCTGGAACCCCGAGGGCACGGAGGCGCTGTGCCTCCACCTCTCGCGGGACGCGAAGCGGCTGGACCTCACTGCGGTGACGCCGGGGAGTGCCCAGCGTCGGCACGTGCTGCGCGAGGAGCGCCCGGAGACGTTCGTCGCGGGCCTCGACTTCGCGGTGGGCGGCTTCGAGCAGCAGGTGACCGCGCTGCCCTCGGAGCGCGGCTACCTGTGGATGTCCGAGCGCGACGGCTGGCGTCATGTGTACGCGTATGACCGCGCGGGGAAGCTCGTGCGGCAGGTGACGCGGGGGGCCTTCCCCGTGCACCAGGTCGTGTCCCTGGCGCCCACCGGTGACGCGCTCTACGTGCTGGCGTCCGCGGACAGCGGCGCGCCCTACGAGCAGCTCATCTACCGGGGCAGCCTGAAGGGCGGCGCGCTGACGCGGCTGTCCCCGGGCTCGGGGATGCACCGGATGACGCCGTCCCCCTCGGGCCAGTACTACGTCGACACTTGGTCCTCGCGCACGCAGCCCCGCGTCCGGGAGCTGGTCTCCGTGAAGGGGGGCCGGCGCGTGCGCCTCACCACGTCGGACGCGAGCGAGCTGGAGGCGCTCGGCGGCACGAAGCCGGAGCCGCTGCTCGTCAAGGCGGCCGACGGCGTCACGCCCCTGCACGGCGTGCTCTACAAGCCGCGCGACTTCGACCCGAAGAAGCGCTACCCCGTCATCGCGCACATCTACGCGGGGCCCTTCCTCTCGGTGGTGCCATGGAGCTACATCGGCAACTACGAGTCATTGACGGCCAGCGCACTCGCGCAGCTCGGCTTCGTGGTGGTGCTGCTGGACCCGCGCGGAGGGCCCGGACTGAGCAAGGCCTTCCAGGACGCGAACCACGGCCGCGTGGGCCAGACGGAGATTCCCGACTACGTCACGGGCCTGGAGCAGGCCGCGTCCACGCGTCCGTGGATGGACCTGGAGCGCGTGGGGCTCCATGGGGCTTCGTGGGGTGGCTACTTCACGCTGCGAGGCATGCTGACGGCGCCGGACTTCTTCAAGGCGGGCTATGCCGTGGCGCCGGGCGCGCTGGAGGAGGAGGCCATCATCAACGAGCCCTACCTCGGCCTGCGCGACCAGAATCCCCAGGGCTACGCGGCGGGCGACAACCTCGCGCTCGCGCACCAGCTGAAGGGACAGCTGAAGCTGATGCACGGCACCAGCGACGTGAACGCCACGCTCTCGGTGACGATGCGGATGGCGGACGCGCTCATCAAGGCAGGCAAGCGCTTCGAGCTGCTCCTCATGCCTGGCGAGCCCCACTCCCCGCGGGGCGCGGCCAGTCGCTACTCCCGGGACGACGTGGGCCTGTTCTTCCTGCGCACGCTGGGCGAGCCCCGGTGAACGGCGCCTGGGGCACGAACGCACCCTGGGGTAGACTCCGGCCGTGGCCAGAGTCCGTCTTCGGTGTGTGAACTGCGGTGCCCCCTTCCTCAAGTCCGTGGAGCGTGAGTCGACGTGCGGCCATTGCGGCGCGGACCGGCCCCGGCCCTCGAACAACCCTCTCCCCCTCGGGTGGAAGGAGGTCCCGGCGCCCAGGTCGTCGAACGACACGAAGGTCATCGTCGCCTGGGGGCTGCTGGGCATCGGCCTCACGGGCGGCCTGCTCGCCGCCACCCTGATGCTGGCGCTGTCCCCTCACGACGAGCCCCCTCCCCGGGTCGTCACGCCCAGGCCGGTCTCGCCGCCCCCGCCCCCCATCGTCACGCCTCCGCCGCCGCCTCCTCCCATCGTGGAGGCACCGCCGCCCGTGCCTGAAATCATCGTGGAGAAGCCCGTCAAGCGGCCGCCTCCGCCGATGCCCAGGACGAACGAGGCCTGGGGCGCCCTCCAGCTCGCGAAGAAGCTGCGCCAGTACGACTACTGCGGCAAGGAGGCCATCCTCCGGGACGGCACCATCCCTCGCCGCTTCACGCTCCACGCGCGGTTCGACGCGAACGGCGAGGGCATGCGGGGCCACGTCCTCCCCAAGACGTCCGTGCGGATGCTCGATGCCTGCATCAAGAACAGGACGAAGTACGTCTACCTGGGCACGCCTCCCGAGAAGCGCGAGTTCGAGGTGGAGGTGACCCTGTCCTTCGCGCACCTGCGTCCCAAGGGCAAACCCGAGACGTACGATGACCAGTGGAGTGTCCTCTATGACGACTGAGTCCGGGCGTCGCCGAGGGCTTCCGCCAGGAAGTCGATAAGTCACGCGGGAGCGCATTGGAGGCCTCCGGGTGACGCGTGTCTCCTCCCGGTGCGCGACCGCCCCATGTCGGGGCTGTTCCGTCGCGACCCAGGAACACGACATGTCCTCACGTGATGTCCGCCGGTCCCTCGTCTGCGCGGTGCTGGTCTCGGGAGTGCTCTGGCTTCCCTCCGCCCGCGCGATCACCCCGCGGGACCCGACGGAGCGGCACCACGACGCGCGCCTGTCGCACAACGCGGGCCCGCGCCGGCGCGTCTCCGCGGTCCAAGGTGAAGCGGAGGCCCGCCTGCGTCGCGCGGTGCCGGAGCTCCGCGTGGAGGTGGACCCCTCGACGGGGCGGGTGCGCTCGCTGGTGAACCTGGTGGGCGCGCTCTCCGAACCCGCGCCGGGAGACGCGCTGGCCGTGGGGCTGGCGTTCGTCCAGCGCAACCTCGACGTCCTGGGTCTGGAGCTCGCGGACGTGGCGGACCTGGAGGTGGCTGACCGGGTCTACTCCAGGCCCAGCGGCGCCACGCACCTGTATCTGCGACAAAGGTACAACGGTATCGAGGTCTACAATGCGCGGCTGCAGCTCAACGTGGACCGCGAGGGGCGCGTGCTCGCGGTGCACAGCGACCTGCAGCCCTCGGTGGAGTCGACGCTCGTGGGCACCACGCCTCGCCTGGGCGCCGCCGAGGCGGTCCGGAGCGCGGCGAAGCACCTGGGGGTGCCGCTGGCCCGAGCGCCGCGAGCGCTCGAGGCGGAGCCGGGCCCGGCGCGGCGCACCCGGGTCGAGGTGGCGGGCCTGTCGAGCGAGCCCATCGACGCGTCGCTCGCGGTGCTGCCCCTGCGTCGGGGGGAGTCCCGCTGGGTGTGGCGCTTCCTGGTGCACACGCTGGATGCACGGCACGCCTACGAGCTGACGGTGGACGCGGAGACGGGCGAGGTCTGGACGCGCTTCGACCAGGTCGCGAGCGATTCATACAAGGTCTACCCGATGCCGGTGGAGGGCCCCCACCACACGGCCCCGCTGCCGCCCGCGGATGGACGCGCGACGGAGGCGTCACCCCACGGCTGGCACGACACGGACGGCGTCGCGGGCGCGGAGTACACCACGCCGCGCGGCAACAACGTCCATGCGTACGAGGACCGCGACGCGAACAACCTGCCGCCCACGTCGGGAGAGCCGGACTGTGGCGTGAGGCTCGACTGCGTCTTCCCGCTCGACCTCACGGGCGCGCCGTCCACGTACGTCTCGGCGTCCGTCGTGAACCTGTTCTATTGGAACAACCGCCTGCACGACGTGCTGTACCAGTACGGCTTCGACGAGGTGGCCGGCAACTTCCAGGTCAACAACCTGGGGCGGGGCGGCCTGGGCAACGACGACGTGCGCGCCGAGGCGCAGGACGGCGGTGGCATCAACAACGCCAACTTCCTCACGCCGCCGGACGGGGTGCGTCCGCGCATGCAGCTCTACCTGTGGACCGCGCCGGACCCGGACCGGGACGGCTCGCTCGACAGCGGCATCATCGCCCACGAGTACGGCCACGGCGTCTCCAACCGGCTCGTCGGTGGGCCCTCCATCGTCTCGTGCCTCACCAACCGCCAGCAGCCCGGCGAGGGGCTCAGCGACTTCCTGGCGCTCGTGTTCACCGCGCGCCCGGGCGACACCGCGAACACGCCGCGCGGCGTGGGCACCTATCTCCTGAACCAGGCCATCACGGGCGCGGGGCTCCGTCCGCAGCCGTACACGCTGGACTCCCTGCGCAACACCTGGACCTACGAGAGCAGCAACACGCTGCCCGTGCCCCACGGCGTGGGAGCGGTGTTCGCGCAGGCCCTGTGGGAGGTGTACTGGGCGCTCGTCACGCAGTGGGGCTTCGACGCGAACCTCCAGGACGCCCAGGGCGGCGCGGGCAACCAGCGCATGCTGCTGTACTTCATCGAGGGCCTGAAGCGCGCCCCCTGCAACCCCTCCTTCCTCCAGACGCGCGACGCCATCATCAGCGCGGCGCACACGCTGCACGGAGGCGAGGACGTCTGCCGCATGTGGCGCGCCTTCGCGGGCTTCGGCCTGGGCTCCAACGCCACCGCCTTCAACGCCGTCGCCGTCAACGGCCATGCCGTGCCGTCCTCGTGCGACTTCGTCAGGGGCCGCGACGACGCGCCCGCGCGCACCCCTCGCTGAGCACCACCCGCCACGTTCTGGACGGTGGCCCTCTCGATTCGAGAGTTTGAGGCACCCCTGTGAGGGTTCCATCGAGAGGAGCAAGACATGTTGGCACGGAGGCATCGGCTTCGGGGCGTGGTGGGCGCGCTGGTGGTGTCGTTGGCGGGGGCGTGTGGTGACGCGGGGCCCGCGGGCGCGCCCGAGGACGTGGGGCAGGCGGGGCGCGCCATCGACGACGACATCCGCGCGCGGCTGGAGGCGCTGCCGGGGGTGACGATTCTGGGGGATGAGCGGTTCGAGGACTTCCGCTTCTTCACGCTCGACTTCGAGCAGCCGGCGGACCATCGCCGTCCGCGGGGGGAGAAGTTCCTGCAGCGCATGACGTTGTTCCACCGGTCGACGACGGCGCCGATGGTCATCGACACGGAGGGCGCGGAGCTCTTCACGGAGCCCATCGCCGCGGAGCCGGTGGACCTGCTCAAGGGCAACCAGGTGACGGTGGAGCACCGCTTCTACGGCACCTCGACGCCGGCCTCGCGGGACTGGCGCCTGTTGGACGTGTGGCAGTCCGCGGCGGACGCGCACCGGGTGGTGGAGGTGTTCAAGACGCTCTACACGGGGCGGTGGCTGTCCACGGGCGTGTTCCGGGGCGGCACGGCGGCGCTGCTGCACCGCTACTACTTCCCGAACGACGTGCAGGGGACGCTGGCGTACGCGGAGCGGCACAGCCTGGGCTTGCAGGACGCGCGGGCCGCGCACTTCCTGCGCAACGTGGGGGATGCGACGTGCCGCGCGAAGCTGACGGCGGTGCAGCGCGCGGCGCTGGCTCGGCGCGAGGAGCTGGCGCCGCTGCTGGCGGCGCAGGTGGAGTGGGGCTTCACCTTCGACACGCTGGGCGTGGACAAGTCGCTGGAGTTCAGCGTGGTGCGGCTGTCGTTCAACTTCTGGGAGTACCTGGGGCTGGCGCCGTACGACTGCGACAGCATCCCGGAGCCCACGGTGTCGGCGGAGGAGCTGTTCGGCTTCGTGGACCTGGTGGCGGGCCCGGCGTACGTCTTCTCGGACCAGGCGCTGGCGACGTTCGGTGAGCCGGAGAGCTACCAGAGCGCCACGGAGCTGGGCGCGCCGCTGTATCCGGAGGCGGAGCTGCGCGACCTGCTGCGCTACCCGGGCGGACAGGTGCCCACGTTCCTGCCGCCCCTGGGCGTGACGAAGTTCTACAACCCGGTGCCGCTGTTGAAGCTGGAGGTGTGGGCGCGGCTGCACGCGAAGCAGGTGCTCATCCTGGATGGCGCGCTCAGCCCGTGGAGCGCCTCCGCGTTCCACGTGAGCCCGTGGAACGACGCGTACCGCATCGTGGACCCGGAGGGCATCGGCTTCTACGGGACGCTGACGGCGCTGCCCGAGCCCCAGCGCGCGTTCTTCTTCGAGCGGCTGTCCGACTGGGCCGGCGCGCCCGTGCAGGTGCCGGAGGTCTCCGAGCAGAAGCAGGGCGCGCGGTACCAGAAGCTGCTGCGTCACGTCCGCGGGCGCTGAGTCCGGAGGGGCTCTTCAGAGCTCGTCGAAGATGAGCAACCCGCGCGAGGAGTCGACCACGTAGACGTGCCCGTCACCGGGCACGCGCACGCCGTAGGCGCCGGTGAAGGGGCTGTCGGTGCGCTCGGGGTCGGTCTCCCGATAGGTGTTGTGGTGCGCCACCTGTCGGGGGCTCGTGGGGTTGCTCACGTCGAACACGCGCAGGCCCTCCTGGTACCAGGCGACGTAGAGCGTCTGGCCGCGGAGGATGAGGTTGTGGATGGAGGTGACGTTGCGCTTGCGCACCTCGCCAATCTTCACGATGTGCGTCGGGTCGGTGACGTCGAGCACGCGCAGGTGGGCCCCGGCGCCTTCTCCGCCCTCGAAGGCGATGGTGCGGCCGGCGAAGGTGCCCACCGCGCTGTGGTGCGCGAAGGCCTTGTTGCCGTGGACGAACTGGCCCAGGTGCCGCACGTCCTCGAGGTCCGTGACGTCCATGATGGAGTAACCGCCGTTGGCGTTGCTGATGTACAGGCGCCCCTGGTGGGCGAAGGCGTCGTGGGGCCCGGCGAGGGAGAGCGGCTCGGGCAGGGAGATGAGGGTGCGCAGCACCGGGTCGAGCGGGTTCGTCACGTCGTAGACGAAGGTGCCGCTCTCCGGAGCCATCGCGTACAGCCGCTGGCCATCGACGAGCAGGGTGTGCACGCCGTAGGTGCCGGAGGGCAGGTTGCGCACGAAGCCGGGCGCGGCGGGGTTGGAGATGTCGTAGACGACGGTGCCCGAGTCGGCGCTGGCGATGTAGAGCGCGTCCCCGTGGGCCCAGGCGGCGTTCCACAGGTTGTCCTGCGGGAGGCTGATGGAGGTCTTGAAGATGGGGTGCCGAGGGTCGCTGACGTCGTAGACGGACAGACCGCCGTTGCGGCTGTGGCGTCGCATGGAGACGACGTAGGCGTGGGATTTGGCGACGTACACGTCCACGGGCTCACCGGTGGCGACGTGGGTTTCGGAGAGGAGCGTCAATCCGCCGGAGGACTCGGGTTCACCGGACCACTTCGCGACGCGGTGGGCGGTGAAGGTCCCTTTCTGGATGGCGCCGGCGCCGAAGCAGCGGGCGAAGCAGCCGGTGATGCGGTCCGGCGCGAGCGTGTCGCAGCCCCTCAGCGTGGTGGTGGTGTTCGTCACGGTGCGCGAGACGAGGGAGAACCCGCCATCCCGCGTGTCGCGGGTGAGGAGGGGCTGGCCCATCATCGTGTCCTGGGTGCCGTCCTCGCTGAGTCGGAACGAGGTGAAGGTGCCCGTGGCCAGGGTGCCGCCATCGCCGAGGGCGCGCTCGGTGCGCAGGTCGACCATGTAGATGCCGTGTTGCTCCAGGGCGGCGAGCGCGGTGGGGTCGCACGAGGACACGTCGAAGCGGGACGGCTCCTGGCACGGGGAGGTGGAGGCGTCGGCGGTGTCGAAGTCGCAGGCGGAGGAGCGGCCCGGGTCCACCCAGTTGCCGCGCTCCTCGAGTGGGGTGGCGGTGCCGTCCCAGGGCGTGCCCGCGTCGGGAGTCCCCGCGTCGTCCTGGGACGACTCGCTCGCGTCGGGAGGAGCCGCGCGGCGGGGCTTGTCGTCGTCGTCGCAGCCGGAGCACAGGGCGAGGGTGAGGACACAGAGGGACGTCAGGAGTCGGTGTGAGCGGGGAGGGTGAGTCATCCGTGGACCTCGGCCGGGGAGAGGTCGCGCGTGGCGACCTTCCGCGGATACGTCGCGGTGCGAGGGGCATGGCGCATGGATGGGAAAGTGATTGCCGCGTGATGTGGACTCGGCGCCACGAGTGGCTCGTGGTGGTGGGTGGCGCGAGGATGTGCGCGGTGTGTCGCGACTTCGAAGTGCGAGCCGCCCCTGCGGAGTGTTCGGGTTGCGGCGTGAGGCGGGCGCGGTAGGGTGGGCGCTCGATGCCCATCACGCGTTTGCAGATATCGGGTTACCGCTCGGTGCGCCGGCTCTCGATGGAACTCGGGCCGATGAATGTCATTGTCGGCGCCAATGGGAGCGGCAAGACGAACCTGTACCGCGCGCTGTATCTGCTGTCGGTGGCCGCGGAGGGAAGGCTGGCGCGGACGCTCGCGGAGGAGGGTGGGACGCCGAGCGTGCTATGGGCCGGGCCGCGCATGGCGAAGAAGCCCGTGCGATTGTCGGTGCAGGTGGAACTGGGCGAGCTTGCGTACGAGCTGACCTGCGGAATCGTTCCTCCTGTCCCGAAGATGCCGGACCCCTTCCGCCTGGACCCTGAGGTGAAGACGGAGCACCTGTGGGCTCTCTCCGGAGGGCGCAAGGTGGTGCTGATGGAGCGCAAGGACCGCACGGCCTTCATGCGGGACGCCGATGGGAAGCGGGTGGTGTTTCCCACCCACCTCTGGAGCGCGGAGTCGGTGCTGGACCAACTGGGTGAGCCGCACCGCTTCCCTCGGTTGTCGGAGGTTCAGCGCACCTTCGCCTCGTGGCGCTTCTACCATCACTTCCGCACGGACCCGGACGCGCCCATGCGTCATCCTCGCGTGGGTGTGAGGACGCCGGTGCTGGCGCATGACGGCGCGGACCTGGCGGCGGCGCTGATGACCATCCTCGACATCGGGGACGACCGAGCCCTGGACCAAGGCATCGACGATGCGTTCCCGGGCGCCAGGCTCGATGTCCGCTCGGAGGAGGGCCGCTTCAGCCTGTTCCTGCACATGCCCGGACTGAGTCGCCCCATGGCGGCGGCCGAGCTGTCCGACGGCACGCTGCGCTACCTCTGCCTGCTGGCCGCGTTGCTCAGCCCGCGTCCTCCCGCGTTCCTCGCGCTCAACGAGCCCGAGACGAGCCTGCACCCGGACCTGCTGGAGCCACTGGGCCGACTGCTCGCGAAGGCGTCGAAGACCTCCCAGGTCTGGGTGACGACGCACGCGGAACTGTTGGCGCGCACCGTGGCGAGCGCCACTCGCTGCGAGCCCGTGTACCTGGTGAAGAAAGACGGCGCCACGCAGGTGGAGGGACGTTCGGAGGATGATGAGGACGAGCCCGACGATGATGCGTGAGCCCTTCCTCATTCCACCCGCCGCGCTCGTGGACACTCCATCAGTCCGTGCGTGCGCCCGAGGCCATGACCAGCCGCGAGTCCCGCGCGGACATCCCACATCCGTGAGTGACACCGTCAATCAGCGCGCCTGATGTCCTGGCCAGCCACAAGTCCACGTGGGCGATAGAGTCGAGCCGCTTCGGAACCGTTCCTGAGAAGGAGGCATGTCGCTCGTGCCAGCGCGTGAAGTCATCATCGTGGGTGGCGGCGTGGGTGGGCTGTGCGCGGCCCTCGCGCTCCGTCGAGCAGGGCTCCGGGTGAAGGTGTACGAGCGCGCCGAGGACTACCAGGCGCTCGGTGCGGGGCTCTCCCTCTGGCCGAACGCGATGTGGGCCCTCTCTCTCTTGGGGCTGTCCGACGAGGTGGCTCGAATGGGAGCCCGGTGGCGACAGACGGTGATGCACCGGTGGGACGGCAAGGTGCTCTCGCGACTCGACGTGAACGCGCTCTGCGAGGAGTTGGGGCAGCCGACGGTGACGCTGCTCCGCGCGGACCTCCAGCAGGTGCTGTTGCGAGCGCTCGGACCGGAGAACGTCCGGATGGCGGCGGCATGCACGGGCTTCCACGTGGAGGGCGACGAGGTCCGCGTCGAGTTCGCGGACGGTCAGCAAGCGCGGGGCGACTGCCTCGTCGGAGCGGATGGCCTGCGCTCCGTCATCCGCCAACAACTGCGCCCGGAGTCGCGAGTCCGCTACAGCGGTCGGACCTCATGGCGCGGCATCGTGACTGTCCCGACGGAGATGATTCCCGAGGGCAGTCAGTTCGAGCTCTACGGCCAGGGAACCCGCTTCGGCATCTGTCATCTCGGCCGGGGTCCGGAGGGGACGTGGCGGATGTACTGGTTCCTCATGGCCCGAGCCCCCGAGGGTGGACGTGACGAGGAGGGCGGCCATCGCGAAGCGGTGCTGCGCCACGTGCGCGGCTGGATGGCGCCCGTCGAGTCCCTGGTCCAGGCCACGCGCGAGTCGGACATCCTCCGCACGGACATCCATGACCTGGAGACGCTGTCGCGCTGGGGAGAAGGGCCCGTCACGCTGCTGGGAGACTCCGCGCACGCGATGGTGACCGACCTGGCGCAGGGGGCCTGTCAGGCCATCGAGGATGCGCTGGTCCTGGCGAAGCACCTGCGCGAAGGCGGCGACTTGCGCGGAGCCCTGCGGGCCTATGAGGCCACGCGCCGGCCCCGCACGAAGCACGTCGCCGACATGAGCCGGCGAGCCGGGTCACTCCGTTACCTCCGCAACCCCGTGGCACGATGGTCGAGAGACGTGTTGATGCAGGCCCTCCCGCACGCGGTGGCGCTCCAGCACCTGCGCTCCGTGGTCGCCCACGACTTCCTTGCATAGCCCCAGTCCACGGCGGCGCCGTTCTCCGGTGACACACCCCACCGGCAGGCGCGATGCTGCCCACCTCCCCGGGTCTCCGAGCGTGTCAGCCCTCACTCCGCGCAAGCGCAATCCTCCGTGCAGGGTGGCTTCATGACGCCGGGCCTCTATCGCGTGCACAAGCCGGTGGGCCCCACGAGCTTCTCGGTGGTGCAGTCGTTCCTCGAGGAGACCCGGGCCGTCCCCGGCAAGCGCGTGCCGGTGTGTCACGGCGGCACGCTGGACCCGTTCGCGGAAGGGCTGCTGCTCATCCTCGTGGGACAGTCCACGCGCCTGTTCGAGCTGCTGCACGCCGTGCCCAAGACCTACGAAGCGGACGTCATCTGGGGCACGGAGATGGACACGGGGGACCTGCATGGCCGCCCCGTCTCCCAGGGGGACACATCATCCCTGACGCCCGAGAAGCTCGACGCCGCGCTCGCCCCGTTCCTCGGCTGGAGAGCGCAGGTCCCGCCCGCCACGAGCGCCAAGAAGGTCGGCGGCGAGCCCGCGTATCGCAAGGCACACCGGGGTGAAGTGGTCGAGCTGCCTCCATCGCGCGTGTACCTCCACTCCGCGAGCTGGCTCTCGCACGACCTGCCGCGCACCAGCCGCCTCACGCTGACCTGCCGGGGCGGCTACTACGTGCGCTCCCTCGCGAGAGACCTCGGTCGAGCACTCGGCTGTGGCGCGCACCTGTCCACGCTGCGCCGCACACGAATCGGCCCCTGGGCCGACCCCGAGCCCGGAACGCGGGTGCTGGCCACGGGCCGCGAGCTGCTCCCCTGGGCGCGAGTGCGTCCGCTCACGGACCACGAGGTCGGCGAGCTGCGTCGCGAGCGCTCCATTCCGCTCATCGGCACGAACCCACCGGACTGGCGTCTGCCCACGGGGTTCCCGGACCCGGAGGCGCCGGTGCGGGGCTTCCACCAGGGCCGGCTCGTGTTCCTGCTGCGTGAGCGGGACGGCGCGCTGTGGAGCGAGTCGGAGCTTCGCGGCGGACTGTGAGCAGGTCTCGTTGTCCGGCACATGAAACTGCTTTCGAGGGTCGTCCGTATGTCCTGTGCGTCCCGGGACACGGGGGCGGGTGCGGCTCTTTGACAGGCAGGGCGAGGATCCGGTGACTCCAGTCACCACCCAATGGGCCTCCGGCTGGTGACTGTTGTCACCGGTGGTGACAGGTGTCACCACCCCCCACCTTCACCGAGGTGCGCCGTAACTCCCTGAAAATAAAGAAGAAGTGAAGGTAGGCGTCTGTGGCACGGGACGCGCAATAGGGGTGCTCACCACGGCACACGACGGAGACCCCAAATGGCCATCGCTACCACGTTCAAGCCCGCGCTGCAGAAGCTCAACCGCACCGAGGCGAAGCTGGAGAAGCTCGAAGGCAAGCTCGAGCGAGTCCTCGAGCGCGAGCACAAGCTCCTCAAGGAGCTGCGCAACGCGATGAAGCAGCAGGGCCAGAACGGCCGCGCCGGTGGCGACAGCTTCGACGCGGGCTCCTCACGCGGTGGGGTCGCCAACCGCCCGCTGCCGAACGAGTGGAGCCCGCTGGACACGGGGGCGCTGCGCGAGACGAACAAGCTGGACAAGACCAAGGGCCCCATCACCGCGGACCAGCTCACCGAGGCCATCCGTCGTGGCACGGGAGACCGTGACGGCAACGCGGCGCGAGGCGAGTACCGCGCGTTCTCGGAGTGGGCGGAGAAGAACCAGGCCCGCCTCACGCCCGAGGCGAAGCAGGTGATGGACCGCTTCTCCAAGTTCGCCGCCGAGCGCCAGGCCAACGGCCACAAGGACGGCGACTGGCGCGACATGATGAAGGACATGAAGGGCATCGGCGACAAGGGCGCCGAGAAGCAGCTGGCGAAGCTGGACTCGCTGCCCAAGCCCATCTCCGGTGAGCAGATGTCGAGCGCCATCGAGCGCGGCGTGAAGGACCGCGACAACAACACCGGCGACGAGCTCAAGGCCTTCCAGGACTGGGCGAAGAAGAACCAGGACAAGCTGTCGCCCGAGGCCAAGGAGGTGCTGGGCAAGTTCGAGAAGCACGCCAAGAAGGCGATGGCCTCCGGGGACAAGGACCTGTCGCGCGGCGAGCTGGACAAGATGCTCAAGGACTTCAAGAGCGTCGGTGACGTGAGCGCGAAGAAGGCGATGGGGGAGCTGGACAAGGAGAGCGGCCCCATCTCCGGCGAGGACATGCTGGGCGCCATCCAGAAGGGTGTGTCCGACGGTGGCCGCGCCACGCCCAAGGAGCTGGCCGAGGTCCAGAAGTGGGCGGAGAAGAACAAGGACCGCATGACGCCCGAGGCGCAGAAGGTGCTGGAGACGTTCCAGCAGCACGCCATGAAGTCGGGCACCGGTGGCCTCGACAAGGCCGAGCTGGACGCGGCGGTGAAGGAGGCGTCCCAGCACAAGACCTTCCGCGACGACACCATGCGCACCGCGCTCGAGGGCCTGGACGGCAAGAGCGGGAAGATCTCCGGCAAGGACCTGACCGACGCC
Organism: Myxococcus sp. AS-1-15; assembly: GCF_020037055.1. Taxonomy (NCBI): domain Bacteria; kingdom Pseudomonadati; phylum Myxococcota; class Myxococcia; order Myxococcales; family Myxococcaceae; genus Myxococcus; species Myxococcus sp. AS-1-15. The sequence continues at coordinate 14,643 of NZ_JAIQDF010000010.1, read as the reverse complement.
ATCAACCAGGGCGCGGGTGACTTCGACGGGCAGGGTGCGGGCGTGGAGCACGCGGACTTCCAGAAGTGGGCGATGCAGAACTACGACCGCCTCTCGCCCGAGGCGAAGAAGGTCGTGGACCTCTACGGGAAGTACGCCTCGGACGCGCTGGCCAAGGGCGAGACGGGCATCGCGAACACGGAGTTCCAGAAGATGCTCAAGGAGATGGAGCGCGCCAGCACGCCCGTCCTCCCGCCGCGCATCATCGCCGCCTGATTCACGAACACCGCGCGGCCTGGCGATGACTTTGAAACGGGCGGCTCCGACATAGGGGGAGCCAGCCCTCGGGCTCCCCGAATCGTTGGGGGATGGTTCGGGAGCCTTTTCTTGTGGGAGCGCCCCTCTTTAAGGGGGGCAGCGGAAGCTCGGACTGTTGGGGGATGGCCCGAGCCCCATTCTTGATGCGGTACCGAGGGACAGAAGCAAGAAGGGCCCGGACCGTTGGGGGATGGTCCGGGCCCTTCGTTTCTTCAGGCGCGCGCGTGGGGCGCGCGGTGGCTCACGCCTTGTTCTTGGCGAGCGTGTCCTTAGCCACCTTCACCACGTTGTCCACGGTGAAGCCGAACTTCTGCTGGAGCGCCTTGATGGGCGCGGACGCGCCGAAGCTGCGCATGGCGACGATGCCGCCCTGGAAGCCCACCCAGCGCTCCCACCCGAAGGCGGCGCCCTTCTCCACGGCGACGCGGGCGCGCACGTTCGGCGGCAGCACGCTGTCGCGGTACTCCTGCGCCTGCTGCTCGAACAGCTCCCACGAGGGCAGGCTCACCACGCGCGAGGCGATGCCCTCGGCGGTGAGCTTGTCGTGCGCGTCCAGGCACAGCTGCACCTCGCTGCCCGTGCCGATGAGCACCACCTCCGGCTTGCCGCCCGCCGCGTCCGCCAGCACGTAGCCGCCCTTGGCCACACCCGACGCCGCGCCGTACTTCGTGCGGTCCAGCGTGGGCACCGCCTGGCGCGTGAGCACCAGCACCACGGGGTGGCTCTTCTGCTGGCCGATGACCCGCCACGCCTCCACGACTTCGTTGGCGTCGCCGGGGCGCAGGACGATGAGGCCCGGAATCGCGCGCAGGCTGGCCAGCTGCTCCACGGGCTGGTGGGTGGGGCCGTCCTCGCCCAGGCCGATGGAGTCGTGGGTGAAGATGTGGAGCGCGGGCAGCTCCATCAGCGAGGACAGGCGGATGGCGGGGCGCTCGTACTCACTGAAGATGAGGAACGTGGCGCCGTAGCCGCGCACCTTGCTGAGGCACAGGCCGTTGACGATGGAGCCCATCGCGTGCTCGCGCACGCCGAAGTGGATGTTGCGGCCCTTGAACTCGCCGGGCTTCATGGACTCGGACGTGGTGATGTACGTCTTCGTGGACGGGTTCAGGTCGGCCGAGCCGCCCACGAGCCACGGATGGTTCTTCGCCACGGCGTTGAGCACCTTGCCGCTGGACTCGCGGGTGGCCATGCCCTTGGCGTCGGCGGGGAAGGTGGGCAGCTCGGAGTCCCAGCCCTTGGGGGCCTCGCGGCGCTGCATGCGCACCAGCTCATCGGCGAGCTCGGGGAACTGCTTCTGGTACTCGACGAAGCGCGCGTCCCACGCCTCGCGCAGCTTCTTGCCGCGGGCGCCCACGCGCTCCTGGAAGCGCTCGCGCACGCCGTCGGGGACCAGGAACTTCGCGTCCTCGGGCCAGCCGTAGTTGCGCTTGGTGCCCTTGATCTCCTCGTCGCCGAGCGGCTCGCCGTGGGCCTTGGAGGAGCCCTGGAGCTTGGGGGCGCCGAAGGCAATCTGGGTGGTGACGATGATGAGGGTGGGCTGGTTGTTGCGCAGCGTCTTGAAGGTGTGGAGCGCCTCGCCCAGGACCGTCAAATCGTTGGCGTCGGGGACGTGGAGGACGCGCCAGCCGTAGCCCTCGAAGCGCTTGCCGACGTCCTCGGTGAAGGCCAGGTCGGTGCTGCCGTCGATGGAGATGTGGTTGGAGTCGTAGAGCCAGCAGAGGTTGCCGAGCTTGAGGTGGCCGGCGATGGACGCGGCCTCGGAGGCGACACCTTCCATGAGGTCTCCGTCGCCGCAGATGGCGTAGACGTCATGGGTGAACAGGTCGAAGCCGGGCTTGTTGAAGTGCTCGCCCATCCAACGGCTGGCGATGGCCATGCCCACGCTGTTGGCGACGCCCTGGCCCAGGGGGCCCGTCGTCGTCTCCACGCCGCTGGTCCACCGGTACTCGGGGTGGCCGGGGGTGGACGAGTCGAGCTGGCGGAACTTCTGGATGTCCTCGAGCGAGACGCTGAGGGCGTCCTCGACCTTGTAGTCGCGGGTGACGCGCTTGACGCCTGCCAGGTGGAGCAGGGCGTACAGGAGCATGGATGCGTGGCCGTTGGAGAGGATGAAGCGGTCGCGGTCCGGCCAGATGGGGTGGGACGGGTCGTACCGGAGCTCCTGTTGCCAGAGCTGGTAGGCGACGGGGGCCAGGGACATGGGGGCCCCCGGGTGACCCGAGTGGGCTTGCTGGACCGCATCCATGGCGAGGGTGCGGATGGTGTTGATGCTCAGCAGGTCCTGCGTATCGGTGGTCATAAGGTCCTCGAGCTTCCGGCGAATCGTGGGGCGCACCATGCCGGAACTCGCGCCGGTGCGCCGCACGAAAGGACCAGGCCCGCCCGCTCGCCGTCCGGCAGTCCACGAGCCCCTGGATTTTCTGGCCCTTGCTGGGGGCTCCGAGGACTTCAGCGCCGCGCCATCGCGCCCTTCACCGTGCGTCCCCGTGTCAGGTGGGCCACGGCCTCACCCAGGCCCTCCACGGTGAGGGAGAACATGGGGAACACGCGGGCGATGGTGGCGATGGAGCCCGTGCGCCACGCGCCCATGGGCTCGGGGTTGAGCCAGACATTTCGCTCGAAGTGCTGGGCCAGCTGCATCAGCCACGTCAGCCCCTCCAGCCCGTCCGCCTTGTAGCGCCCCTCCGCGTCGGTGCGGATGCCCAGCTCGTACGGGGCCATGGAGGCATCACCCACCATGATGAGCTTGTGATGTCTTCCCACCTGCGCCACCAGCTCCGGCACCGTCATGCCGCCGGTGAGCTGCGGCGTGGCGTAGAGCTTTCCGTAGACGCAGTTGTGGAAGTAATACGTTCGCAGTTCCTTGAAGTGCGTCGCCTGGCTCGCCACGGAGAACAGCCGGCTCATGGTGGCCGCGTACGGGTCCATGGAGCCGCCCACGTCCATCGCCAGCACCACGCGCGTGTTGGGCCTGCGCGGAGGACGCGTCACCACCTCCAGCTCGCCCGCGTTGCGCGCGGTGGCGGAGATGCTCTCGTCCACGTCCAATTCCTCCGCCGCGCCTTCGCGAGCGAACGCGCGCAGCTTGCGCAGCGCCACGGCCAGCTGCCGCGTGTCGAGCACCAGGTCATCGCGGTAGCCCGCGTACTTGCGCGCCCCCGCCTGCATCAGCGCCATGCCCTGCTTGCCGCCGGCCTTGCCGCCCACGCGCATGCCGCCGCGCGAGAAGCCATTGTTCCCGAACGGTGAAGTCCCGCCGGTGCCGATCCACCGGTTGCCGCCGTCGTGGCGCTCCTTCTGTTCGCGCAAGCGCTCCTCGAACAGGCGGCGGATCTCCTCCGGGTCCAGCGCCTCCAGCAGCGCCTGCTCCTCGGGCGTGAGCTGGGGTCGCTCGCGCGCGTCCTCCAGCCACTGCATCAGCTCCTGCGTCAGCTCCAGGCCCGCGGTCTCCACGCCCTGGAAGTGCGCGAGGAACGCCTGGTCGAACGCATCCAGCTGCGTCTCCGAGTGGACGAGGAGCGCGCGGCCCACGTGGTAGAAGCCGTCGAGGCTGCTGTCGTGCAGCCCCGCCTTCAGCGCGCCGGCCAGGGCGAGCGCCTCCTGCGCGCCCACCTTCACGCCTCGTCGCCGCAGCTCGTAGAAGAATGGCAGGAACATGCCGTCTCCTGGCTCAGGCGCGCGTGCGCCGGCCGCGCCCGAAGGCCTCCGCCACGGAGACCAGGTCCTGCTCCTTCTTCAGGAGCGCCCCGAGGAATGGAAGCTGCTCGTCCAGCTTCAGGTCCGTCACGCCCTGCGCCTTGAGCACGGTGATCCAGTCGATGAGCTCGCTGGTGGAGGGCCGCTTGCGCAGGCGGGAGAGGGCGCGCAGCTCGTAGAACACCTTGAGGGCCTGCTCCGCGAGCGCGGCGTCGAGCCCCGGGTGGTGCACGTCGACGATGCGGCGCATGAGGTCCGCGTCCGGGAAGTCGATGAAGTGGAACACGCACCGGCGCAGGAACGCGTCGGGCAGCTCCTTCTCGTTGTTGGACGTAATCACCACGATGGGGCGGTGCTTCGCGGCCACCTCGTCGTTGGTTTCAGTGACGCGGAAGCGCATCCGGTCCAGCTCGTGGAGCAGGTCATTGGGGAACTCCAGGTCCGCCTTGTCCACCTCGTCGATGAGCAGCACCACGCGCTCGGGGGACGCGAAGGCCTCGCCCAGGGGGCCCATGCGGATGTATCGCCGGATGTCCTTCACGTCCCCGTCGCCGAAGCGCGAGTCATACAGGCGCTGCACGGTGTCGTAGATGTACAGGCCGTCCTGGGCGCGCGTGGTGCTCTTGACGTGCCAGGTGAGCAGCTTCAGGCCCAGGGCCTCGGCGATGGCCTCCGCCAGGAGCGTCTTGCCGGTGCCCGGCTCGCCCTTCACCAACAGGGGGCGCTGGAGCGTGAGGGCACAGTTGACGGCGGCCTGGAGGCCCTCGTGGGTGAGGTAGGAGTCAGTGCCTCGGAAGCGGACGGGAGGAGGGGCCAAGGTCATGTTGGGCCTCCTTTAACATCCGGAGTGGCCGCGCGGGGGACCCGGGCCGCTCGCTCCCCCTCCCTCCAGGGCGGGTCAGACCCTTGGGCTAGGCTCGTTCGTATCCCCAGGAGGCCAAGGAATACGGTCCGCCGCGTTCTGGGTGGGTATCCGAGCCTGAGGAGGCACGTGTCGTGGGTCACCCGGTGGTGCTGACGGTGTTGTTGGTGTGGGCGCTCGCGTCGTTGGCGGGGGGCTGCCCCAGGGCGGGGGCCTCGCTGTTCGAGCTCCCGACGTCGGTGCGCAAGGTGGACCCGGTGACGCCGCGGCCCGAGCCGTTGACCTGCGCCCAGGGTTGAAACTGTTTCAGGGAGACGTTTCACCAGGCCCTGGAGTCGGAGGGTTTCGCTCGGAGCAGGACCTCGTGGAGGGTCCGGAGGCGGAAATCCGCTCGGAGGCGACGCTTGGCGCGTGCCGTGCAGCGGATTTCCCGCCGGGAACCCAGGACGGCGTATATCCTCCCGTCACATGTCCATTGCGAATGAGCTTGGAGAGATGTTCCGGCGCGAGTTGCAGACGCAGCTCGTGCCCTTGCAGCAGGCGGTGAGCCGGTTGGAAGAGGGCCTCGAGGCCCTGGACATGCTGCGCTCGGTGACCTTCCGGTTGGCGCCGCTGACGAGCCGTCTGGGTGCGGTCGCCGGTGTGCGGCCGGTGGCGGCGCGGCAGTCGTCGGTGTTGCCGGCGCCCGCGGCGAAGCGGGGCCGCAAGCCGGGTCGCAAGCCGGCGGCGCAGGTGGAGCTGCCGCTGGTGGCGACGAAGGGCGCGGCGACGCGGGCCCGGGTGGCGGAGGGTTCCCGCTCGTGCGCCATCATCGGGTGCAAGCGCCCCAGCCGTTCCAAGGGCTACTGCTCGGCGCACTACCAGAAGCTGCGGCTCCTGATGCGCACGGACCGTCGGCCCACCGCGTGGGTGGATGACGCGAAGCCGCAGTCGGTGCAGGACGTGAAGCTGCCGCGCGGCCGTGCGGCGAGCAAGGCGCTGCGTGAGGCCCAGCCGGCGAAGGGCAAGCGCGGTCGCAAGAAGGGCGGCAGGGGCGCGCAGGCGTCGCTGGTCTGAAGTCCCGCCGCGGATGTCTCGCGGCTCCCACACAAGCTCCCGGTGACCGGGCTCCTCGAGAGGGGAGCCTTGTTTCACGGCATCGAGCGGCTCTTCGGATGAGCCGCCATGCGAGCCGTGTGTCCCGAGCGTGCCAGCGGCAGCGAGGGCGATGAGCCCGAGCCGGGCGCCCCATATCCCGAGCGCGGAATGCGCACACGCGCCGCGGCGGGACGAGCGTGGACCGCCCGACCTCGTCACGGCCAAGGAGGCCAGGGCAGAAGGCCGAGCCCGGGTGCCCTGAATCCCGTGCGCGGAATGCTCGCACGCGCCGCGGCGGGACGAGCGTGGCGCGCCCCGACCTCGTCACGGCCCGGGATGCCAGGGCGAGAAGCCCGAGTCTTGAGAGCAGGGTGAAAGGCGCGCGTCGCCCTCGCCCCAGTGGCCCCAGGTCGGCGCGAGCACGGCTGCTTCCGGGCGCACGATGTGTCGAGCTTCTCGAAGCCCGCGGAGGCGCTGACTCCGGGGGGACTCCCCTCCACGTGGGCACCGCCCCGAGCCTGTCTCCACGAAACCTGAGCAGGGGCGCGCTCGCGACGGCCGCGGGGACGGTGGCGACGTGAGACCGAGGTCCTTCGGAACGGCTGCGGTCCCCGGTCCGAGCATGGAGTCCGAGGTGCGCGCGGAGGGGTGTTCAGCCGGCGAGCAGGTGCCTGGGACGCGGAGGTGGGAGGGCGTTCACCAGGCGGGCATGTGGCTGGCGGACAGGGCGATTTCGCCGCCGTTGACAGGTTGGGGGGAGGGATGGGATTCGGGCGCCATGAGTGAGCAAGGCTATCCAGTCACGGTGGCGGTGCGGCGCCCCGATGGTCGCGTGGAGCAGGTGCGCGTGGGCACGGCGTTCAGGAGCGAGGAAGGCTTCACGCTGCGGATGGGAGAGTTGTCCATCGGCTCGACGCCGGACGCGGCCTCCGCGGCGCCCCGTCGGTCTGCGCCGAGCGCGGGTGGTGGCGGCGGTGGCGGGGACGGAATGGTGTTCCCGAACTACGGCCGCAGCAAGGGCGCGCCCGTCGCGGGAGCGAGCATGCAGGACCTGGAGTTCTACGCGAATGGCGCGCGTCGTTCGCTGAACGACCCGAGCAAGTCGCGCTGGCACGACAAGGAGCGCCAGCTGCTCTCCGCCATCGAGGCGGAGATGGCGCGTCAGCAGGGCGGCGGCGGTGGCAACGAGGGCGGCGGCTATGGTGGCGGTCGCGGTGGTGGCGACAGCTACGGTGGCCGCGGTGGTGGTGGCTACCAGGACGACGTCCCGCCGCCCAACGACGACGACAACATCCCGTTCTGAGCGTCGAGCGGTCCTCGCGGGCACCGTCGAGCGCGGTGCCCGTGTGAAGCAACCCAGGAGGCGTGAGGTCGACCGCCCCGAGCGCCGCACCCTCAAGCCACGGCGCGAGTCTCCCCGGCATAGGGCAACCACACGGTGAAGGTGGTGCCCTGTCCGACGGTGCTGTGGACGATGACCTCGCCGTGGTGTCCGTCGACGATGCGTCGGACGATGGCGAGCCCCAGCCCGGTGCCGCTGGCGCGCGTGGTGAAGAACGGCTCGAAGATGCGCTGTTGCAGCTCGTCCGTCATCCCATGACCGGTGTCGGAGATGGTGAGCCGGGCGTGCGGCGTGCCTGAGCGCACATCCGTCTCGATGCGGGTGACCAGGCTGCCACCAGCAGGCATGGCCTGCACGGCGTTGGTGAACAGGTTGGTGAGCGCCACGTGGAGCAGGTGCGCGTCGAGCGCGATGGGCGGCAGGGACTCGTCCAGATCTCGCGACACGTTGATGCCCGAGGCCCCCGAGCGCAGCGACGCCACGAGCGCGCCCTCCACCACGGGGCCGAGTGACTGGCTGCGCAGCCGGGGCTCGACGGGGCGGGTGAAGTCGAGCAGGTCATTGACGAGCAGGGCCAGCCGTTCGACCTCCTCGTCCATGATGTCCATCAGGGAGCCGGTGGGGCCGGTGGCCATCTGGGGCGTCAGGCGTCGGATGGCGGCGAGCGCGTTGGAGATGGCGCCCAGCGGATTGCGGACCTCGTGGGCCACGGTGGCGCTCAGCTCGCCGAGCGCGGCCATGCGCTCGCGTTGCACCAGGGTGGCCTGGGTGGCGGCGAGCGTCTGCAGCGACTGTCGCAGCTCCTGGTTGAGGTGGCTGACCTCCTCCTGGGCGCGGCGCCGCTCGCTGAGGGCGCTGGCGAGCAGCAGTCCGGACACGCTGGCCACGGCGAGGAAGGACTGGAGGAAGGTGAGGCTGTCGTTGTGCCACGCGAACTGGGCGAACGGGCCGTTGCCCAGGGCGGTGTGCAGCAGGGACACCGAGGACATCACCGCGGCGGCCATGGTGATGCCCCGGGCCTCGAAGCGCAGCGCGGCCCACAGCAGGAAGGGGAACGTCAGGTACGTCACTGGATGGAAGGTGGCCGGAGGCGCGGCTGACGGCGGCATGCGGAACACCCAGTGGGTGGCCACGCCGAGCAGCAGCAGGAGCGCCACCAGCTCCAGTCGTCGCTGCCGGTTCCAGCCGCTGGTCCCTCGCGCGGTCCAGGTGAGCAGCAGGGGCGCGACGAGCAGCACGCCCATGGCGTTGCCCACCCAGAACACGCGCCACGCGGGCCAGAAGTCCGCGGGGGCCAGGCGCTGCGCGGACAGCAGCATGCTCATGCCCAGGCTCGCGCTGAGCAGGGTGGCGCCCAGGGCGCCCAGCCCCACCAGCCCCAGCACGTCGCGCACGCGGTCCATCGACGGGTGGAAGCGGACCACCCGGCGCAGCAGCAGCGCCCCCACCATGGCCTCCAGCAGGTTGCCCGCGGCGATGACGAACCCGGTGGACGTGACGGGCCCGTGTGAGGCGCCCACGGCGAAGGGCTCGACCAGGATGGCGGCCAGCACGAGCGCGGGCCACTCGCGGTGCCGGGTGAGCAGCAGCCCCGCGAGCGCCACGCCGCTGGGGGGCCACATGGCGGAGACGTGCTCGGGAGGAAACGCCAGCACCGCGCCCAGCCGTGCCCCCAGTGCATACGCGGCCGTGAAGAGCACCAGCCGGAGGACGGGCTGCCAGCGGCGGGGGAGGGACTCGAGCGAGGGCACGACCCATTCGTCGACCGGGCCTCCGCTCTGGGAGTGCGCGGTCCCGCGACGCCTTTCGGAGGCGCACACTGGCATGCTCCCACGCGCCCCGGGAAGTATCCGGGAAATCCCCGGGCCTCCGCCGGGAACCCCAGGAGGCCCTGGCGTGTCCAGTGCCATGGGTCCAAGATGTCTCGGCACTCGGAGTGCGCAATCACTCGCAACCCTGGCGTTGCTGGTCTCCGGGATGCCGCGTCGAGTGGAGTGGCGCCGCACCTGAAGTCAATGTATCGCCGGCGCTGCTTCAATTCCGCAGCAAGACGCTTCATTTCTGAAGCATCACGGTCCTCCTTGTAAATCCGGTGGGTTGAGCGCGCGTGGCTCCATGAAGCTCTTCAAGAGTGAAGCGGCTTCCGGGTTGAGAGGCCGTCATTTCAAGGGCTTCGTATCTGGCGTGAATCCTGCTCGATGCAGTGGGCCAGGGAATCCCTCCCATCCGGCGTGGCTGTGAAAAAACGAGGCCATGGAATGACACCCAATGTCTGTGTCGTCGGTGCCGGAGCATTTGTTCCTTCGCGGCGGGTGAGTAACGCGCGCATCGCGAAGGCCATCCCCGGGTGGCCGGCGGAGCGCATCGAGGAGAAGCTGGGCATCCGTGAGCGGCGGTTCTTGTGGGACTTCGACGAGGCGACGGGGCGCGCGGTGCCTCCGCCGGAGGACGACGGCCACTTCTACCCCGCGACGAACACGGACATGTGCGAGGTGGCGCTGCGCAAGGCGCTCGAGAGCTCGGGCGTGGACGCGAAGCAGCTCGACGCGTTGTTCGTGGTGACGTGCACGCCGGACGCGCCGCACTTCAACCACGACGCCATGGCGGTGCACCAGCGGCTGGGGCTGCGCGAGGACGCGTTCGCGCTGCTGGTGGACGATGGCTGCGGCGGCACGACGTACGTGTTGGACCTGGTGAAGAAGATGATGGACGGGGGCCGCTTCCGCACGGTGGCGGTGGTGGCGTCGGCCTTCACCTCGCCGCTGGTGAACCGGGAAGTGTACCAGGACGAGCTGCCACCGGGCCCCGGGCGGGCGAAGACGCTGCAGGGCTATCTGTCCATGTACGTGTTCGGAGACGGGGCGGGCGCGGTGGTGCTCCAGACGAAGGAGGACGCGCCGGGAGGTGCGGGCATCCTCGCCTCGTTCTCCGGCAACGCGCATGGGGACCTGGTCATCCGCAAGGGCGGCGGGACGCTGAAGCTGCCCTACCAGCCGGGGCGCTCGCGTCCGGCGGACATGGCCTTCGTGGTGGATGGCTTCCGCGTGGCGCGCAGCTATCCGGAGTACATGCAGAAGTGCCTGGACGCGGTGTTGAGTCCCCGACCCGACCTGAAGGGTGAGGTGAAGCGGTACTACTTTCATCAACCGAACAAGCGGGTGATGGACGCGTTCGTGGCGCGCGCGGGGCTACCCGCGGAGGCGGTGGCCTGCAATGTCGACTTGTATGGCAATACGTCGGCCGCGGGGATGCTCATCCTGTTGGCCGAGGACCTGGCGTGCGGGCGGGTTCGCCTCGGAGGAGGGGACATCGTTTTGGTGGCGGCCGTTGGCGCGAACATCCACTACGGCGCGCAGCTCATTCGGCTGTAGACTTCGGGTGCCTCCTTCCCCCCCATGGAGACACCGTTTGATGGCAGACATGGCTTTGAAGTTGGACGTGCTCGAACCCCAACTCGCACGAGAGCTGGAGGAGCGCGTCTCGTTGGCGACGCGCGACGACACCGCGCGAGGACTGTTTTTCAATGGCGTACTTGGCGCGGTCAGGGTGCTCGATGGCGAGGCCGCGGTGCAGCGTTGCCTCGCCGCTGCGGGAGAAAAGAAGTACGTCGATTTCTTCAACTACCCGGTGGAGGCGTACCTGAGGCTGGCCTTCACGGCGGCGCAGGTGATGGGGCCCAAGCTGGGTGGCTTCGACGCGGCGCTGCGGCGGATGGGCGTGCAGGCGACGACGGACTTCCTGTCCTCCGCGGCGGGCAAGACGTTGCTCCTGCTGGCGTCGAACAGCCCGAAGCGCATGTTGGGCAACCTGCACTCGGGCTACAAGGCGGCGGTGAGCTACGGTGAGCGTGGCGTGACGTGGACGGGAGACACCAGTGGTGTCTTCTCCATGAAGCGCGACTTCATGACGCCGGCCTATCACGAGGGCGTGCTCCAGGCGGTCATCGAGGCCGTCGGTGGCAAGCAGGTGCGGGTGAGCGGCAAGAAGACGGGGCCGCTCGACGCTGAGTACACGCTGTCCTGGCAGTAGCCGTCCTGGCGCGCCCGGACGGGAGGGCCGGGCGCCGTTAGGAGGGTGGACTCTCGACGGAGGTGCCGATGGCGCGGTGGCACGACGCAGTGGTGGCGTTGATGTTCGCGGGTGCGTTCGAGGCGCGGGCGGAGTCGGAGGTCTTCCAGTTCCGCACGCAGGAGGACGCGACGAAGCCCGCGGATGCGGCGGCCTGCGCGGCGGCGCCGTTCGAGGCGACGGTGAAGCTGGGGGCGGGCATCTACGTGCCGCGCGCTCGCGAGCAGGATGGCAAGTGGGTGGACCTGGGGCAGAAGAGCGTGGGCATGGCCACGGCCTGTCTGCGAATCACGCCGGGCACGCCGCTGGCGCCGGGCAACCAGGTGCCGGCCCACATGCGCTTCGTCCTCCCGGAGGGGACCTTCGCGGCCACGGGCACCTGCAACGTGGTGTCGAACGACGTCCCCGTCGCGGGCCTGGTGCTCGCCGGGTGTGCGCTGAAGCTGGTGGAGATGCCCGCGGGCTACGTGGGCGGCACGGTGTCGAGCACCAGCTCGTTCAACCCGAAGAAGCTGCCGGGGTATGCGACGGGCTCGTACTACACGCTCCTCGCCTACCGGGGCTCACCGCCCAAGGCGGCGGGAGCCAAGGCCCCCACGCCCTGAGTCCTGGAGCACGGAGGAGCCTCCCGCGGTGATGGCTCCCCGCGCCCGGGAGCGCCGTCCCGGCTCGAGTGCCCCGTGTACCCTCTGCGGGCCCCGGCATGGACCGGGAGGCACATTCGTTCCGATTTCGGAAATTCCGAAAACGGAATGATTGTTGCGCGAGTATCATGAAGCGGCTCAGATTCGTTCTCGAGGTGCACCGGGCCACGCATCGCATCGGCCTGTTCCTGGAGGGGGCGGCGCCGCCGCTGGGGCTCTCGCAGGGGGAGGCCCACCTGCTGGCGTACCTGTTGGAGGCGGGGGACACGTCGTTGAGCGAGCTGCACGCGGCCTTCGGCCACAAGCGCTCCACGCTGACCAGCTACATGGACCGGTTGGAGGCGAAGCGGCTGGTGAAGCGGGAGGCGCGGCCGGAGGACCGGCGCTCGTTCCAGGTCTCCCTGACGGGGCCGGGGCGGACATTGGCGACGCGGGTGCACCGGCGCCTGGAGGCCCTGGAGGCGGTGGTGCTGGGGCAGCTGGGAGAAGAGGACGTGGAGAGCTTGCGAGCGGGGCTCGAGGCCATCGCCGAGGTCGACCGGGAGGAGCACCCGTCCGAGAGCCCGAGGCGAATGCGGACGAGGACCCGGTCGACATGAGCGAGGATTGGAATCAGCTGGAGGACGCGGCCTTCGTGGCGGCGGTGGCCTCGGCCACGTATCCGGGCGAGCGGTTCGGGCACCGCGAGCACCTGAGGTTGGCCTGGAGCTGCCTGCGCGAGGAGCAGGGGTTCGACCGTGGACTCCAACGGGTGCGAGCGCTCATCCAGCGCTATGCGGCCGCGCTTGGAGCCACGGGCAAGTACCATGAGACGCTCACCCGGGCGTGGATGGAGCTGGTCCAGGTGGCGATGGAGCTCACCCCCGAGGCCCGGTCGCTCGAGCAGTTGCTGGAGGAGAATCCGCACCTGCTGGACGCGACGCTCCTGGCGAGGCACTACCGGAAGCAGACGCTCGACTCCGCCGAGGCGAGGACGGCGTGGGTGGCGCCCGACGTCACGCCCCTGAGGCCACCGGCGGTGTGAGGCGCGCCCTGGGTCGAGCGGCGCGCCGGAGCGGGGCCGGTGAGGTGGGCTGCTCAGGGAGCGGCGGTGCCCCGCTCGCGCATGTACTTGTCGAGCGTCTTCCGGGCCTGGGCGCGGACCTGGTTTCGCAGGAGGGGCGTCCATCCGAGCACCAGTCCCGCGGGGCCGAGCGCCTGTCGTGACCAGGCCCAGAAGTCGAAGCGGTCACGGTGGCGGACAATCTTGCCGTCGCGGAACTCGAACTCCGCGTCGATGCGGTTGAGGACCTTCCGGCCGGTGGTGGAGAAGGTGTAGTTCGCATCCCAGTGGGCGCGGCCGGAGCGGTCATCGGCCTGGATGTCGCGGAAGGTGAGCTCCAGGTCCTTGCCCCGCTCGCAGAGCATGCTCCACATGGAGGTGGTGCCCGCGTGGCGCAGTCCGACGAAGACCTCATCGGTGAACTCCACATCCGGGTGGTAGCAGGCGTTCATGGCCTGGGCGTCGCGGCGCTGGAACGCCGAGTAGAAGTCGTTGAGGAGCTGAGCGTGCGGGTGCATGGCGCCGAGGTCTAGCAGACCTGGGGACCTCCGCGCTGGGAGGCGGGCCTCCGACGGGGCGGGGGCCCCGACGGATGGGGCGCTGGGGCCTGGCCAGGGTCCATCATTCCAGGGACATGCGGAATGGCGCGGCGAAGGTGGGGCGCACATGGCAGATTGCGCCCATGGCTCGCGAAATCGTTATCTGGCCCAACAAGGTCCTGACCACTCCCACGAAGCCCGTGACGGACTTCGGCCCCGCCCTCCAGACGCTCCTGGAGCAGATGGCCGAGTCCATGAAGGAAGCCGAGGGCATCGGCATCGCCGCCAACCAGGTGGGCGAGCCTCTTCGGGTGGCGCTGGTGGGGCGGGAGGACGGGACGTCCTTCGAAATCGTCAATCCCCAGGTGCTGGAGAAGAAGGAGCCCGTGAAGCTGGAGGAGGGGTGCCTTTCGGTTCCCCGGGAGTGGGAGAAGTGCCCGCGCTTCCACAAGGTCAAGGTCCGCTACCAGGACCGGACGGGGGAGTGGCACGAGCTGGAGGCGGAGGGCCGCATCGCCCACATCCTCCAGCACGAAATCGACCACCTGGATGGCCACGTCTTCGTGGACCACCTGTCCTCGCTCAAGCGCACCCTCATCCTGGACAAGATGAAGAAGCTCCAGAAGTCGAAGGCCCGTCAGAAGGAGAGCTGACCCGTCGAGGGGCAGCCGGAGCGACGAGCCGGACGATTCGGGGATGGGGCGCAAGGGCCTCCCGGGTTCCCCCAATGGACCGGGCCGGAAAATCCGCCGGGTGGATCATCCGGTATTTGACGGACGGGATGTGACGAGGTAGTAACTGGACCCCTGCTCGTCGCCCTGGCGCTCCGGCCCTGGGGAAACGAACAACGGGGGAAGAAAAAGGTCGACGAAGGTTGTTGACCTGGAACGCGGTGGTGATAGAAGCCGCGCCCCTCGACGAACCGGTGAACGCAGCAGCCCACCGGGGCGGACGAAAAGAATCAAACGGATCTGACCAAATAGGTTGATCCGGGACGCGGCGAAGAGGTAGAAGCCGCGCCCCTCCGGAAGAAAGCAGCGGAAGCCACTGGGCGGCGCTGAGGACTTCGGGAG